>NZ_CP107766.1:0-316250 GCF_036345115.1 Streptomyces griseorubiginosus
CGGGCGTGGCATGAGGTCGGGCACAAGGGGCCGGCGGTGGCGGTGTGTTCGCTCCAGGACGATCCGGAGCTGTGGTCGTTGAGGGTGCGCTCTACGACGAATCCGGTCCAGTTGGCGCTGTGGCACGGCTCCGGGCCGGTGACCATCTATGCGACGTACGCCAGCTTGGGTGTTCTGGCGGAGGCGTTCGAGGGTGTCTACGGGCAGAAGCTTGATCCGCTAGACCTGGCGGTGGTTGATGAGGCGCACCGGACAAGTGGCTCGATGGGTAAGGCGTGGGCGGGCATCCACGACCAGAGTGTCATCCCGGCCTGTCGGCGGCTGTATCTGACGGCGACGCCGCGGATCTGGGAGGAGCGGCTCAGCCGGGAGGTTGCTGAGGGGGTGCGGGATCCGCTGCCGCGGGAGATGGCGGCATCCATGGACGACGAGAAGGTCTTCGGGCCCGTCTTGTACAAGCTCAGCTTGGCGTCGGCCGTCTCCCGGGGCCTGTTGGCGCGGTACCAGATCATTGTCCTGGAGCTGAAGGACCCGGTCGTCACGCCCGAGCGGCTGATGGGCGAGGAGCGGCACACGGAAGAGGTGCGCGGGCAGCGCCTTGGGGCGCTCCAGGCCGCTTTGCTGCACACGATGGCTGAGCACGGTTTGTCGACATGCATCACCTTCCACCATCGGACCATCGAGGCGCAGGCGTACGCGGAGGGCCTGGATCGGGTGGCTGCGAAGCTGCACGCGGATCAGCCCGAGACCTACCCGAAGCGGATCTGGGCCGACTGGCTGTGCGGCGAGCACGTCCCCGAGTACCGGCGGGAGGTCCTCGGCTCGTTCGGGTCGACGGCGCAGCGGGCTGTGCTCTCGAACTGCCGGGTCCTGGGCGAGGGTGTCGACATCCGCGTGGTGGATTCAGTGGCCCTCCTGGACCCCAAGGGAGCGCCGCACGACATCGTTCAAGCCATCGGCCGGGCACTCCGACAGAAGCCCGGGGAAGGCAAGCTCGCCTCCCTGATCGTGCCGGTCTTCCTCCAGCCGGGAGAGCAGCCTGAGGACATGTTCACCTCCGGCTCCTACCGGCCCCTGGTGAAAGTCCTGGAAGGACTGCGGGCTCACGATGAAGAAGCCGTCGAGTTGCTCGCCATTCCCCAGGAGCCTCAGAAGGACGTCGCCCAACCATCCGTGAACATCGGTGTCGCGCCTGAGGAAGGCGAAGCCGAATCCCGTCTCCTGCTCCGTTTTGCCGCCCCACGCGATCCAGTGATGGTCGCGGACTGGGTCTCCTTCAACGTCATCGACACCGAGCGCCAGGACTGGGCCCGCGGATGGGCAAAACTGAAGACATACGTCGAGCGGGTCGGGAACGCCCGCGTGCCTTACGGACACCGCGAAGGCGCGACACCGCTTGGGCAATGGGTGGCAGAGCAGCGGCGGGCCTTCTCGGCTGGGGAGATGAGCGGGCTGCGTGCCCGCCGGCTCGAGCAGCTCGGCATGGTCTGGAGCGTTGCTGACGAGCGCTTCCAGGAGAATCTGGAGGCTGCAAAGGCGTACTACGAAGACCACTGGACCCTCTGCGCTCCCAGGTCCGCAGGGATGCTGGACCGGCCGGTAGGGCAGTGGCTGAGCAACCTGCGCCGCGCGGGCGCGCTGGACGGGCACCCAGAGTGGGAGACCGCGCTCAAGGAGATCGACCCCGACTGGAACCCGCAATGGCCGGCGGACTGGCAACGCCACTACGCCGCCCTGCGCGAGCTCGTGGCCGACGAAGACGGACAGGCTGGTGAGACCGAGGTGCTGCCCGGGTTCACGGTCCACGGCATGGACATCGGGAAATGGCTGGCCAAGCAGCGCAAGCCCCAGGTCTGGCAGGCCCTTCACGACGGGCAGCGCGAACGCTTGCAGCGGCTCGGCATCACGCCAATCGCCCCCGAGCCGGAAGCGCCCGCGAAACCGTCCACGGCGCCTCTGAGCGCCTTCGAGCGCGGCGTTGCGGCCCTTACGCAGTACAAGACCCGCACGGGCTCCGTGACCGTCCCACGGGGGCACGTAGAGCGGCTCGAGGACGGCACCGCAGTCCGACTCGGGGTATGGCGCAGCAACATGCGCAGCAGGCGAGACTCGCTGCCCGATACACGCCGCCAGCTGCTCACGGACCTCGGCCTGTTCGACTGAAGGGTCGGGTCAGTGGCCGGTCGACGCGCTGCACGGGCCTTCAGGCGCTGCTGAACGGGATACGGCTGGTGCACCTCGTCCCGCTTTGCTCAGGAAACCGGCTCGGGAACCTCACCCGGCCTGACCGGCACGATCTCGACACGGGTACAGCCCACGGCCTTGAGTTCGGTACGGCGACGCTTCGCGGAGCGTTTGTCGTACCCGCCGGCCGACGCCTGCGGGGCGCCGTCCGGGTCGGTCCACAGCAGGCCGTAGTGCTGCATCACGCTCGTCATGGAGATCACGCTTCCCCTCCCCCGACGACCGTAAGCACACCGCGCGAAGCGCACCGTGGACCCACTCGACCGCACTGGACGCGCTGGGGCTGAAATGGGCCCTTGGGGATAAGGAATGGGATAAGTTTGTGGTTAAGCAATACCGGTCCTGAGGTGAAGGTGGCAGGGCATGGCATCTGAGGAAGAGCTGTTCGCGTCCGTCGACGCTCTGCTGAACGAGGAGCCGCACCTGCCGCCACCGGCGGAGCGTGCCCGGCTGCGGGAGGCCGCCGGAATCACCCAGGCCCGTCTCGCCACCGCGCTGAAGACCACGACCCAGTCGGTGAAGAACTGGGAGAACGGCCGCAGCGAGCCGAAGTCACCGCGCCTGGACGCCTACCAGCGGCTGCTGAACGGGTGGGCGGCGAAGTACCCCGCCCCCGGTGCAGCCCCGGCGGTCTCGGCTGTCGCGACAGCACCGGCGGCGTCTGCTGAACCGGCCGCGTCCGAGGCGGCGAGGGCAGACGCCCCGCAGCCTGTCGACGTTTCAGGTGCGGGGCCGGCGCGTCCCGCCACCCGGTCCGCCGCGACGTCGCGGCGCCCGGCCTCTGCGAGGCCTGCAGCCGATCCGCGGTTCCCGCACGGGCCGCTCGCCGTACTGGACGGTGACGGCTGCGCGTACGGCCTGGACGGCATCGTGCTCGACTGCCCCGCGGCAAGCGTGGTGGAGCTGGTGGAGTGGACGCTGCGCGCCTCCGGGCTCGGTGCGCCGCGTCTGCACCGCAACGGCAAGGACAGCGACCCGCTGATCGTGCTCACCGCGGCGGCTGCCGTGAAGCTCGGGCTTCCGGAGCGTCTGGAGGGGCATGAGCAGCGGCGCTCCCTTCGGCTGCCGGAGGATCATCCGGTGGTCCAGCAGGTGGTGAAGGCGAAGTGGCGGCTCACCCAGCGCGGGTTCGGCCCGTGGGCAAGGATCTACCGCAAAATTCAGGGGCGTGAGCGGCAGTGTGTGCAGCTCGCGGTCCTGTCGTGGGGCGCCCTCGATGAGCGGTCCTGGCCCGGGGTGGCGGAGATGGAGCCGGCCGACGTCGCGCGCGTCCTGGGTGTGTACGCGCAGCGGGTCATCACCCCGCGCGGCTCGACGGCCGTGTCCGGGCTGGAGCTGATGACCGCGCTGCGCCCGCCCACCCGGGCGGTGCAGGACCCGCAGACGGGGAACTGGGTGCCCGGCCACAACCCCGGCTCGCTGGGCACGGAGCCGCTGGATCCGGCGCCGCCGGAGGCCACCCCCGAGCACCCCGTGGTCGTCGACAGCGGCTGGAGCGGCGGGTTCCTGAACGAGGAGGCGTATCAGTGGGTGCGCGACGTCAGCCTGCTGAGCGATGAGGAGTGCACTTTGCCGTACGCGGTGGGCCTGGACCTGAATACCGCGTTCCTCGCCGCCGCGGCCCGTCTGGTGGTCGGCCTGTCCGCGCCCGACCACTTCGTTGGCCCGGTGTTCAACCCGAAGATCCCCGGCTCCTGGCTGGTCGACCTGTCCCACGTCGAGGTCGACCCGCGGCTGCCCTCCCCGTTCACCCCGGACGGCACCCGGCCGACCGGGCCTGCCTGGTACCAGACCCACACCGTCGCCTACGCCCAGGAACTCGGCTACAACGTCACCCCGTTGGAGGGGTACCTGCGGCGCGAGACCGGCGCCTACCTGGACCCCTGGCACGACCGCCTCAAGGCCGCCTACGTCGACACCCTCGCCGACCTCGGCGTCACCAAGGAGCTCACGGACGTGGAGTTTCTGGCGGCGATGGAGCGGCACAAGGACGCCGACCCGGCCATGGCGGCCGTCCTGGCTGCGATCAAGGCCACAGTGAAGGGCGGCATCGGCAAGCTCCGCGAACGCCCCCAGGGCAGGAAGTACAAGGAGGGCGAACGGTGGCCGGCCCTTGAGCGGCCGACCTGGCGACCCGACATCCGCGCCGCCGTCATCTCCAAGGCCCGCATCAACATGCACCGCAAACTGCGCAACATGGCCACCATGACCGGCCTGTATCCGCTGGCCGTACTCTCCGACTGCGTCGTCTACCCCTCCCCCGGCGACAGCCCGCTCGCCTTCCTGCCGTATGCCGCCTCCGGCAAGCCCCAGCCCGGCGGCTTCCGCCTCGGGCCCACCCCGGGCCTGGCGAAGCTGGAGGGCGTGCAGTCGATGCTGTGGGCGGTCGACCTCATGGAGCAGGGCTACAACCCCGCCCGCCACATCAAGGGCGGCGACGCCGTCCTGGACGAAGGAGAGTAGGCGCTGTGGCCGGAGAGATCGACGACGCCATCGAACGCGCCGACCGGGAAGCGTTCACCCGCCAGCCGCCGAAAACCCTCAAAGGGCAGATCGGCTACCTGATCCGGCAGCTGGGCAGCGCCAAGGCCGTCGCCCGCGAGATCGGCGTCACCGCCGACTCCGTCAACCGCTACCGGCGCGGCGCCCGCAAACACGCCCGCCCCGACATCGCCGCCAGGATCGAGGACGCCGTACGCAAGCGGTGGCAGCCCCAGGTCCGCAGACGCCGGCAGAAACAGGCCGCCACCACGACCGGGATCACCGTCGAGACACGGGCCCGCTTCGGGTACACCGCACCCGTCGGGACCACCGACGACGGACGCTTCCGCCGCCTGACCGTCCACCTCCCCCCGGCGTACGCGCAGCGCCTGTTCGACGCCCGCCACACCGGGGCCGGCGACCAGCAGATGCGCCAGATCATCGCCGAAGGACTCAAAGAGATCTACTTCCAGGACAGCGGCAGCCGCGCCCAAGGCCTCTCCGACGTCACCCTCAACGACATCGACTACCTCGACCTCGACTACTGAACTTCACGCCGGACGGGTGCACAGCACCGGCAGGTCGCTGAGCGCCTTCAGTTGACCAGTGAGCAGCCGAGTTGACCGGCTGGGGTTTTCACGGTCAGCGCGCTGTCAGGGAACATCCCGTCGAGTGAGTGCCTTCGCAACCGGCTCGCCACTACGCCGTGCATGCGTCAACCGTTCACGCACCTCGCGCAGGGTTCGAGGGCGGTACCCGGGTCCACCGCAGCAACTCTTGTGGAAGCCCACACCTGCGTTGAACAGGACCGTGAGGGCTCGCCACGCGGCGACGTCTCGCTGCCGGGGCGCGGCGAACGCCGAACCGGCATGGATCATCGGCTCCGCGCAGCGCGGGCAGAGGCGCTGCCTCGTTCTGTCGTACGGCTGCTTGCAGGAGACCCGGCAGGACAGGCAGACGTACGAGGTCTTCGCATGGGCCATGAGGTCAGCCCAGAGACGGCCACTGGAAGCCAGCCAACCGATTCATGCCTGCGCGCCGCCCCGGAGCCACCGCCACGCACACGACCTCGCCCACGCAAGTTCCCGATGCGTCGAGTGCGGGGCGCCGGCGTGGGGTTTCACAAGAGCTGCTGCGGCGGGCCTGGATACCGCCCCCGGACTCTGCGTGAGGTACGCGAACGGGATGATTTCGCGCAACGCAGCGGCGAACCGGTCACGCACGCGCCCATCCGGCGGGACGTGGGGTGAAGCACGGGCTGCGGAGCGGACACCGGGCGGCGACCGCCTGCTGCGCTCCGGGACAGAAAAAGAAGCCGGCAGGGCACGCCGTACCGCGGCAGCGAGGTGCGGGAGTTCACCGGAGACAAGGCCCTCACGCGGGACGGTGAAGGCCCTCTGCCTTGTCGTGTGGTTCAGGCAACGGTCTTTACGGCTTCTCCTGGTCCCTGTTGAGTTTGTGCTCCCGCCACATCCCGACCGACCCGCTGACGGCGAGACACCCTCTGAGAGCGCGGTCGCGACTGCGGCGGTGGTTTTGTCGGGTGGGCTCTGGGTCTCGTGCTTCCGTTATTCAGCTGAAGGTCGATGGTCATGTCTCTCCCCAGGAGGTCGTACTTCTGTTGAAGGCGCCGCGCCTGCGGGACAGGCGGTGGCTGCGACGTGGCGGTGGTCAACGCTTTTCGCGTCGGCTGCGCATGCTCAGGGCGATGACAGAGACAAGGAACCAGAAGGCACCGAAGGCCGAGTATCCGGCGAGGGTGGACAGGCTGCTCGTCGCCGAGGCGGACATGGCAGCGACGGTGGCACCGGCGAGGACGGACTGTCCGCCGCTGATGACCATGGGCCACTGGGCGCCGACGGTGCGCCGGCGTCGGATCGCTACGACAAGCTGGATCGCTCCAGCAAACAGGGCCCAGACGCCGAACACGAGAAGGGCCGTACCGATGGTGGAGAAGACAGCGATGATCATTGCGAGGGTGGTGGCGAGACCGAGAGCCATGTTGATGGTGCTGACGCGGTTCGTGGAGCCGGTGCCGGCCAGGCGACGCTCGATGAGCGTGGCGATGGCGTCCCACAGGGGGTAGACGATGAGCAGCACGGCCGCGATCACTGTGGGCCTGTCCGTCGAGACGAGCGAGGCGGAGGTCGTGAAGACCAGTGCCACCCAGATCAGGGAGAAGACGACTCGGATCAGGTGGAGCGATCGGAGCCCGGAGGGCGTCGTCGCGGCCGTCGTCGAAGCTGCCGAAGTGACGGTGGTCTGGGTCATAGGGTGTCCCGTTGTGATCGTGAACGGTGTGAGACGGTCGCCTCGAGGAGGAGTCTCAGCGGCCTCGGCAGGGGCCGTGTACTTCGAACGAAGTAGTTCTGCCATCCACTTCGATGGACTGAGTTCTGCCGTCTTCATCGACCGAAGCAGCCTCGCCGTCTACATCGTTCGAAGTACACGGCCGCGGCACACGTGAACGAGAATCAGCTCATGGCCAAGGCTCACAACAGTCAGGACGGGCCCGCGGCACCGCTGTGGGTCCGCCGTCCCGAGGTGCTGCACCGAGTCGCCTATTCAGTGGCCGCGCTGGTGTTCACCGGTCAGATCGTGGCCGTGATACTGAGAGGCTCGGACTGGCCGACAGCCCTCTCCGTGCTCCTCGCCGGCAGCGGTGTCGCCCTCTCATGGTGGAAGCCGTGGGCAGGACTGGTCGTGACGAGCGCGGCGTCCTTCGCCGTCACAGCGGTGGGCCACGACCCCCTGTCGGTGTGGATGATGGCGGTGCTCGTCCTGTTCTCGGCCACCCTCAGGGGGAAGCAGCCGCTGGCCGCGACCGGCATCGTGGCGGCGTTCTTCCTGGGAGCGTTCATGACGGTGGGCGGTTTCCGTGGCGGCGCGGTCGTGGGAGCCGCCGCCCTCTTCTCAGCCATGGCTGGAGGGGCGACAGGGGCCGCGCTCCGCATCCACCGAGACCACTGGTGGACTCTGGAGGAACGGGCCGAAAGCGCCATCGCCACCCGCGAGATGGAAGCCACCCGACGAGTGACCGAAGAACGGCTGCGCATCGCCCGGGACCTCCACGACGTCATCGGCCACCAGGTCGCGATGCTGAGCCTGCATCTCGGTGCCGCGGAAATCGGACTGCCCGACGACGCCGAGTCCTGCCGGCAGGCCCTCGTATCGGCCCGGTCCAGCGCCCGCACCGTCGTCGTCGAGACGCAACGCATCCTCGCGCTCCTCCGCCTCGGGGACGACGCCGGTGGCGACGAGGCGCTCCGGCCGACCCCGGCGCTCAGCGGTCTGGAAGGACTTGTCGCCTCCTTCGAAAGCGTCGGCCTGGACATCCGGGCCTCCATCGATCTCCCCGCCGGTTTCGTCGAGCCCAGCGTCGGTGTGACGGTCTACCGGGTCGTGCAGGAAGCACTCACGAATGCCTACCGGCACGGAGAGGGGACGGCAACGGTGGAGGTGCGCGAGCGCGACGGCAGGATCTGCGTCACCGTGGAGAACCGCGTCGGTCATTCACCCCGCGGCTCCGACTCGGGCAGCGGACTCGGACTCGTGGGGATGCGCGAACGCGTCGAGTCCTCCAGCGGGCGGCTGATGATCGACAGTCACGACGGGCGATTCCGGGTCCATGCGCAGTTCAGCCCCCTGGGAGCCGTCGTCCGATGACGCGGATTCTGATCGTCGACGACCAGGACGACATCAGGGCCGGGATCCGGGCGATGCTTCGGCTCGACCCGGGTCTCGTTGTCGCGGGTGATCTCTCCGACGGGCTTCAGGTCGTCCCCTTCCTCCGGGACCACCCCGTCGACCTGGTCCTGATGGACATCCGGATGCCCGGCATCGA
This sequence comes from Streptomyces griseorubiginosus, assembly GCF_036345115.1. Taxonomy (GTDB): domain Bacteria; phylum Actinomycetota; class Actinomycetes; order Streptomycetales; family Streptomycetaceae; genus Streptomyces; species Streptomyces griseorubiginosus_C. The sequence goes on from NZ_CP107766.1 coordinate 8,570, forward strand.
CGGCGTCGAAGCCACCCGCCGGATCCGCGAGGAGCACCCGCCCGAGAAGACCCGAGTGATCGTGCTGACCACATTCGACCAGGACGACATCGTTCTCGCCGCCCTGCGCGCGGGCGCCAACGGATTCCTGAGCAAGACCGTGAGCCCCGCTGAACTCGTCGCCGGAATCACCGAGGTCGTCGGTGGTGGCGGTGCGCTGTCCGCCGCCGCGACGGCCGCACTCATCGGTCACATGAGCGACAGTCCGCCCCCGGTGATCGACCGGGAACTGCTGCGACGCTTCGACGCCCTGACCCCCAGGGAGCGGGATGTGGTCGTTCTCGTGGCAAGCGGACTCGGCAACGACGAGATCGCCGCCCTGATGTCCGTGTCGCCGTTCACCGTGAAGACGCATGCGGTGCGGGCCATGACAAAGGTCGGCGCACGTGATCGAGCACAACTCGTCTCGTACACCTTCCGGGCCGGCCTCTACCCCTGAGCCTGCCGGACAGAACCCCCAGCCAGGGTGGCCGCCGCGGCGATCCGAGCAGCCCGGCGGGCGGGAGGGCGTAGACGCGTACACGGACCTGTACCCGCGGAGCAGGGGGGCTTGCGCCACGGCAGGGCCCACGAGCTCAAAGTCGCTCAGCAGCGGCGGCCGTCCCATCCACCAGGTACCCTCCGATCCCGTCGTCGATCTTCACACGGCCAAGAGGGCGGTCAGGGGCTTGCGTCACAACACGCTCTGGAGCGCCGTCTCTGAGAATGCTCACGAAGCCTCAGCGCCCAGGTCAGATCGGCGTAGCGGACCTTCCCGGGCCGGCTGCCGACGTCGTGTCGGAGGCGGTGGCGGTGGCGGTGGCGGTGGCGGTGGCGAGAGCCGAGATGTCGATGACCCCGGCCCCCTCGCCGCCCGTGGAGCCGATCTTCGAGGTCATGCCCCGCATCTCACGGGACCGCCAAGGCGGTGAGCAGACGGCCCTCGCGGGAGGCGGACAGCCGCTGTCCGGGGCGCTCTTCCTCAGCCGGCCCGGGGTGCTGCCGAGGTCATCGACGCGATCGCCGCCCCGGGACGGGCTCGCCGCCCGCGCCGGCACCGGCGAGCCGCCCACCACCATCGGCGCCCTGCACCACCACTCCTGCCAGGACGCCTGCGAGGCCCTCCGCCTCGGCGCACGCCGCCCCGACGGCCCGCTCGTCCACCCCACCGGCGACCTACGGGTCCACCAGCTCCTCATGACTCTCAGCCGGCCCGCCCGCACCCGCCTCATCGACTCCACCACCGTCCCACTGCACACCCAGCCGGCGGCTCAGGCAGGGTTGCGTGCGTGCTCGGTGCGGGTGCGGGTGCGGTAGTGCAGGCATCAGGCAGGCCATGGCGCCCTCGGCGCGCGGCGGCAGGCTGGTGGCTGCTCAGACCTGTTGCTCGAACTCCAGGGCTTCGTACCGGCACTTGGCGATGTCCTCCCGGGAGCCGACGATCAGTGTCTGGGTGTAGACGTCGAGGTCGATCGACTGACCGTGTATCTGTGCCAGGAGAACCAGATCGCCCTCGTCCGGCGCCGACTGCCAAGGGCTGGAGAAACCGCCCAGCTGGACGGCGACTCCGTGCGAGGCGCCGCCCGCTGCCGCTGTCCGCGCGGCGTCCTCGAAAGCGTCCAGGATGTCATCCCGGTCCGCGCCGCCGTCCAGGAACGCGCCGGCCGCGGGGGCGTCGCGCCAATCGGGCGCCGGCGTCAGTCCCGGCACCGGGTACAGGACGTCCGGCTGATAGACCCTGGCCTGTACCGGCTCGCCCTCGAGTTCATACGCCGCCGAGCGTTCCGTGGTCCGCGCACCGGTGGGAATGTGGAGCACCACCGGTGACTGCGGCGCGTACTCGATCTCGGTGAAGAACAGCAGGCTTCCCCCGCGCGGCAGTTCGATGTCCAGGGCCTCACGAGAAAGAGCCGCGCAGTCGACAGTCAGGACCAGCGGTTCGCGTCCGTCGGGCCAGTCCACGCCGTGAGGCAGGGCGGGAAGACCTCCTGTGCGCGCGGCCGGACGGGCCCCTTCCTGCTGGGCAGGCGTCAGACTCCGGAAGGAGACCAGGTGCAGACACGGCCGAGAACCGCGGAGCATCTCCAGGGCTACCGGCCCTGGGACGCCATGCCTTTGAGCCGTTCGAAGAACGAGCTCCTGCTGAAGCGAAAAATTCATGACCGCGATCGTGCCAGGACCCACTGACACCAAAAGCCGATCCCCGCTCCGCTGTGCTTAGTTGCGGCAAACGCCACGGTGCCTCACCCCGCAGTGCGAGGCAAGACACCACGTCGTCGACCGGATCCGTCAGTTGAGGGGGTCCAGTGTCAGGTAAGCCTGTTGCGGGTTGCCGTCGTGGACGAGGGACTCCTGATTGCCGACGTCGTCGAAGGCGAAGGCGTAGGCCTTGCCGTCCGCCATCTGCGCATGGATCTTCTTCGCATACTGGTTGGTCACCGAGTCAAGATAGAAGTTCGCGGTTGCGGTGTCCGGCTGGTTGGGGTTGACCAGGAGGGTGGAGCGGTTGAAGCCCGCGCACAGAGTGCGTGAAATGGGGCCGCGCACCTGGTCGTTGGGCGCGTCGAGGTTTCGGTAGCAGCCGAAGACGCTGGCCGCGTCCGGCTTGTGGAAGCTGGTCACGACGGCCCCTGAACTGTTCGTGAAGTTCATGACGTTGCCCGACACCCGGCCGAAGTACTTGGTGTTCGGCTGGTCGGTGAAGGGGGTGACCGTCAGGTTGGTCGTCGTGTACTTCTGCCATACGCGGTTGATGTAGTCGTCCATCACGGACGCGGGCAGCGCTCCCGTCTCCAGCCCGTAGGTGGGCGAGAGCGCACGCAGGACGGTGCCGTCGGAGCGGGTCTGGATCAGGTTCGCCCAGCCACCCGCCTGGCTGCGCAGCGAGTTGTAGAACCCGTTGTAGCCGCCCGGCTTGAGGTGGCCGGTGGAGAGCGTGCTCCCGTCCGCGCGCTGCACGCCGACCGCGTAGGGCGCGGAGAACATGTCCACCTGGGTGCTGTTGATCCACAGGCCGGAGTCGTTGAGGGTGTACTCGGACCAGTTGAAGAAGATGTTGCGGTTCGGGTCGGACGGGTTCTGGACCGCGGGCTGCACCAGGCCGCCCGTGGTCAGCTTGAAGACGAGCTTGTGGCCGTAGGAGAAGTAGATCCGGCCGGAGAACTTCGGTATCCGGATGGTCTTGGTCTGGCCGCTCGCCGGCCCCGCGATGGACGCGTCGGGCGCCGGCGCCGGCGGATTGCCGCCGGCCGGCCAGGCGTGGAACGTGCCGCTCGCGTCCGCCCAGCCCTGCTGCCCCGTACTCAGCAAAGTGCCCAAGGTGTAGACGTAGACCGCGTCGCCGCGGCCGGAGTTGTTGGTGAGCTTCAGGGGGATCGTCGCGGGCACCGCCGCGGTGGCGGAAGTCGGTGTGAGGACCGTGAGGACGGCGCCGAGCAGCGCGGCCGCCACCATGGGCGCCATGATCCGGCGAGTTGGCTTCCTGAGCACGCTCCACCTCCGTGTGGGGGGCACTGGGGAGACTGGTCCGTACCTGAATTGAGAGCGCTCTCAACGTGACATCGAGATTGCGTACATGTCAACGGGCGGAGCATTCCGAACACGCCCCGGTGCCGGCGGATCACGTTGTGCGGGCGCCGGTGCGGCTGCCGCGTATTGACCGGGGCCGTGCGCGCGACGGCCTCGACGGCCTCGCTTCTCGCCGGGCCGTCGACCGAGGGTGGGGGTCGCGGAGCATGCGCCGCGCCCCCACGCTCATCTCACCCGTAGGTGACGGCTGCCAGAGTCAGGGAAGGGTCCATTTCTGGTTGGGGCCGGTGTGGCAGCTCCACAGGTGGACCGGTGTGCCGTCGTTCCAGGTGCTGCCGGACGCGTCGAGGCACTTGGCGGACTGCGGGTTGCGCACAGTGCCGTCGCCCTGCGGGGCCCACTTCTGCGCGCCGCTGCCGTTGCACGTCCACAACTGGATCTTCGTCCCGTCGGCCGAGCCACCGCCCGAGACGTCCAGACACTTGCCCAACGCCCTAACACTGCCGTCCGCAGCGACGGTCCAGTCCTGCGCGCTCGTACTGTTACAGGTCCACAACTGGACCTTCGTCCCATCAGCGGTGCCGGCGCTGTCGACGTCCAGGCACTTGCCGTTCACACCCTTGACCGCACCCGAGCGGGGGCCGGGCGGCGTGTCGCCCGACGGCTTGATCCGGATGTTGCGGAACGTGACGTCGTCGCCGTCGCCGTGGTTCTGGATGCCGATGTAGCCCTGCTGGAGACTGCGGACCGGGTCGGTGCTGGTGAAGTCGTTGACCTTGACGCCGTTGAGGAAGATCTCCAACCGTTCACCGGTGACCTTGAGTTCGAACGTGTTCCACTCCCCCGGCGGGTTCAGCGCGGCGTCCCGTGCCGCAAGATCGGCGGACCTGAAGCCGTACACAGCACCCGTGGTGCGGTCCGCCGCGTCAGTGGCATCGATCTGGATCTCGTAACCGCTGTCCACAGCCGACCACGGGTCCTCGGAAGCAGGAAAGCCGAGAAAGACACCAGAGTTGTCGTCGCCGGCCATCCTCCAGTCCAGCTTCAGGGAGTAGACCCCGGTGAACTCCTTCACGGCGTACCAGAACATACCCAGACCGCCATACGAGGAAAGACCGCCGTCAGCGAAAGTGAAACCACCCGGCCCCGCCTGCCTCCAACCAGAGGTGGAGGAGCCGTCGAACAGGGAGGTGTAGCCGGTCTCGGGACGGCAGTCCGCGTCGGTCATGCCGGCGGCCCAGCGGACGCCGCCGAGGAGGTGACGGCGGAAGGCGGCATCGCTGAACGACTCGTCGGTGTGGCCGCCGCCGGTGTAGAACGCCCGGCCGCCCTGGTAGTCCTTGCACCAGGCGATGGGGTGGTCACCGGACATGTTCCCGCCCGTGTAGCTGGACTCGTCCAGGGAGGCCAGCACATGCGCGGTGGTGCGGGGGTTGGTGCGGTAGTTGTACCACTCGTCGGTGCGCTGCCAGGTGGCGCCGAGGTGGGCGGTGGCGTCGTGGGCCCGGTCCTCCACCTTCACGGTGGCGGGTTGGATCGCCGGGTGGGAGTGGAACAGGGCGCCGGCCAGGCCCGCGTAGAAGGGCCAGTCGTATTCGGTGTCGGCGGCCGCGTGGATGCCGACGTAGCCCCCGCCGCCCTTGATGTACTGCTCGAAGGCGGTCTGTTGGGCGTCACCGAGCACGTCACCGGTGGTGGAGAGGAAGACGACCGCCTTGTACTGGCCGAGGTTGCCGGTGGTGAAGACCTGGGGGTCCTCGGACGCGTCCACGGTGAAGTTGTTCTGGGTGTCGAGGGTTTGCAGCGCCGTGATGCCGTCGTCGATCGAGGAGTGCCGGAATCCGGCGGTCCGGGAGAACACCAGGATCTTGTACGCCGGGTCGGCGGCCGCCTGTGCCACGGGGCGGGCAGCGGCAGGTGCGGCCTGCCGGGCCGGGCCGGCAAGCTGATCGGCTGAGGTGGGCAGGGCGGTGGCCTGCGGGGCCAGACAGAGCGCGAGGCCGGTGAACAGGCCGAGAACCGCAGTGAGTTGCTTACGCATGGGAAGTCGCCTCCTTTCTACGGAAGGGTCCATTTCTGGTTGGCGCCGGTGTGGCAGGTCCACAGGTGGACCGGTGTGCCGTCGTTCCAGGTGCCGCCCGACGCGTCGAGGCACTTGGCGGACTGCGGGTTGCGCACAGTGCCGTCGCCCTGCGGGGCCCACTTCTGCGCGCCGCTGCCGTTGCACGTCCACAACTGGATCCTCGTCCCGTCGGCCGAGCCACCGCCCGAGACGTCCAGACACTTGCCCAACGCCCTAACACTGCCGTCCGCAGCGACGGTCCAGTCCTGCGCGCTCGTACTGTTACAGGTCCACAACTGGACCTTCGTCCCATCAGCGGTGCCGGCGCTATCGACGTCCAGGCACTTGCCGTTCACACCCTTGACCGCACCCGAGCGGGGGCCGCCGTCGGAGGTGGTGAAGGAGAACTCGTCGACGTCGAAGAGCGCTCCGGCGCCGCCCTTGAAGACGAGGTACAACTGCGTGGTGCCGCCGGGCTGGTTGGCCAGGTTCGTGGTCACGTCCTGGAAGGTCTCCCAGTCTCCGGTCACCGGCACGGTCACCGTGCCGAGCAGGGTGCCGGTCGGGGATCCGGCGCGTACCTCGATCGTGCCGCCGGCGCCCGCGGAGGAGACCCGGGCGGTGAACTGGGTGGCGTTGTCGAGGGCGTACGGGGTGAAGGAGATCCAGTCGCCGTTGTCGATGTTCCCGACGGTCTTGCCGCCGTGGGCCGGACCGTGCGTGATGACATCCACTCCGGCCGAGCCGCCGTAGTGCTCGGCCTGCCGGTGGGAGGGCTGGACGATGTGCTGGTCGTGGGTGGTCAGAGCGGGCTGGCCGTTGCCGCCCTTGTCGGTGTACTCGGCGTCGAGCACACCGAAGATGTTGGCGTTGGGGTCGTGTTCGCCGTCGGCCAGGGTCTGCAGCGTGCCCGTGCAGCCGGTCGCCGAGGTCTGCGGGTGGCCGTGGCTGTCGTGTCCGACGATGAAGGAGACCTTGACCCGGGAGCAGTCGATGGTGCCGTCCTCCGGGTCGGTCACCGTCACCTTGAAGGGGATCGCGGCGCCGAAGTCGTGGATACGGCCGTCCGCGGGCAGGTCGATCTTCACGGTGGGGGCGGTGTTGCCGACGGTGATCTGTACGGATGCCGTCGCGCTCTTGCCGGTGGGGTCGGTCACCTTCAGCGTCGCCGTGTACTGGCCGTTGGCCGTGTAAGTGTGCGACGGGCCGGCCGCGGTGGAGGTCGCGCCGTCGCCGAAGGTCCAGGCGTAGGTGAGAGCGCCGCCGTCCGGGTCGGAGCTGCCGGCCGAGGAGAAGGACACCGCGAGCGGCGCCTTTCCGGAGGTGATGTCCGCCTTGGCCTGGGCGATCGGGGCGAGGCCGTCGGTGACGTGTTCGATGCGGTACAGGGCGGAGTTCTCGTCGCCGTTGAAATAGCCGGTGCCGTAGTCGAGGACGTACAGGGCACCGTCCGGGCCAAAGGCCATGTCCATCACCTGGGTGCCGCTCCAGGGGAAGGCGTTGATGGACTGCACGGTGCCGTCGCCGCCCGCCTCGATGCGCTTGATCCAGCGGCGGCCGAACTCGCCCGCGAAGAAGTCGCCGTCGTACTCCTGGGGGAACTTGACCTCGGAGGTGGACGCGGCGTCGTAGCGGTAGACGGGACCGCCCATCGGGGACTCGGAGCCGCCGCCGAACTCCGGCACGGACGTGCCGTTGTAGGGGATCCAGGCCGGCCGCGCCGGGGGCAGGTCCGTCAGGCCGGTGTTGCGCGGTGAGGTGTTCTTGGGCGCGGAGCAGGAGAACGCGGCGCCCGAGGTGTTGGTGGCGAAGTCGTAGTCGGTGTAGGCGTCGTTGTTGCCGGTGCAGTACGGCCAGCCGTAGTTGCCGGCCTGGGTGATGCGGTTGAACTCGACCTGTCCCTCGGGGCCTCGCCCGGGCGCCGCGGTACCGGAGTCGGGGCCGTAGTCGCCGAGGTAGACGATGCCCGTGGCCTTGTCCACGCTCATGCGGAAGGGATTGCGGAAGCCCATCGCGTAGATCTCGGGGCGGGTCCTGGCGGTGCCGGGCGCGAAGAGGTTACCGCTCGGGACGGAGTAGGTCCCGTCCGCGTTGACCTTGATGCGCAGCACCTTGCCGCGCAGGTCGTTGGTGTTGCCCGCCGAACGCTGGGCGTCGTAGGCGGGGTTGCGGGTGGCGCGCTCGTCGATCGGGGTGAAACCGTCCGAGGCGAACGGGTTGGAGTCGTCGCCGGTCGACAGGTAGAGGTTGCCCGCCGCGTCGAAGTCGATGTCGCCGCCGACGTGGCAGCAGATGCCGCGGGAGGCCGGCACGTCGAGGATCTTCTTCTCGCTGGTCAGGTCGAGGGTGTTGTCGGTCTTCAGAACGAACCGGGAGAGCCGGTTGACGCCGTCGAAGGGGGTGAAGTCCGAGGCCGCCCCGTCGGAAGGGGCGTCGCCGCCCGGCGTGCTCAACTTCGGGGCGTAGTACAGGTAGATGAAGCGGTTGGAGGTGAAAGCCGGGTCCACGGCGATGCCTTGCAGGCCCTCCTCGTCATGGCTGTACACGTCGAGCCTGCCCGCCACCATCGTGCTTCCGGCTCCGTCGGTGACGCGCAGCGTGCCGTCGCGCGAGGTGTGCAGCACCGAACCGTTCGGCAGCACGGCGAGGGTCATGGGCTCACCCATCTCGGCCACGCCCTTGGCCAGCGTGACCTGCTGGAACTCCACCGCGGCGGCAGCAGGGCGGGCCGAATCCGGCGCGGCGGCAGCCGCTGTTCCCGGCACGAGGCAGCCGACGGCGCACACCAGCGCCAGCGCCAGCGCACGGAGGGGTCTGGGTCTTGCGAGTATGACGAATTTCTTGCGCACAAACGTCTCCCGAGGTGTGGGGATGTGCAGGACCTGATCGGCCCTGTTCGGGGAGTGCAGGCGCGCGCCGTCGCGCCGTCGAACCGGCCTGTACATCTGCATGCACATGACCGGTCCGGTGCAAGGAAGTTAGCGGCCTTCGTTCCGGGTCGTAACCCCTTTAGCGTGAGATCGCTCTACTTTTTCCATGATCAGGACAAAGGCTGAACGCGCCGAAGGGGTCAACGTGCGCGATCGCGCACGCGGCACACTCTGCTCGCCGCAACGCGCGGATACGGCGAGAACCGTGGCCTGTTCAGGAACTGCCCCGGCCCCGCTCCCGCCCATCTCCCGTGCACGGTAGGTGTGTTCGGTGCTCCTCGCCGCGGAGTTGCTGGGGCGGCCGAGTCTTGGAGAGGGCGCGGCGGCCGACCTGATGGTGCGCGAACAGGGCCCCCGCGCGGACGTACGCGTACGGGCGGTCCCGCTCCGGGTGGTGCTGAACGGCCGGGGGTGGAGTAGCCACAGGGTGAAGGTGGGCCGCACTCGTCCTCGGCGTTCTGGCCTTCATCCCCTGGGTTCGTTTTCGCCTTCCTGGTTGCGGGCGTGTAGGTGGCCGTCGCGATTGGCCGGCTGGCCCGCACAGCGCTCAGAGCGGCCGGTCACTTCCCGGGGGCGGCGGCACCGACCAGGCGCACGACGTAGGTGCCCGAAGGCGAATAGTTGCCCTTGTAAAGAAAGATGGCCGTGGTGCCCGTGCGCAGGAGGGGGCTCGTGATGGGGGCCTTCACCTTCTCCTCGGTGAACACCGTGTCCACCTTGGGTTTCACACCGGTCAGCCAGGCGGCCGCGGCCTTCGGGTCGGAGCCCGGGTAGTCGAGGCCGACGCAGGCCCGCAGAAACGCCTCGTAGCGGGGTGCGTCGGCGGTCGCCTGGCACTCGAACGACCTGAGGTCGCCGGCGAGATCGCGGATCACGCCCACGCTCAGCTCGCTGTCCTTGCTCGGGTGCCCCTCGGCGCCCGCGTACAGCGCCGGCTCGCTGGAGGTGAGCTTCTTCTGCTTGCCGAGCGTGAGGTGCCAGTTGGCCGCGAGCCGTTCGAGGTAGCTCTGCCCGGTGTACCCCTTCGAGATCACCTCGGACTTCGTGCCGGTGGGGACGTCCTGCGGGGACGCCGGGGCCGTCGGCCAGTCGTCGAGGCTCGTGGGACGGGCCCGCGGACTCGGGTTACCGGCGGAGGCGCTCGGCGAGGTGCTCGCCGAGGGGATCGTGCCAGGGGAGGCCGACGAACCGGCGCCGTCGGTGTCGTGCCCGGCCGAGCAGCCGGTCAGGGCCAGCGCGGCGACGGCCAGTACGGCGGCGGCGTTGCGGGGGCGGCGGGTCGGGAGGTGCATGGTGGGACTCCGCGGGAAGGGAGAGGGGCGTCCACGGCCCGGTGTGTTCCGGGCCGTGGACGCGGCGTCGGGTGGGATCAGGAACCGTCGAAGCAGGGGCCGGTGGCCGCGGTCGTGGTCGGCTGGAAGACCGCCGCGTCGTAGGCCACGTCCAGATCACCGGTCGCGCCCGCGTACGACGTGTTGTCCGCCTGCATGTAGGCGCCCTCCCAGAGCCGGAGGGTGCCCAGCGAGAGCCAGGTGTCGTTGCCGCCGCTCCACGTCTGCTGGGTGATCGGGCACGAGTGGAGCTCGGTGACGCCCTGTCCGCTGTTGCCGACGTGCACGTTGTACGCCACCTTGCCCTGGGCCCCGTGGTTCGGCAGATGGACGTAGATGTTGTAGAGCACACCGGTGGTCCCGGGCTGCGCCATCAGCTCGGGGGACGGTGTCCAGGTCGCGCTCACCTTGTGCCACAGGTCGGCGTCGCTCGCGGCGCTGCCGTTGCCGCCGGCGTAGGTGTGCGTGAACCAGACATGGCCGTCGTACCCGGCGCCCAGCTGGTGCAGGTCGATCGGTGCAATGTCCCCGGTGGCCCGCCAACTGCCGTCGCTGCGTTGGTAGGTGAAGTTGTCACCGAGCTGGAGGTTGAACTTCCCGTCGATCTTCGTGGAGTCCGTACAGCCCTGTGTGTTGTCGTTCGGCTTGGGCACGTCGTCGATCAGAAGTCCGGACGGGGCGCCTCCGCAGGGGCCCGCGTCGTACTGCCGGTCAAGGGCCGGTTCCCCGCTGCCGAGGGAGTAGGCGAGGTTCTCCGTGGACCCCGTGGCGCTGTTCTCGCCGGCGCCCCAGTCGACCGAGCCGTCGAACCAGCAGGTCTCGTTCTCGGCCGGGCACGGATCGGTGCCGGAGGCCGCGTTGGGGTCGCAGTTGTTGGAACTGCCGCAGTAGGCGCGGTAGTCGGTGTTCAGGTAGAGCTGTCCGGCCGGAAGGCTGCCGCCGGTCGGGAACAGCGGCCGGGTGTACGAGGCCTGCGCGTTGTAGGTCATCTGCGGGGTCTCGATCCAGCCCATGACCTTTTCCTCGTACGGCCAGTCCGCCGGATGCGAGGCGTCGTCGTAGGAGGCGCGCAGGAACGGCAGCCGGTCGGCCCGGTAGATGGGATTGGCCGGGTTGTTGAACCAGCCGAGCCCGACCTGGCCGCCGTTGGCGGACGTGTCGCTGTAGACACCGCTGTTGTAGCCCCACAGCGCCATGAACCAGTTCTCGACATACGCCGAGTTGCCGGTGTTGACGTTCATGCCGAGGCCCTTGAGCTCGTTCCATGTCTTGCTCAGGATCTGCAGGCCGGCGGTGATGTTGGCCGCGTAGTCGGTGGCGATGGCGTACGCCTGGGTCGGCTCGTACGGGTCCGGCTTGGCCTCGTTCATGCCCGCGGTGACCTGGGCGATGCCGTAACCGCAGTCGGCGGCCCCGTTGTTGGGGTAGTAGTGGATGCTGTCGGCGTTGCCGTAGTAGTCGCCGGTCAGCGGGTTGCCGCCGTCGCCCGGGACCGAGTGCCAGGAGGCCTGCTTGAAGTTGGACTCCTGGGCGAGGATGCCGAGCATCACCTGGGCGGGCACCGTGCCGCCGCCGGTCAGTGCCACCCGCGGGAACAGCGACTCGGGGTTGTACGCCTCGCTCTCGGTGCCCAGGTAGTTCGCCGGCCGGGTGATGTTCAGGTCCCCGTGGACGGCCTGGTCGACGGCCCACTCGACCATGTTCGTGCTCGGCTGGAGCGCCTGGGCGTTGACGTCGTCGCGTTTGACGAGACAGTTGGAGTAGTGGGTCTGCGGGTTGGGGTCGGTCGGGGTGACGCCCTGCGCGGCGAGCACGTTCTTCTCTTGCGTACCGTCGCTGCTGAGGGGTTCCACGTCGTCCGCCGTGTCGGCCGCGGCCGCGGCCGTGGTGACCTCGGTGGCCGACGTCGTGCCGGAGGCGGTGGCCAGAGCCGAGATGTCGATGACCCCGGCCCCCTCGCCGCCCGTGGAGCCGATCTTCGAGGTCATGCCCCGCATCTCGCGGGAGACCGCCGAGGCGGTGAGCAGATGGCCCTCGCGGGAGGCGGACAGCGGCTTGTCCGGGGCGCTCTTCTTCAGCAGGCCCGGGGCGCTGCCGACGCCGGAGACGACGCCCGCGACCAGGTCGCCGCCCTGCCGGGCGAACAGACCGAGCTTGCCGAGCGGGGCGGTGCCCAGTTTCGTCAGCTTCTCGCCCGTCCAGCGTTGGAGCACGTCGCGGCCGCCCGCCACCACGGCCACGTCGAGGGCGCCGTCGGTGGTCGGGGCGAGGGCGAACGCGCGGCCCGGCAGCTTCGTGAGCGTGCTGGTCGTGCCGTCCGCGGCCACCTCCACGAGCCGTCCGCCGAGGACCCCGACGTGGCCGTGGGCCGTCGGCAGCGGGTTGGTGAACTGGCCGCCGACGGTGGTCTTCCCGACCGGTTTCCCGGTCCTGGCATCGATGTCGAGGAGGGTCGTGGTGCCCTTCGCCGAGTCGCCCACCGTGGTGCGGGTGAAGGTGACGGTGTCACCGCTGCCGCAACCGGGCGAGAAGTAGGCGAGCTGCATCCCGGAGGCGACCTGGGTCACCTTCCCGGTGTCCAGGTCGACGACCGCGGCGAAACCGCCGTGCTGCATCAGCGAGGGGGTGTTGACGGCGGTCGAGGGCGCGTAGACGGCGGCCGCGTACCGGCCGGAGCCGGTCTGGCACACGTATCCCGTCCAGGGGCCGATGCCGTCCAGGCCGTCCTGGGTGAGGTCGGCGACCTCCCGGTAGGTGAACGACTTCGACTCGTCGGCCACCAGGATGTGGAAGCCCGCCGAGTCACCGGTGCCGGTCACCGCACGGTCAAGCGAGGACTTCCAGCCCCGGCCCAGCGCGGTGTCGGGGGTGCTGAAGAGACGTCCGCCGGTGTGGGACTCGGTCTGGGGGGCGGCCGTGGCGGTCTGCGCCGCAACCGTCGACGTGAGGACGGACGCGGCGAGGGCGGCGCTGGTCAGCAGGGCGATACGGGCCGGGTGCCGCGACGAACGCCGGGCGCGGCCGAAGGGGGTCAGTGCCATTGGGTGCACCCTCCCGTCGCTCCCTGCCGCGCCCAGGTCTCCGGGGCCGGATCCAGGTCCAGGGAGACGTCGTTGTAGCAGCCCTTCGCCAGGGCGTCGCCGCCGACCATCGGCGTGGGCACGGCGAAGTTGTCGGTGGAGGTTGTGCCGCCTTTGAGTACGCTCTCGCTGCCGCCCAACTGCGGTACGTAGAAGATGTTGACGTTCTGGTTGTACAGACCGGTGTCGGTGTAGTCGACGGTCACCTTGGCCCACGAGGCGTCGCAGGCCGGCGAGCGGAAGAACTTGAGACTGAGCGAGGTTCCCTGGTCGTACTCCTCGACCAGCATCGCGTCCGTGTCACACCCTTCGGTGACCGGGTTCTTTCCCGTGCATTCGCCCCCCTGGCAGCCGACCGCCGAGGCGGTCTGCGGGAGCGCGAACAGAGAGGTGCCCGTCAGGGCGAACAGGAGCAGCGTGGATCTGAGGAACAGTCTGGATCTGAGCACGGCCACCCTTTGCGCTGGAGAAACAGGTCATTTCCGCACAGCGATGGCGGGCCCCAGGCCTCCGGAAGCCACGCGTGACCCGCCCCCGCACATGATCACGTGACCTCTACAGCCTCGCCCCCGGATCCCCGACGGACAACCAAGGTCGCCCCAAGCAACCACCAAGGTCGACTTCGCTTCCGGAAAGCCCCGGTCATCAACCCCTCGCCAAGGTCACCGCCGTGTCCAGCGCCTGAAGGAACCGGTTCACCGCCGCCCGGTCCCGCACCGCGAGCCGCAGCCACTCCTCGCCCAGCCCCGGGAACGTGTCCCCGCGCCGCACCGCGAAACCGAGGTCGCGCAGATGCCGTCGTACGGCCGCCGCCCGGGGCAGTCGTACGAGGACGAAGGGACCCTCCGCGGGCTCGGTCACCCGGAGCCCGTCCGGGGCGAACTCCCGCAGCCCGGCGACGAGATGGGCCCGGTCGGTGGCGACGCGGTGGGCCGCCTGGGCGGCGTGGGCGGCCTCCGCCAGGGCCCGCGGCTCCATGCAGGCCACGGCCGCGGCGAGGGCCGGGGTGGAGACCGGCCACAGCGGCTGGGCCCGCTCCAGGTCCGCGATCGTCTCCGGGGCGGCCAGGACGTAACCGATCCTCAGACCGGCCAGCCCCCAGGTCTTCGTCAGGCTGCGCAGGACGACCAGACCGGGCACGTCCGTGCGCCCGGCCAGCGCCTCGCGCTCGCCCGGCACAGCGTCAAGGAAGGCTTCGTCCACCACCAACGTCCGCCCAGGACACGCCAGTTCGGCGATCACGGCGGCCGGGTGTGCAGGGCCGACGTGGGATAGGCCGGGTTGCCGACGACCACCGCGACAACAGCCGCCACTCCGAGGCGACATCGAGGCGCTCACCCCGGCCCTGGCACCCACGCCTGACCACGTCACAGGCACGACGTGAGGCGGTCCTATCCGCACACCCGGTCGAACCGGAACGGCTGCTGGCGCCGATGGGCGAGGCCACGGCCCGGCGCTCGCCGAAATAGAGGGTGTGGCGCGACGCCGGGTTCCAGACCTACCGAGAAGCTGTAGCCCTTGCCCGCCTGGAGCGGCAGCGGCCGGCCCAGGAGGCCGAGCAGAGCCGGAGAGCCCATCCCGGCGGCGCTGACCACGGCCTCGCAGTCGATCTCGCCCCGGCCGCTACGCAGCGCTCTCACTCGCCCCCCGGACATGTGGAACGCGGTGACCCACGCCTGCCCGCGCACCTTCACCCCAGCCACGCCAACGCCCTGCCCAGTCCGTGGGCGAATGCCTCAGGATCGACCACGCCCTCGACGAGATACGCCGCCCGCACCCCGGGCGCGAGGGCGTCGTCCAGCAGGGTGGCCAGCCTCCAGGCCGCCACCCAGAGCCACAGGCACGGCCACCACGGCCATCCACCACACCCGCGTGATGCACACAGACTGGGAGACCGCCGTCAGTTCACCGGACACCCGGGCAGGCCCCTCGCCCCGGCACCGCTCAAGGAGCATGCGGTGATACTCGTAGGTGTCCGCGGTGGTGTGACCGGCGTCGGACCGTGCCTCCTCCCAGGAGGCGAGCAGGGCCAGGGCCCCGTCCCCGGTCAGTCGCGGCCGCGTGGCCACCAGCCGCTCGGCGCCCGCCGAGTCCGCGCAAGACAGGAAGCGGTCCACCAGCCGCTCCAGACGCCAGTCCCGAAGCCGCCGCACGGCATCGGCAGTCCGGCCCACCGCGTCCAGCCGACCCGTCGTGGGCGTCCGGCTCACCGCAGGCGTCCGGCCGTGTGCGACCGGGTGTCGTCGTGCGGGTTCTCCAGCCAGGCGAGCCGGTCCACGAGGCAGCGGTAGCGGTCGGCCACCGCACGGTGCCCTGCGGCCGCCAGCCGTTCGAGCGCGGTGTCCCCGGTCAGCAGCGCCTCGCTGAGCAGCACCGCCCGGCCCGCCTCCAGGGCTCGTACGGCACTCGGGACGTCACCAGCGCGCAGATACGCCTCGGCCGCGTCCGCGGGCAGCCGGTCGGCGATCCTCAGCCAGCTCTCCCGGTGCGGGCGCATCCCCTGGCCACGGTACGCCGTGCGCAGGGCGTCGAGACCGAGCCGGTAGGCGTCGGCCGCCTCCGGCCAAGCCCCGTGCGCAGTGGCCCAGCTTCCCCAGTTGCGCGCCGCCTCCAGGGCCCAGCGCGGCCCGCGCTCCGCCCCCGACCGGCACGCCTCCTCCAGCGCCGCCACGGCAGCCCGCCGGTCTTCCTCCGTCCCGGTGAGGCCGTGCAGGTCGCGCAGGAAGCAGCCCAGGTTGTTCAGCCGCAGCGGACGGTTCGGGGACGTCGGGGGCGTCGCGTCGACCGCCTCCCGCAGCAGGGAGATCGCCTCGTCCAGGTCCTCCCGCCTGCCGCTCAGTCGCCAGCGGCGCCACAACGCGCCCCCGGTGTTGGCAGCGATCCGGCCGCGTTCCGGCGCCGATGCAGGCAGCAGGTCCAGGGCCTCGGCATGGGCGGCGAGACCCGTGTCGAGGTCGTCCGGGTCGGCGTCGCGTTCGTAGCGGTCCATAAGGGCGTTGCCGAGGTTGTCGAGGAACACCGGCCGGTCGGGGGTCGTGCGGCCGGCCAGGGTGACCGCCGTGTTCAGCAGGAAGATCGCCTCGTCCAGGTCGTGCGGGGCGTCGAGGTGCTGATAACGCTCCCGTACGGCGTTCGCCAGGTCGTTGAGAGCGCCGGCGCGGCCCGGCGCGTCCGGGGGAAGCGCCATGAGTGCTTCGCGGTGCAGGGCGACCGCCTCATCGAGGTCCACGACCGAGCCCGTCGCGCCGAACCGGTCGAGCAGCGCGTTGCCCAGGCCGCCCAGCGTGTCCGGCCGTAGGGAGGCGCGCGGCGGCAGCAGCCGCAGGGCCCGGCGCCGCGCCGCCACGGCCCGCTCCAGGTCGTCGGCCGCCCCGGTGGCCTCGTGCCGCAGCCGCAGGGCCTCGGCCAGGTTCTCCAGATACAGCGGGAGGCCGGGGGCCCGCTCAGGCGTGGCCGCCACCAGCGCTTCCAGCTGCTCCAGGGCGAACGCCAGGTCCTCGGGGTCCCCGGTGCGGTGGTGGCGTCGGATCCTGCCGCGCGCACGGTTGTTGAGGTCCGCGGGGGTGGGGCGCTCGGGACGCAGCTCGGCGACCGTGTCGAACAGACCGACGGAACGGTCGAGATCGGCGATCTCCCAGGTGTGCTCATAGCGGTACGCGAGCGTGATCGCGAGAGCGGTCAGTCTGCCGGGCAGAGCCGGGGCCGCCTCGTCGGTCAGCTCGGCGCAGCTCTCCAGACAGGCCACGGCTCGCTCCAGGTCCTCCTTGTCGCCGTGGTGCAGATAGCGCGTGGTGAACGCCGTGCCGAGCGTGTCCAGACAGAGCGGCAGCAGCGGTTCGGGCCCGTCGAGCAGGTCCACCGCGTGCTCGGCCGCCTCGACGGCCTCCTCCAAGTCGGCTGGGTCCGCGTCGCGTTCGTAGCGCTCCAGAAGGGTGCGGGCGAGGTTGTTCCAGAGATGCGGCGCACCGGAGGCGCCCTGGGACCGTTCCGCGACGGCGTCACGCAGCAACGCGGTCGCCTCGTCCATGTCGTCCGGGTCGCCCTCCTCGTGGTATCGCCGGATCAGCGCGTTCGCGAGGACACCGGCTTGCCGGGGCCGGTCGGCGGCACCGGCGGGACTCGTGTCGAGGGCCCGCCGGGCGGCGTGTACGGCGTCAGCCAAATCCGAGCGGGAGCCGTGGCGGGCGTGGCGTTCCAGCAGGGCAAGGGCCAAATTGGCCTGTCGCAGCGGCAGGTTCGGTGAATCGGCGGGCGTGAGCGCCACTGCCCGTGCGCAGCCCTCGGCCCAGGCGCGGAGATCGGCCGGGTCGCCGGCACGGTCGTAGCGGTACATGTGGGCGGAGGCCAGGTTCGTCACATGCAGCAGATGGTGGGGATCCTCGGCGGCGCCGAGCAGCACGGCACGGGAGTGCAGTTCCAGGGCGCGGTCGAGTAGCGCGGGTCTGCCCTCAGCGTCATACAGACTCGTCAGGACGAGACCCAGGTTGTCCAGGACCGTGGCGTCCCCCGGAGACAACTCTGCGGCCTCCTCCAGCACCTCCCGCGCCCGCTCCAGCAGCTCCTCATCCCCCGTCTCGTCGTAGCAAACGCGCAGGCAGTTGCCCAGGTTGTTGAGCGAGTCGGCGTCCCGGGCGAGCCGCACATGCTCCTCGTGCGCCTCCCGCGCCTCGGCCAGCACCGCGAACTCGCCCTCCGCTTCGAAGAGATCGAGCAGTGCGCCGCCCAACTCGTCGAGATACGCGGCGACATGCTTCTCCCGCGCCAGTGCACGCAGCAGTTCCACGGCCTTGCGGGCTGCCTCCGGATCACCCGTCTTCTCGTACCGATCACGTGCCCGGTACGCCGCCTCGGCCCGGTCGTCGGTCACGGGCACTCCCTCTCGGACGGTCGACTTGCCTCCCCAGTGTGAACGTTCATCTACGCTGAGTTCCACCGGATCGGCGAAGGAGCCGACAGCGCTGGGGGTGATGGGGTGGACCGCTTCGAGGAGATCCGCGCGGCCAGGCGCGAACTCGACGCCGTGGTGGAGGAGATCCGGCAGCTTGACGGGTTCGAGGACTTCCTGCCCGAACCGACCGAGGAGGACGTCCACCGCGCCGCCGAGGACCAGCCGCTCGTGTACCTCTCGGCGGCCGAACGCGGCGGAGTCGCCCTCGTCGTGCACGACCACGACGTACGCCACGTGGACCTGCCCGACCTGACCGCCGAAGCCGTGCGCACCCGGGCGCGCGCCCACGACGACGCCCACAAGGCGTACGCGGCCGACCGCACCGGACGCCTCACGCAGTGGGAGAAGTCCCTGGAAACGACCACGAAGTGGCTTTGGGACGACCTCATGGGCCCGGTCTGCGACACCCTGCGCGCCTCCGACCGGGCTGTCCTGGTGGCCGGCGGCCTGCTCGGACTGCTGCCCCTGCACGCGGCTTGGACCGAGGATCCGGCCGCACCCACCGGACGCCGCTACGCCCTCGACGACCTCGTCATCAGTTATGTGCCCAACGCCCGCTCCCTCACTTCTGCCCGCGCACGGGCCAGGGGCCGCGTCGAGCGGCTGGCAGTCGTCGTGGACCCGGCCGGGCGGCCACCCCTGGGCTCGGCCGAGCAGGAGGCCCGCGCGGCGGCGGCCGGTTTCCCGGCCTGTACGACCGTGCTGCGCGGCCCGGCTGCCCACGCCGCCGCGGCCCGCGACGCCCTCGCCGACGCCGACGCCGCGCACTTCGCCTGTCACGGGCAGGCCGATCTGCTCACCCCGCTGGACAGCAGCCTGCTGCTGGCCGGCTCGGACGAACTGCGGCTGCGCGACCTGCTGGGGTTGCGGCTGACGCTCCGCCTGGCCGTCCTGTCCGCCTGCGAGTCGTATCTGCCGGGTACCGTCATGCCGGACGAGGTGGTGTCGCTGCCCGCCGGACTGCTCCAGGCGGGCGTCGCCGGTGTCGTCGCGGCCATGTGGTCGTTGCCCGACGTGCAGGCCGCGCTCCTCATGACCGACTTCTACCGGCGCTGGCGCGCCGAGGACGATCACCCGGCCACGGCGCTGCGCGACGCCCAGGTCTGGCTGCGCGACGTCCCCAACGGCGAACGGTTCGCCCTCCTGCAGCAGGCCCTCGCCGCCGGCGAACCCTGGCTGCCGGACGACGAGAGCACCGAAGGACTCCTCCTGGCACTGGAGTTCCAGGAAAGCGACGAGCGTTCCTTCGCCGACCTCCACTCCTGGGCCGGCTTCGGCCACTTCGGGGCGTGACGGGCCGCACGTGATCAGAGTCGAAGCACTGCCGGCCCATGAGGGCGACTGCCTCTGGGTGGAGTGGACGCACGAAGGACGCACCCGCCGCATGCTCGTCGACGGCGGCCGCGGGGGCCGCGAAGGCCGGCTGCCCGAGGGCCTCGCCGCCCGGTTCCGCAGACAGCCGACCGCCGAGCGCACCTTCGACCTCGTGGTGTGCACCCATCTCGACGCCGACCACATCGGCGGCCTGATACCCCTGTTCCGCGATCCGCCAGAGGGCTTCACCGCGGACGAGGTGTGGTTCAACGGCGACCGGCAGATCCTCGGCGACGTCCTCAGCCACGCCCAGGCCGACACCTTCTCCCGGCTGTTGGTGGACCAGCCCTGGAACACGCGCTTCAACGGACGCGCCGTCGCTGTCCCGGTCGGCGGGGCGCTGCCCGAATTCGACATCCAAGGGCTGCGGCTGACCTTGCTGTCCCCGCAGCGGGGCGCCCTGCTGGACCTGAGCCGGGACTGGACGCGCTGGGTGGAGGAAACCGAACGCGAACGGCTCGCCCCCGAGGCCCCCGCGCCCCCGGACGTCCTGCGCGGCGGCGACATCGGTGTGGCCTGGGAGGAACTGGCGCTGCGCCCCTACGCCCGCGACGAGTCCGTGCCTAACCAGTCGAGCATCGCCTTCCTCGCCGAGTACGACGGTGCCCGTGTGCTGTTCGGCGCCGACGCGCACGCCGAGACCCTCTGCGACGGTCTGCGCCGCCTGGACGACACCCCGTGGGGACGGCCGTATCGGGTGGACCTGTGCAAGGTGCCGCATCACGGCAGCAGCCGCAATCTCAGCCCGGAACTCCTCGCCCGACTGGACTGCCGCCACTGGCTGTTCTCCACCAGTGGCGCCCGTTTCGGCCACCCCGACCGGCGAACAGTCGCCCGGCTCGCGCGGCGGTACCAGGACCCCGTGCTGTGGTTCAACTACCTCTCGTCCAGCACCATCGAGTACGCCTGCCCCGGACTCGCTGCCGAGCGGGGCTTCCGGGCCGTCCACCCGCCCGAGGACCGACCGGGCGCCGACCTGACGGTGACACCCGGCCGGGTGACCCGCACGCACACCGATCCGGAGAGGGCACAGTGAACCCCGATCCCGCTCTCGTCGAACTCATCGACCTCTGGTACGAGTTGCCGGTCCTGGTGGGCGAGGACTGGCCCGAACTGCGACCCCGCCTCTTGACCGCCGTGGAGGAACTGGCGACGGCACAGCCGGCGGAGTACGAGCGCCGCGCCCTGGCCCTGCTGCGGCTGCTGTTGGGCCACGCCGAGGTCAGGAAGCGGCTCGCCCCGGCCCTGATCGGCAAGACGATCCCCACCGACCGGGCGGCGGACGCGGAGGAGGGGGCCATCAGCCGCCCTGCCCGGCGACTCGCCCTGCGGGCGGGCGTCCTGCCGGCGGACGACCCGCCCGGTCCGTCCGGCCGCTGGATCAACGCAGTGGCCGAGCCTGGCGACCCGCTTTCGCCGGGTGCGTGGGTGCTGGCCTTCGACCTCGCCGACACCCCGCGGGACACGGCCGTCGCGGCGCCGCTCGGGCACCTGGACGAGCCAGACGCCTGGCCCGTGTCCCTGACCGTAAGGGTCTACAGCGCCGACGCAGTGGTGGAGCCCCTCTCCGACACGCTCACCGTGCCCCGCGAGGGACCCTCGCCCGACCGGGCCCGCTTCCAGGTCACACCGCTCAGAGCCGGCACTCCCCAGATCCACGCGGTGTTCTTGCACGGCAACACCTATGTGCACTCGATGCTCGTCAACGCGGGCGAGTTGGCGCTGCGCACGAGTGCCCGCGGCCTGACCCGGGGCGCGGTGGGCAGGGAACGGGACCGCGGGCTGTCCGTGCAGCTGTGGCCGGCCGCCGACGGTCACAGCTACGAAATCGTCGTGTCCGGCGGCATCGGCCACGCGTACCGGGCACACGTGCGCAAGAAGGACGTCGACCTCGACGCCGTGGCCCGCGACGCCCGCGAACCCCTGCGCACGCTGGCCACCGAGTGGGGGCCGCTCGCCGAAGGTGACACGGTGACGGAGCTCGAACTGTCGCCGGAAGCCTACGAGAGGTACACCACGCTGCTCGCCGAGGCCGGCTGCCGCATGTTCCGCGCGCTGTTCTTCGACCGTGCGGATGCCCAACTGCAGGCCGTGGGGCGGAAGATCCAGGGCTACTTCGCCGAGTCCGCACCGCGCAGCGTGCAGTTCATCACGGAGCAGCCCTTGCTGCCCTGGCATCTCATGTGCCCCGTCGAGGACATACGCGACGCTGACTTCCGGCACATCCTGGGACTGCGCCATCAGGTTGACTGCATCCCCCTCTGCGCCGACGCTGCTGGCGGCGTCACGGAGGTGGCCATCGACACCCGGCCGGGCCTCGGCGTCACGCTCGGCCTCAACCGGAGCATCGACCGGGACGGCGACCGGGATCTGGTGCGAGGACAGGAGACCTACTGGCGCGGCTACCTGGACCGGGGGCTGGCCCGCCTCACCGTCCACGACAAGCAGGACACCGTCCTGAAGGCCCTGTGCGGTGACGGAGACCCTGCCGACATCCTTTACCTCTACTGCCATGCCGTCGCCCACGACCCCGAGGACGGCGGACCGGCCTCCGCAAGGCTCGCCGTGGAGGACGCCCACGGTGGCATCCCTCTGCGCACCCTCCATGACTACGGTGGTGCGCTGCCCGGACTGCCCGTCGTCGTGCTGAACGCGTGCGGTACCGCCTTCACCTCGTGGTCGTCCACGACGAGCTTCCTCACCTATTTCCTCGAACGTTCCCGGGGCGTGCTCGGCACCGAGGCGGACACACCCGCACCGTTCGCCGCAGCCTGGGCAACCGCGTTCTTCGACCGGTTCCTGGCCGGCGAGCCGATGGGCGAGGCGGTCCGTGCCACCCGGGAGCACTTCGCCGTCGATCGCCGCAATCCGCTCGGCCTGCTCTACGCCCTGTACTGCAACGGCGACACGGTCCTGCACCCCGCACTCGCCACCGCCTGACGGCGGCTATGACGGCCGGGACTCCGAATCGGGCAGGCCCGCCGTCTCGATGAGGCGGCGGGCGTACGTCCACGCCGCCTCCTCCACCCAGGCGGGCCGCACCGTCAGGAGCCAGAACAGCAGCAGCCCCAGGTCCGCGAGCACCAACGGCACCGACACCACGGCCTTCGCGGAACCGGCCGGCGGCCAGCCCACCACCGCGTACAGCACCGCCCCGAGCAGACCGACGGCCCCCGCGCCCAGGGCCAGCGGCCGCAGCCCCAACGCGTTGCGGCAGAAGCCGTACTCGCGGTTCTCCTCCGCCACCAGCTCGCTGCCCGGCAGCACCCGCGCCCGGGTCCGCAGCACCGAGCCCGCCACCTCGTAGACGGCGTCGGCGCCCTCCGGGTCCGACCGCTCCTCCGCGGCCGACGGCAGCCGCAGCGGCGGTCCCGCGATCTGCTCGATACGGGCGTGCAGATACGCCAGGTGCGTGGTCCCCGTCGGACCCCGCCACCGCAGCAACTGCACCGATGGCTTGCCGCCCCACTGCTCAAACAGAGCCGCCTCCAGCCGTCGCCCACGGGACCGGCTGAACTGCCCCAGCAGCAGCGGTAGTCCGCACACCACCGCGAGCGCCCACACCCGGCGTGCGGCCGACCAGTCCGGCACCAGCACCACCACCGGCAGGGCCGGCGGTAGCGCCGCGATCAGCACCGGGCGGATCCTCGCCCGCCACGTGTACGGACTGAACATGCGGGCGATCAGACCCTGTTCCACGACGGACCACCCCCTTCATCGTGGCCCGCCCCCACGGGCCCTAGTGAGCAATACCCGGGCCGTCGTCGCCGTATCCGCCGTCCAGTGGTGCCGGGCGCTCAGCCCGCGTTCCGCAACGCCTCGCGGACCCCGCGGACGGCGTCGGAGTACCGGTCCCGCAGGGATGCGGGCAGGCGGTTCAACAGGGCCGGGACCAGACCGAGTTCCTCGCTCAGCAGCACCGCGCGCCCACGTTCGAGACGGACCGCCGCGGCCTCCGGTCTGCCCTGTCTGGCCAGTGCGAAGGCGCCCTCCTGCGCGAGCCCGCGGGAGGCGAGCAGCCACGCCTCCCGGTGGCGGCGCAGCGACTGTGCCCGGTGCAGGGCCTCAGCGGCCCGCAGCAGATGACCGTCGGCCTCGCCCACCTCGTCCCAGGCCGAACGCCGCACCGCCCACCGGATCCAGTTGTGCGCCGCGTCCACGGTCATCTCCGGGGCGACGGCCAGGCCGCTCGCGCATGCCTGCCGAAGCGCGGTGCGCGCCGCGTCGACGTCGTCGGCCGAGCCGGTCTGCTCCGACAGCGCCCGCAGGGCCTCACCGAGAACGTTCAGCCTGCTCGCCCGGTACGGGGCCGTCAAAGGGGTGAGGCCGACGGCCTCCGTGAGCACCCGCACCGCCTCGCGCAGCTCGGGTTCACCGCTTCCGGGCGACTCGCCCAGCCGCAACGCCTCCACGCGGTCGGTCAACGCGTTGCCCAGGTTGGACAGGAAGGTGGCCCGCCCCGCGACTTTCCACTCGGAGACCTCGATGGCCCTGCGATACGCCGCGATCGCCGCGTCCAGGTCGGTGAGGTCGATCCGCTCGCCGGGGCAGGGCGCGGCACCGTCGGGGAACTGGGTGCCGTGACGGGTCAGCAGCGCGTTGCCGAGGTTGTTCAGCCAGCCGCCCAGCTCCGGGTCGTCCGCGTGCGCCCCCTCGACGGCCTCCCCGGCGAGCCGTACCGCCCCATGCAGGTCATCGGCGGCGCCGAGCCGTTCGTAACGGTCCATCCGGAGCATTCCGACGTTGCTGCGCACCCGCGCCCACGCGCGGTCCGTGCGGGGCAGCGCGGCCGAGGCCCGGCCGCCGAGGTCGATCGCCGTGTCGAGGTCGGTGAGTGAACCGGTGGCGTCATACAGGTCCCATAGACACAGCACGAGCGTCGCCGCGCACCTCGCCCACTGCGGTGAGCCCTCCTCAGCGGCGGCCGTCGCCTCCTCGGCCGCCCGCCGCGCCGCGGCGAGGTCGTCGTGAGTGCCGGTGACGTCGTACAGATCGGTCAGGGTGACGGCCAACTCGTTGGACCATACGGCCCGTCGGGCGCGGTCTGCGTGTACGGCCCGCCGATAATGGTTCACCGCCCGGTGCAGGTCCCGGATGTCGCCGGAGTTCCAGAAGCGGCGCCGGTGCGCGGCGGCGGACCGGTCGAGGAGGTCCGCGAGCCCGGCGCCGCTGACGCCTCGGGCCTCGGCCTGCCGCAGCTCGTGCTCCGCTTCCTCCGGAGCCCCTACGTCGGACCCACCCGGACCCTGCGGTGTCATGGCCCTCCCCCTCATGGCGCGCCACGATGTTACCGCGCGACCACGCATGGTGACGGGCGGCCGAAGGAAGTCGCGCAGGGCCGGCGCGAGGGGCGTCCGGGCCCGCGCAGTGCTCAACACGCGGCGGCCGGCCCGTGGGGCGAGGAGGGCGGTGAGGCCCAGGCGGCCGACGAAGGTGACGCCGGCGCGGTCGGCGACCTCGCTCACCGCCTCGGAACCGTCGTCGACCGGCCGGAATCAGCTTCAGTCAGCCAGAGCCTTGTCGCCCCCGATCAGCCCACCGTAAACTCAGACAAGCTGAAGCTAGTTCAGTTCATGAGACGAGGGCGGGGCGGGCAAACAGCTCGGGAAGGGCGGACAAGTGGCTTCCTTGGACGGCAGGACCGCGCTGGTCACCGGCGCCGGACAGGGCATCGGACGAGCGATCGCCGTGGAGATGGCCCGGCAGGGCGCGTCCGCGGTAGGCGTCGCCGACCGCGACGAGGAGACGGCCGGCAGGACCGCGGAGCTGGTGCGGGACGCCGGGGCGCGGGCCGAGGTGATCGTCTGCGATCTGCGCGTGCGGGACAGCATCGCCGACATGGTCTCCCATACCGTCCGGCGCTTCGAGGGACTCGACGTGCTGGTCAACAACGCCGGGGTGATCGAGACCGCGTTCACGGCCGACCCGGACCGTGGTGTGGACACCCTCGCCGAGGAGGTCTGGGACGCGGTCTACGAGGTCAACCTCAAGGCGGTGTGGCTGACGACCAAGTTCGCCGCACCTCATCTGCGTCGCTCGCGGCGCGGGCCCGCCATCGTCAACACGGCCTCCGTCTCCGGTCTGACCGGCTTCCCCAACGCCCCCGCGTACGGCGTCACGAAGGCCGGCGTCATCCATCTGACCAAGGTCACGGCCGTGGATCTCGCCCCGGTGCGCTGCAACTGCTTCTGCCCCGGTGTCATCGAAACGCCGCTGGCCCGGGCCTACGTCGAGGCGGCCGGGGACCCTGCGGCCATGGAACGCGAGTTGACCGCACCGCAGTTGGTCGAGCGGCTCGGACGCCCCGAGGAGGTCGCCAAGCTGGCGTGCTTCCTGGCCTCCGACGACGCCGCGTTCATCACCGGATCGTCGTACGTGATCGACGGCGGGGCACTTGCCTGGCTCGGCGTACGGGACTGAGAACCAGCACCTTCGAGAAGCCAGGGGATCCCATGCACACGAGGCTCGCCGGGAAGACGGCGCTGGTGACGGGCGCGACGGGAGGTATCGGCGACGCCGTCGTGCGGCGGCTCGCGGCCGAGGGCGCGGCGGTCGTGGTGACCGACCTGGACGCCGATCGCTGCGAGAAACTCGCCGAGGAGGTCGGGGGCGGTGCTCTGGGGCTGGCCCTGGACGTGTCGGACGAGTCCGCCTGGCGCGAGGTCGTCGCCACCGCAACCGCCGCGCTGGGCGAGCTGTCGGTGCTGGTCAACAACGCCGGCATCGCCACGATGAAGACGGTCGAGACAGAGACCATGGACTCCTGGGAGCGGGTCCTCGGGGTGACCCAGACCGGTGTCTGGCTCGGCATGAAGTACGGCGGCCCCTCCATCGAGCGCTCCGGTGGCGGCTCGATCGTCAACGTCGCCTCGATCTTCGGCACGGTCGGCGGCTTCGGCGCCCAGTTCTCCTACCACGCGGCCAAGGGCGCCGTACGCCTGATGACCAAGAACGCCGCCCTGCACTGGGCGAAGCGCGGGGTCCGGGTGAACTCCCTGCACCCCGGGTTCATCGAGACGCCCCGGTCGCGTGAACTGTGGCGCGGGACACCGCGGTTGGACGCGATGGTCGAGGGGACCCCGCTGGGCCGGCTCGGCACTCCCGAGGAGGTGGCGGCCGCCGTGGCCTTCCTCGCCTCCGACGACGCGAGCTTCATGACCGGGTCCGAACTGTACGTCGACGGGGGCTGGACGGCACGTTGAAGGCTGAGAGGACCGCGCACCGGCCGGAGCGGGCCGGTGCACGCCCTCTCAACCAGCCTTGGCCGTATACCGGTTGACGCCCTCAGCCCGCACGCACCGCGCCCGTCCTCGGGCCACCAGGACGTCCAGATGGGCCGCCGTCTCGTTGACGGCGAGCATCTGGTCGAAGGGGCCGAGGTCCGTGAAGGGCACCTTGCGCCGGGTCCAGCCCAGCTCGGCCGCTACTTCGTACGCGGTGCGCGTACGGTCGGCGAGGGCGGCCAGCGTGTCGGCGAGGCGGTCGTCGTGGTGGGTGAGGAGT
Source organism: Streptomyces griseorubiginosus (assembly GCF_036345115.1). Lineage (GTDB taxonomy): Bacteria > Actinomycetota > Actinomycetes > Streptomycetales > Streptomycetaceae > Streptomyces > Streptomyces griseorubiginosus_C. The sequence continues at coordinate 35,344 of NZ_CP107766.1, forward strand.
TCGCCGACCCGTGCGTGCACGCTGTCGCCGACCGGGCCGTGCGCGGGCAGCAGCCGGGCGTCGGCGAGGGTGGTCATCAGCTGCAGTGAGTCCAGGTAGTCGCCCAACGGCAGGGTGGGGGCGCCGAGTTCGAAGCCGATGGACGGCGTGATGTGCGGCAGGACGTGGTCCCCGGAGAACAGCAGTCCCCGGGCCTGATCGAGGTAGACGACGTGTCCCTGGGTGTGACCCGGGGTCGGGATCACCGTCAACCGCGCGTCCCCGAAGCGCAGTTCCTCGGCCTGGAGCCAGCGGTCCGGCGCCTGCCAGACGCCGGGGTCGAAGTCGCCGGCGTACATCGCGCCGACCCGCTCGGCGAGTTCGTGGGCCCCGGCCCGGCGCAGGGTCTCCAGCGAGCCGACCGGTTCGTCCGTGCGCAGCTCGCCGAGGAGCTCCAGGCCGCGCCGCTCGCCCGCGCCCAGGTAGACCCGGGAGCCCAGCAGCCTGCGCAGTTCCACGGCCTGGGTGTAGTGGTCGCGGTGGATGTGGGTGACGAGGATGTGGCCGATATCGCCCAGGTCGTGGCCGAGTTCGGCGAGGGCGTCCTCAAGTGCCTTGCGGGACTCGGGAATCGACCAGCCTCCGTCGATCAGCACCAGGCCTTCCGTCAGCCCCTCCAGCACGTAGACGTTGACGGCCCGCAGTCCGTCGTCCGGGAGCGGGAGCGGGATGCGGTGGACACCGGGCCCTACGGTCTCGGGTCCGGGCTGCGCCCAACGGCCGCGGTCGAAACGGGGGGTGCGGGTCGTGGGGGTGGTCATGCATCTCCTTGCCGGTGCTGTTCGGGGTGTGCGGCGAGCCGCGCGTGCAGGTCGTGGGCGAGCCTGCGGGCTCCGGAGCGGTCGAGCTTGCCCACGGTGGTCTGGGGCAGCTCACCGACGGTGAAGGCGAACTCGGGCCACTTGGCCTTGGACAGGCCGGTGCGGGCGAGGTGCGCGGTGATCTCGTCGAGGCCGAGTTCGCCGGTGCCGTCCTCGACCACGACGAGCACCGCGGCCCGTTCACCGAGGAGCGGATCCGGGACGGGGGTCACACAGGCGCGGGCCACCGCCGGATGGGCGGCGACGGCGCGCTCGATCTCGGTGATGTCGAGGTTGCGGCCACCGCGGATGATGACGTCCTTCTCCCGGCCCATGACGGTGACCGTGCCGTCCTCGCCGGTCACCAGCAGGTCACCGGTGGGGAAGAAGCCGTCGGGAGTGAGCGCCGGCGGCTCGACCTTGCCGTCGCGGGCGTAGCCGAGGAAGAGGGAGGGACCGCGGACCTGGGCACGGCCGGTCACTCCGGGCTCCAGCACGGTTCCGTCGGCGGCCACGGCCCGCAGGTCGGTGCCCGGGAAGGGGCGCCCGTCACGGCCGAGCCTGATCTCCTCGGTGTCTTCCCGCCGGGGCGAGGTGTGTCCGAGGCACTCGGACATGCCGAAGACGCGCAGGATCCTCGTCCCCAGGGAGCGTTCGGCGCGGGCGAGGGCACCGCGGTCCATGGGGCCGCCGCCGACGGTGATCGAGCGGACCCCGTCGAGGACCCTCGACCCGGCCGCCGCGGAACCCATCTGCAGGGCCATGGTCGGCACGCACATGGTCCACCGGACGTCGTGCGCGGCCATCCGCGAGAGCGCCTCCTCGCGGTCCCAGCGGCCGGACAGGACGAGCGGTCCGCCCAGCATGAGGGAGAGGCAGACCCCGAAGCAGAACGCGGCGGTCGAGGAGAGCGGGACGACGGCGGCCACCGCGTCCCCCTGGCGCAGGCCGTTGACATCGATCGTGCAGGAGCACGCGTAGCGCAGGGCGCTCTCGGACTGCACGACCCCCTTGGGCCGTCCGGTGGAGCCGGAAGTGAGGCCGATGAGGGTGCCGCCGTTCCAGCGGGAGACATCGCGCGGACCGCGGCCGACGCGGAGGGTCCAGCCGTCCAGGGCATCGCCCGTCAGCGCGTCCGGCAGGGCCGCGGCGCCGTCCCATTCCTCGATCGCGGAGGGTTCGGCGATCAGGACGTCCGGTCGGATGTCCTCCATGGCAGCGGCGAACTCGGCGGCGGTCGTGTGCCGGTTGACCAGGGCCAGCACGCCACCGGTCAGTCCCACGGCCAAGGTCGCGGCCACGGTGCGCCAGGAGTTGTCGGCCTGGAGCAGCACGGTGCCGCCCGGTGTGCCGTCCGCTGTCATCGTGTCCGCCAACTCGGCTGCGCGCCGCAGGAGTTCGCGGGCCCCGTGCTGTCCGTGGTCGTCGACCACAGCCGTGAAGTCGGCTTGTTCGCAGCGGTCGTAGAACTCCCGCACTGTCTGTCGCATCCGCTTCCTCGCCTCGTTGCGAAGGGGCCTTCGAGTGGGGCCCGGCCGAGGGGGCCTCCAAGTGAGGGGCCGAGCCCGGCCCGACACCCTGGTGTGCTCAGCCCGCGTACATCTCCGCCTCGCCGCCCATGACGGCGATCCGGCGTCCCCGCATGTCGCCGACCTGGGCGACGGCCGCCGCCCATTCCGGGCTCTTCAGCGCCTTGCGCAGGTCCTCAGGGGTGTCGAAGCTCAGGACGGAGACGCCGTCCCAGCCCTCCGAGCGCGGTTCGAGGGCCCCGTCGACATCGGTGTGCCGCCAGGCCCTCAGCCCCGGCAGCTGCCGGGTGAGCTCGGCGTGTTCGCCCCGCCACCAGTCGATGAACCGTTCGTGGGTCCACTCGGGCGGCCGGGCGGCCAGCAGGATCAGGTTGTACATCGCTTCTCCTCGGGCTCAGGTGAACAGGACCGCGGGCGAGCGCCCGATCATCAGCCGCCGTACCCGGCCCTCCTCGTCGAGCCGGGCCGAGGCCACGAACGTCGCCTCCGGTGCGCCCGCCCTGCGCACCTCGCCGAGGTACAGCTCGTCCCGGCCGACGGTGGACCCGGTGAGCAGGTGGTGGGTGCGGGTGCCCACCTCGCGCTGGGCGAGGTAGCCCTCCATCTCGGCGCGGCCGCCGTGGAAGTCGGTGCCGGTGTCGCCCCCGGTGGAGAAGAGGATGGAGAAGGAGAAGTCGTCGCTGATCAGGTCGAGGATCCGGTCGGCGTCGGCGCTGTCCAGGATCCCGAACCAGGTGGTCAGGAACGGCGCCGCGGACGCGGCGGGGGCGCTCACGGCCGGTCCACGAGGTCGAAGTCCGGGGTGAAGAACGACTGGTAGCCCGCCATCAGCCCGGCGGGTGAGACCCGTACGGCAGAGAGGAAGGCCCCCGTCGTCACCCCCTGGTCGACGACGAAGCCGTACGCCGTCTCGACGTCGCCGTCGACCGAGTAGCGCACGATCTCGTGCGTACGGTCCACCGCCTGCCGTCCGGCGATGTAGCCGGCGAAGTCCTCGCGGGACGTGCCGGTCCGCTGCCCGCTCGGCAGGGCGATCAGGAACCGGAAGTCGGGTTCCAGGAGTTCGAGGGCCTTTTCCGGGTCCTGGCCGTCCATTCGGGCCATGTATTCGCGCAGCACCATTGCCGATCGCTCTCCCTCGGCGCCATGAGTTCCTATGACATCAAACAACCTGAGTTCAGTTCAGTTTGACTGTAAGGCCACTGCCCTGCCGCCGACAAGAGGCAGGGCCTGACCTGGTGGAGTGGGGCTACTCCGCGACCATCCGCACCACACACCCCTCGATCATCTCGCTGATCTCGGACAGCGGGATCGCGCCGGAGGGGCGGTACCAGCGCCAGACGCTGACGATCATCCCGAGGACGGCGAGGCCGAGGGTGTGCGCGTCCCGGACCGGGAAGCCGCCCTTGGACATGCCGCGCATCAGCAGGCTCGTCCAGTCCCGCTCGACCATCTGGACCAGCTGGCGGGCCGCGACGCGCTCGGCCTCCTCGCGCTTGGACTTCCGCGGGGTGGCGAGCAGGGACATGTTGGCCTGCAGGATGCGCATCTGGCGGATCTCCCGCTCGGTGACCGCGAAGGCGGCCCGGACCGCCGCCCGCAGTTCCTCCACGGGTTCCGTCGCGTTCTCCGTTGCCTCGACGAACTGATCGTGCGAACGCTGGAGTTCCAGGCGCATGATGGTGAGCAGACAGTGGGCCTTGGACTCGAAGTAGTGGTACAGCGCGGTCTGCCCGATGCCCACCCGGTCGGCCACCTCCGACCACTTGGTGTTCTCGTAGCCGTCCTCCCCGAACCGCTCCACGGCGGCCACGAGGATCGCGCCGCGCTTCGACCTGGGCCCCTCCTCCGGATCCACGATCCGTGCCCTTGCCATGGTCTGTCTCCCTCTTCTCCACGGACGGTACCGATCACCGTACGGTCGTCCGAGAGTAGACCCAAGTTCAAGTCGGGTACGAATCGGAGATCGGGCGGGTTGCTCATGGGCCTGTGGATCGCGTCGGGGCACTTGGCTGATCTGCCGGCGAGCCTGCGGAAACCGTGGCGTCCGTCCCCGTCTCGAGCCCGGTGAAGTCCGCCCTGCGCCCCTCGAGAAACGCCGCCACGCCCTCCCTCCCCTCCGCCGACACCGCGGCCGCGGCCAGGTGGCGGGCCTCGGTGTCGAGGTGTTCGTCCAGGTCGGCCGAGAGCGCCCGACCGACCAGCCGGCGGGTCACGCCGTACGCCGCCGTGGCTCCGCGAGCCAGCGCGCCGGCCGTGCGTACGGCCTCCTCGGCCAGTTCCTCGGGCGGGACGAGCCGGCTCACCAGCCCGATCCGTGACGCCTCGACCGCCGTGACGCGCCGGTTGGTCAGCAGCAGGTCCACCGCCCGCCGCGGCCCGATCAGCCGGGGCAACGACCAGCTGACCCCGGCGTCCGGTGTGTACCCGATCGCGGTGTACGCGGCCGAGAAGCGGGCATCGGTCGCCGCGAGACTCACGTCCGCCGCCGCCACGAGCCCGAGGCCGGCCCCGGCGACAGCCCCCTGAGCGGCGACCACCAGCGGCGCGTCCAGACCGGCGAGGATCCGCAGGGCGCCGTGGAGCGCGTCCGTCACCTCGGTGAGGTGCCCTGTCAGGCGTTCCCCCGACAGCGTGGCGAACTCCTTCAGGTCCCCGCCGACGCAGAAGGACCGTCCCCGTGCGGTGAGCAGCACCGCGCGGGCCCGTGCCTTCGCGCACTCCCGGGCCGCGTCCAGCAGCGCCCGCGCCATCGCGAGATCGATCGCGTTGCCCCCGCCGCGGCACAACTCGACGCGCGCCAGTCCCTCGCCGTCGACCTCGACCGTGACCCTCATCGCGCCGTCCACCCACCGTCCACGGTGAGCACCTGCCCGGTGCAGTACGACGAAGCGTCCGAGGCCAGATAGAGCAGTGCACCGTCGAGTTCCCCGGGCTCGCCGCCGCGCCCCAGCATGGTGCCGCGTTCGACCCAGCGCCGTGAGCGCTCGTCGCTGAAGAGTCCGTCTGTCATCTCCGAGCGGAACCAGCCGGGCGCCAGTGCGTTGACCCGCACCCCCGACCGCCCCCACTGTCCCGCCAGTTCCCGGGTCAGCCCGAGGAGCCCGGCCTTCGACGCCGCGTAGGCCGCGCCGCCCAGCGGGGCGCCGGAGACGAGTCCGAGGACGGAGGAGACGTTCACGACGGATCGTGTACGGCCGCCCTCGGGCACCGGCGCCTCCGCGAGCAGCCGCGCGAGACGGAAGGCCGCCACCAGGTTCACGTCCAGCACTCCGGCGAAGTCCTCGGCGCTCTCGTCCTCGGCGCGTACGGCACCGGGTGCGCCGGCGTTGTTGACGAGGACGTCGATCCGGCCGGTCTCGTCGAGCGCCGTCTCCATCAGCCGCACCCGGTCCTCGTCCCGTGACACATCGCAGACGACGGGATGGATACGCGGGTTGTCGTCGGCGAGTTCCTTGAGCTTCTCCAGTCTCCGCGCCGCGGCGAGGACGGTGGCGCCGGCCGATGCGAGCACCAGGGCGAAGCGGGCCCCGAGCCCGGACGACGCCCCGGTGACCACGGCGGTCCGCCCGTGCAGGGAGAACACCTCGGCGGGTGCCGTCACGCCTCCACCCCGATCGGCAGTACGGTCGCGCCGCCGTCCAGGACCAGCGTCTGCCCGGTCATCCAGGACGAGGCCTCGGACGCCAGGAAGACCGCCGCGTGCGCCACGTCCTCCACCGTGCCGAGTCTGCGCAGCGGCAGCCTCGCGGTGAGGATCGGCTCCCTGGGCTCCCAGACGGCCCGGGCCAGCTCGGTCTTGATCAGGCCCGGTGCGATGGCGTTCACGCGTGCCATCGGCCCGAGTTCGTAGGCGAGTTGGCGGGTCATGTGCAGCATGGCCGCCTTGGTGGCGTTGTACCAGCCGATGTGGGGGTCGACGACGAGTCCTCCGACGGAGGCGATGTTGACGACGGCTCCCCCGTGTTCCCTCATCCACGCCCGCCAGGCGCACCGGGTCCAGGCGACCATGCCGTACTGGTTGACCCGTACGGTCTTCTCCGCGCGCGGCAGGTCGAGGTCGAGGAGGTCGCCCATGTAGGGGTTGGTGGCCGCGTTGTTGACCAGGACGTCGAGTCGGCCGAGGCGGGCCACGGTCTCCTCGACGCAGCGTTCGGCGTCCTCGGGCTCCCCGACGTTGGCGACCACCTCGTGGACCTCGCCGTCGCCCTTGATCCGCAGCAGTTCCTCGCGTGCCGCGGCCAGTCCGTCCGCCTTGCGGGAGGCGATGACGACATGGGCGCCGGCCCCCCGGTACGCCTGGGCGATACCGAGCCCGATGCCCCGGGAGCCCCCCGTGATCAGGGCGACCCGACCCTCCAGTTGCTGCCCGTTCACGCCGACTCCCCCGGGTACTTGGCCAGTTCACGCCGGGCGACCGTCCGCAGATGCACCTCGTCGGGACCGTCCGCGATCCGCAGCGCCCGGGTGATCGCGTACAACCGCGCCAGTACGGTGTCGTCGCTGACCCCCGCGGCCCCGTGCGCCTGCACCGCCCGGTCGACCACCTTGTGGGCCACCTCCAGGGCGGCCACCTTGATCGCGGCTACCTCGGTGCGGGCGGCCGCGTTGCCCTGGGTGTCCATCAGCCAGGCCGACTTCAGGACCAGCAGCCGCAGTTGCTCGATCTCGATCCGGCTGCGGGCGATCCACTCGCGGACGACGCCCCGTTCGGCGAGCCTGCCGCCGAAGGCGGTGCGGGTCAGGGTGCGCCGGCACATCAACTCCAGGGCCCGTTCGGCGAATCCGACCGCCCGCATGGCGTAGTGCATGCGCCCGGGACCCAACCGCCCCTGCGCCAGGGCGAATCCCTCGCCCTCACCGCCGAGCAGCGCCGAGGCGGGCACGCGTACGTCCTCGAAGAGCACGTCGCCGTGGCCGCAGCGGTCGGTGTAGCCGAACATCGGCAGGTCGCGCAGCACGGTGATGCCGGGTGTGTCGCGGGGGATCAGCAGCATGCTCTGCTGCCGGTAGGTGGGTGCGTCCGCGTCGGTGACGCCCATCAGGATGATCAGCTTGCAGTCGGGGTCGAGGATGCCGGACGTGTACCACTTGTGGCCGTTGACGACGTACTCGTCGCCGTCGCGCGTGATCCGGGTGCGGATGTTGCGGGCGTCGGAGCTGGCGACCTCGGGTTCGGTCATGGCGAAGCAGGACCGGATGGCGGCGGCGAGCAGGGGGCTCAGCCAGCGGTCCTGCTGCTCGGGGGTGCCGAAGAGGGAGAGCAGTTCCATGTTGCCGGTGTCGGGGGCGGAGCAGTTGAAGACCTCGGGGCCGATGACCGAGCGTCCGGCGAGCTCGGCCAGGGGCGCGTATTCGAGGTTGGTGAGGCCCGCGCCCCGGTGGCCGTGCGCGAGGAAGAGGTTCCACAGGCCTTCGGCGCGCGCCTTCCCCTTCAACTCGCGCATGATCGGCGGTAGTTCGTGCGGGTCGTCAGCTGCTGCGAGCTGTCGGTCGTAGACGGCCTCGGCGGGCAGGACGTACTCCTCCATGAACGCGGCCATCCGCGAACGGAGTTCCTCGGCCCTCGGGGAGAGTGCGAAATCCATGGTCGTGCTCCTTCAGGGCCGTCGGGCGAGGAGGTCGCGGGCCGTGCGGATCATCGCCGCGATGGTCGGCGGCAGCCGCTCCTGGTCCGGGTCGTGGTGGGTGCCCTCTCGGTGCCGGCGCAGGTTGTGGCCCATGATCGCGGCCATCTTGGTGCGGGCCAGTGCCCGGAACCAGTCGAGGTCCGTGGGCGCGGGGCGGCCGTCCAGATAGGCGGCGAGCAGTTCCGCCTCGCCGGGCAGGCCGGGGATGTCGCGGCCGAGCTCGGGGAAGTTGCGGTGGTCGGCGAAGAGGAGGAACCAGGCGAGGTCGATGCGCGGATCGCCGTATCCCCAGATCTCCCAGTCGACGACGGCGGCCGGTCGCGTGCCCTGGCACAGGACGTTGCCGAGGCGGAAGTCGCCGTGGGTGAGGGTGGCGGGCACGCTGTCGGGGACGCGTGCGGCCAGGGTGCTCAGCAGGTCCTCGGATCCGGGGCGGAGCCCCGGCGGCACCGCCCGCATGGTGCGGCTCCATCGGTCCAACTCCCCTGCCGGATCCAGTGGTCCGGAGGTCTCCGGGGCCGGCGTCGCGTGCAATTCGCGCAGTACCGGGGCCAGGGCGAGCATCCGGGTGCGGCACAGGACGGGGTCGAGCCGGTGCTCGTCGAGGACCGGCTCGATCGCCTCACCGGCCACGAACTCCATGGCGAACCAGGCCGGTTCGAGTTCGTCGACGGCCAGGACGCCCGGCACGGGCACCGCCGACCCGGCGAGCGCGCGCAGGACTCGGGCCTGGCGCAACACGTCGTTGCGGCCGACGGGACGGCGGCCCGGCGGCACCGCCTTGATGACATACGAGGCCGGGCCCACAGCGATGGAATAGGTGAGCCCCGAGTGACCGCCGGGCAAGGTGCGCAGGTCACCGACGGGCGCGCCCGGGTGTCGCTCGGCTAGCCGTTCGCGGACCCGCCGCCCGAGCTCGGCCACTTCGGTCGTGGTGCTCAACTGACCGCTCCCTTCGGTTCCCTGGGCAGTTTCAGCACTCGCTCGGCGAGGATGTTGCGCTGGATCTCGTCGCTGCCGCCGGCGATGCGGTAGCCGGGGGCGCCGAGGAGGTGCTCGGTCCAGGCGAACGTGCCCCACTCCCCCGTGTCGGCTGCCAGCCGCGGGCCCAGGAGCTGCTGGACGAGGTCGGTGGTGGCCCGCATGGTCGCGGTGGCGTGGAGCTTGCCGACCGAGGCCTCGGCGCCGGGTTCGCGGCCGGCGACCAGAGCCGCCGTGACCCGCAGCCCGGTGAGCCGCTGGACCAGGGTGCGGACGTAGAGGTCGGCGGCCTGCTGCCGTTCGCCGCCGGTGAGCGGGCGGGGCAGGTGCCGGGCCAGGTCGAGGGCGCGGTCGGCGTTGTCCAGGCCGAGGCCGCCGGAGTCGAGGCGTTCGGCGGCGAGCACGGTGAGGGTGACACGCCAGCCCGCGCCGACGGGGCCCAGCCGGTCGGTGTCGGGTACGTGGACGTCGTCCAGGTACACCTCGTTGAAGCTCGCGCCGCCGGTCATCTGCCGGATCGGCCGAACGGTGACGCCCGGGGCGTCCATCCGGACCAGGAACACCGTGATGCCCGCGTGTCTGGGCACCTCGGGGTCGGTGCGGCAGACGGCCACGCCCCAGGTGGCGACCCGCGCGCCCGAGGTCCAGACCTTGTGGCCGCGCAACCGCCAGCCGTCGTCCTCGCGTACTGCCCGGGTGCGGACGGCGGCGAGATCGGAGCCCGCTTCCGTCTCGGAGAACAGCTGGCAGGCGAGTTCGTCGGTGCGGAGCATGGGGCGCAGCCAGCGCCGCTTCTGTTCCTCCGTGCCCCAGATGCGGATGGCGGGGGCGACGAGCTGCTGGGTGACCGGGAAGATCTCGGTGCGCCTGGGCACGTCGAAGGCGGCTTCCTCGGCCCGGTACAACTGCTCGTAGTGGGCGGGGAGTTCGCGGCCTCCGTACTCCGGTGGCCAGGCGAGCGCGCCCCAGCCCTGGTCGTGGCGGATGCGTTCCCAGTCCCGTGCCCGGTCGGTGTGGGCGCGTTCCTCGGCCTCGGTCCAGTTCTCGAAGACGGCCACCGAGTCGTCGCCGCGGCCCCATTCCTCGTGTGCGGTGCGGGCCGGGGCCACGCCTTCCAACCAGTGGCGGGCTGCGGAGCGGAACTCGTCCGGTCCGGGTGTGCCGTCCATGGCCCTTCCTCCTCTCAGCGGGTCAGCACCGTGCAGGCGCTGACGCCCGGCGCCCCGTACACATGGGTGAAGCCCGTCGACGGGTCGCCCGGTACCTGCCGTTCGCCCGCCCGGCCCCGCAGCTGCTGGACCACCTCGTGGACCTGACGCAGCCCGGAGGCGCCGATGGGCTCCCCGTTGGCGATGCATCCGCCGTCGGTGTTGACCGGCAGCAGGCCGTCGATCCTGGTCGCCCCGAACGGGATGAGGGACTCCTGCTCGCCGTGCTCGCAGAACCCGCACTCGGCCAGGTGCATCACCTCGGCGCCGCTCTCGGTGTCCTGCAACTGGCACACGTCGATGTCACGCGGACCCAACCCGGCTTCCTCGAAGGCGCTTTGGGCGGCGTCCGCGCTGACACTCGTCGGTGATCCCGTGGGCGCCCAGGGGCTGAACACCTCGAAGGAGCCGAAGCGGCGGGTCCGTACGACTGCCGCCCGCAGGGCGACGGGCGTCCCGCCGAGCCTGCGGGCCACCGCGCGGCTGCACAGGATCAGGGCGACCGCACCCTGGCCGGGCGAGCAGAACATGTACCGGGTCAGGGGGTCGTTGACCATGCCGGACGCCAGGATCTCGTCCGCGTCCAGCGGCTTGCGCCGCCAGGCGTGCGGGGTGAGCACGCCGTTCGCGTACGCCTTCTCGGCGACCAGGGCGAGGGTGCGGTCGCTGATGCCGTGGTCGTGCATGTACCGCTGGATCTTCATGGCGAAGAACTGGGTGGTCACCATCAGCCCGTCGCGGCCGTAGGCCTCATCCAGCCCCCAGTCGGCGGGCCGCGGATCGAAGGCACCGCGCGGATGCTTGTCGAAGCCGACGGCGAGGGCCACGTCCGCGGCACCGGACCGGATCGCGTTGACCGCCGAGACCAGCGCGCTGCCGCCGGTCGCGCAGCCGTTGCGCACGTTGGTGAACGGCACTCCCGTCAGCCCCAGTTCGGCGACCAGCGTGTCGGCGTTCCCGGCGGCGTCGCTGCCGCCGTACGCGGCCCGCACCCGGGACCACGGCAGTCCGGCGTCGGCGAGTGCGGCCCGGACGGCCTCGACGGCCAGCTGCCGGCCGCTCGCCTCCGTCCGGGCGAAGGAGGTGATCCCGGCACCGCAGACGAGCACGTCTTCCTTGCTCATACGGCGGCCCCCGCGGCCCTGGGCACGCCGTCCCCGGCCGTCACGCTGACCGGCATCCCGATCTCCGCGTCCTCGGGCCGGACATCGAGCACCGCCAACACACGGACCCCTTCGGGGAGTTCGACGTATCCGACGGTGAACGGCGTGAATCCGGCGGCGGGCGGGACGTACGGCGGCGACTTGGGCGCGTACCGCTGCACGGTCCAGGTCCACAGCGTGCCCGTACCGGAGAGCACGACCGGCTCGGCCGGACCTCCGCAGCGCGGACACGCCGGGTCGGCGGGGTAAGCGGCCACCGCGCAGTCGGCGCACCGGGAGCCGCGCAGCCGGCTCCCGGCCCCCGGCACCGCGGTCAGCGGCCCTTCCACTGCGGCTCCCGCTTCTCCAGGAACGCCGACACACCCTCCGCCGCGTCCTCGGAGTTGAGCATCACGCCGACCGCGAGGTGCTCCATGACCATGAGCGACTGGATGTCGGCGTCGAGGCTGCGGTCGATGGTCATCTTGGTGATCCACATGGTGAACGGGCTCTTGTCGATGAGCTGGTCGGCGAACTCCTCGACCGTGGCGTCGAGTTTGTCGGCCGGGGCCGAGGCGTTGATGAGGTCGAACTCGGCGGCCTCGACGCCGGTGAGCAGCTTGCCGGTGAGCATCAGCTCCTTGGTCTTGCGGACGCCGATCATGCGGGGCACCCGGTAGATCGGTCCCGCGCCGCCGAACAGCGCGCGCCGGATGTGGAAGTCGCCGATCAGTGCGTCGTCCGCGGCGATCGCGAAGTCGCAGGAGATCATCAACTCGAAGCCGCCCGCGGTGACATGCCCCTCCAGGACGGCGATCGACGGGGTCTTCATCGAGTAGAGCCGGTCGCAGACCTTGGCGGAGAGCACGGCGACGTCGATCGCGTTGGACCTGCCGACGAACTCGGCCTTGAGGCTGTCCAGGTCGAACCCGGAGCAGAAGGTGTTGCCCCGCCCGCGCAGCACCAGCACGCGCAGCTCGGGGTCCGCGTCGACCTCGGTGATGATCTCGTCCAGCCGATCGAGGATCGGCACGGTCACGCAGTTCTTCTTGTGCGGCCGGTTCAGCCAGACCCGCGCAACGTGCCCGTCCCGCTCGAACTGGATCTCGTCCTCGACTGCCATGAGCTCCTCCAAACTGAACTGAATTGAGTTCGATTCTGTGGGCAGTGGATGCCCCTGTCAATGGACTGGGAAACGGAATCCGCTCCGGACGACCTGTCCGCGGTCAGCCGGTACGGCCCGTGAGACCGAGCAGGCCGGCCAGGCGCAGACGGTGGTCGTCGGCCGTGCCGAACAGCGCCTCGTCGGCACGGGCCCGGCGCAGATAGCGATGGGCGGAGTGCTCCCAGGTGAAGCCGATCCCCCCGTGGAGCTGGACGTATTCGGTGGTGGCGAGCCGGTAGGCACCCGTACAGGCCACCGCCGCCGCACTCGCGGCCACCGGAAGCTCAGCCGCCCGTCCGGCGAGACAGGCACTCGCGTACGCCGACGCCGACCGCGCCCCCTCGACCTCGACGAGCAGGTCGGCCAGCCGGTGCTTGACGGCCTGGAACGAGCCGATGGCCCGCCCGAACTGCGTCCGCTGTGTCACATGGGTGAGCACGGCGTCCAGGGCGTGCGCACTGCCGCCGACATGCTCGGCGGCCACCGCCACCCGCCCCGCGTCGAGGACACCGTCGATGACCTCCGACGTCCGCCCGGGCTCGGTGACCGGTTCGGCGGGCGCTCCCCGGAGGCGGACGAGCGCCTGGCGGCGCGTGGGATCGAGCACCCGCCGGGCCGTTCGCTCACAGGTCGCGTCATCCGGTTCGCAGGCGAACACCCGCTCACCGTCCGGCGCGCGGGCCATGACCAGCAGCAGACCAGAACCTTCCCCGTCCGGCACGAAATCGGCCTCGCCGCGCAGCACCCAGCCATCGGGCCCGCGCTCGGCCGTCACATCGGCCGGATGCAGGATGCCGGCAACGGTGGCGGTGAGCCCCCCGGAGGCGATCCCGGGCAACCACCGCTCACAGGCCCGCTGATCACCACTGTCCAGCAGCGCGTACCCGGCGAGAACGACGGTGGTCAACAGCGGCGCCGGACACACCACCCGCCCCATCTCCTGGAGCACGACGGCGAGTTCGGCGAAGGTGTACCCGGAACCGCCGTACTTCTCGGGCACGACAAGCCCATGCACCCCGATCTCACCGGCGAGCCGCTGCCAGAGCCTTTGATCGTCGTCACCCCGCGGATCCTCGCCAAGCAAGTCCCGTAGAACCGCACGCAGTTGCCCCTGCTCCTCGGTCTCTACCAGCAAAGCAGGATCAGCACCAACCCGGACCATCAAAACCTCCCTCGACTGCAACTCGCTAGGGGCGCGGGGCTGTATCTATATGCGGCTCCGCCGCGTGGGCGCGACCAGCCACAACGGACCCGCAGCCTCATACGGTGAACCGCCCCCCATTCGCCAACACCACCGCCCCCACCAGGTTCGCCGCCTCGTCACTCGCCAAGAACAAAGCAACATCGGCGATCTCCTCCGGAGTGGCATAAGCACGAACCCGAGGATCAGCGAACCCCTGCCGAAGCGCCGCAGGCGTCCGCGCCGCCATCCCCGTCTCCGTCGGCCCCGGCGCCACCGTGTTGACCCTGACCCCGTACGCGATCGCCTCCTTGGCGACGGACTGGCTCAGCGCGTGCGCCCCCGCTTTCGAGGCCGCGTAGTGCGGATAACCGGCCTGCGCGTCGAAGGCGGACGACGATCCGACGGTGACGACGGCACCGGCCCGCCGCGGCACCATGACCCGCAGCGCGGCACGCAGGACGTGGAAGGTGCCGTCCAGGTTGACCCGCATGACCCGCCGCCAGGCATCGTCACCGAGCCGCCCCGTCACCTCCGGCGGCCGGTCCGCGACCAGCGCCTCGGCGATCCACTCCTTGGCCACGGGGTCGTCGACTCCGGCGGCGTGCACCACCACGTCGAGCCGCCCGTGCCGCCGTACGACTTCCTCGAAAGCCCGGTCGACCTGCGCCGGTTCGGCGACGTCGACAGTCAGGGCGTGCCCATGCGGCAGCTCCTTCGCGACGGCGTCGACGGCCGGGCCGTCGAGGTCCACGGCGAAGACCTCGGCACCCTGCGCGGCCAGTCGCCGGGCGACCGCCGCGCCGATACCGGATCCCGCTCCGGTGACGAGCGCGATCCGCCCGTCGAAGCGCCTCGTGTGTTCACCGCCCATGCACGGTCACCACCTCGCAGCCATCTACTGAACTGACTTCATTTTTGTTACCGTCGCACGTATGTCAACAGGCGCGACAAGAGCGGTCCGGCTGACCCGCTGGGGCGGCCCACCGATCCTCACCGAGACGGCACGGCCCGTCCCCCGAGGCGAGGAGGTCCTGATCGAGGTGGAGGCGGCCGGCCTCTGCCGTTCGGACCTCCACGTCATCGACGCCGGACCGGGAGCCCTTCCGTACCGGCTTCCGTTCACCCTCGGGCACGAGGTCGCGGGACGGGTGGCACAGCGCGGCCCGTCCGCCGTAGGTCCGGCGGTCGGCGAACGGGTCGTGGTCCACGGCCCCTGGGGCTGCGGCAGCTGCGCCCGCTGCGGGACCGGAGCGGAGAACTACTGCGACCGGCGTACGGCCCTGGACGCGGACCGGGTCGGCACCGGGGCGGGCCTCGGACGTGACGGCGGGATGGCCGACGCCATGCTCGTGCCGTCGGGGCGGGTGCTGGTGCCGGTGGGCGACCTGGCCGCCGAGCAGGCGGCACCCCTGTCGGACGCCGGCCTCACCGCCTACCACTCCGTGGCCATGATCCGCCCCGCGCTGGGCGAGGACGAGGGCGTGGTCGTGATCGGCGTCGGCGGGCTGGGGCATCTGGCCGTCCAGATCCTGCGCGCCACGACGAGCGCGCGGGTGCTGGCCGTGGACGTACGGGAGGAGGCGCTCGCCCTCGCCGACGCGTGCGGCGCGCACTTCGGCACGCTTCTGCGGCCCGACACCGCCGCGGCCCTCCGGAGCCGGACGGGCGGAGCCGGGGCGGTGGCCGTGCTCGACTTCGTCGGGAGCCGTTCCAGTCTGGAGCTCGCGGTGGATGTGCTGCGGCCCGGCGGAGAGCTCGTCGTGGTGGGCAGCGGCGGCGGCGAACTGACGGTCCGCAAACCGGGCGCGCTCCCTCCCGGCACCCGGATCTCGCTGCCCTTCTGGGGGACCCGGCCCGAACTGGAGGCGGTCGTCTCCCTGGCACGCGACGGTGTTTTGACGGTAGGAGTCGAGCCGTTCGGGCTGTCCCAGGCGACGGAGGCCGTCGCGAGGCTGCGCGAGGGGCGGGTGCGCGGGCGCGCCGTCCTCACCCCCGACTGATACGGCGGAGGCGCGACCGCGGCCGAAACCGGTCCGTCGACACCAACTCCCCACCCACCCCTCGACTACAGAAGTGAGTTCAATTAGCGTCCTGTTCCATTCGGTGACATGAAGGCGGTGGGACCCGCTATGGGTACGACGACAGTGGATCTGCTGGTGATCGGTGGCGGTATGGCCGGGCTCTCCGCGGCGACCCGGGTGGCCGCGGAGGGCGACTCCGTGGTCCTGGTGGAGAAGGCGGAGGCCACCGGCGGCTCCGCGCGCTTCGCCGGTTTCGTCTGGACCGCTCCGACCGTGGAGGAGATGCGCCGGGTCAATCCGGACGGGGATCCCGACCTGGCCGCGGCCCTGCTGGACGGGTTCACCGACGGCGTGGCCTGGATCAGGTCGCTCGGTGTGGAGTGTCAGCCTCCGGTGCCCGTGCTCGGCTTCGGCCGGGGGCACCAGGTGGACACGAACCACTACCTCGACACCTGCGAACGGCTGATCCGAGAGCGGGGCCAGGAGGTGCTGACCTCCACCTGGACCCACGCCCTCGTGACGGAGAACGGCGTGGTCAAGGGCGCGGACTGCCTGTTGCCCGACGGTTCCGAGCGCCGCATCGAGGCCACCTGGACGCTGCTGGCGACCGGCGGTTTCCAGGGGGATCCGGGCCTGCGCGCCGAGTACGTCCATCCGCAGGCCGCGGACATCGGACTGCGGGCCAACCCGCACAGCCGGGGCGACGGCCTCACCCTCGGGCGCTCCGCGGGCGCGGCGTTCGGCAGGAAGGACGCCGGGTTCTACGGGCACCTGATGCCGGCCGGTGTATCGCTCGCCGACCCGGCCCGCTTCGTCGACCTGGCGCTCTACTACAGCGAGCACGCCCTGCTGTTCGACACGACGGGCGAGCGGTTCGTCGACGAGACCGTCGGGGACCACCTGACCACCATGGCGTTGCTCGAACGGCCCGGGGCCCGCGGGTTGTTGGTCGCCGACGCGCGGGTGCACCGGGAGTGGATCAGCGCCTCCTACGTGGAGGGCATCCCCGGTGTGGACAAGTTCCAGCTGTGCCATCGTGCCGGTGCCCGCAGCGCGGTGGCGGACAGCCTGGAGGACTTCGCCTCGATGCCCGAGGAGTGGGGCTATCCCGGCGCCACGATCCGCGACCGCATCGAGGAGTTCAACACCGCCGCACGGGCGAACGGCGCGCTCGAGCCGGGTCGCCTCCTCGACCGCCGCCCCCTCGACGAGCCGCCGTTCTACGTCGTCGAGGCGGCACCGGCGATCACGTTCACCTTCGGCGGCCTGCTGATCGACGCCGGAGCACACGCCCTGGCGGCGGACGGGAACGGCCGGAGCCCGGTCCCCGGCCTGCTCGCGGCCGGCGCGGACGCGGGCGGGCTGTACCGGCGCGCTTACGCGGGCGGTCTCGCTCCCGCGCTGGTCTTCGGGCTGGCGGCGGCACGCACCGCGCTCGGCGAGTCACCGGCCGCCCCCGTCCACTGAGTCCCGGCCGGCGGCCGTTCCGCACAAATCCCGTGCACGAGGCTTGCCCGTCCGGCGACACAGTGCCTAGCTTACTGAAGTGAGTTCACTTTAACTCCGGGTTCCGTGAGGTGATCATGCTTTCCGTAGGCGTGGCGCGAACGCGCTCTTCTCCGAGGGAGGGGCTGTGAGTCAGTTCCTGCTTGTCCTGGTCAGTGGTGTGGCCAGTGGAGCCGTGTACGGGCTCATGGGTCTCGGGCTGGTGATCATCTACCGGGCCACGGACGTCGTGAACTTCGCGATGGCGTCGCTCGCGACCCTGGGCCTGTACGTGGCGGTCTCGCTCCATGACAGCGGAGTGGCCACACTGCTCGGCGTCCTCGCCGCCGTCACCATCACCGTGGCCGCCGGTCTGCTGGTGCGCGAGACGGTGATCCGCCCGCTGGGACAGGGGCAGTTGTTCTCCGCGCTCGTCGTCACGATGGGCGTGTCCCTGATCGCGGAGAGCGCCGCCGGATCGATCTGGGGCGACCAGCCCAAGGCCTTCCCCAGCCTGGTCGACGGGACGGTCCGCTGGTCGGGTGCCGCGGTGCCGGTGCAGAGCCTGCTGACGATCGCCGTCGCCGCCGTGGCCATGGCGATCGTGGGCTATCTGTTCGCCCGCACCACGCTCGGCTCCGCCATGCGCGCCGTCGCCGAGAACGCGGACACCGCCCGCGTGGTCGGACTGAGCGCCCAGCGACTGGCGAGGATCTCCTGGGCCCTCGGCCTGGGCCTGGCCGCACTCGCCGCCTGCCTCTACGCACCACGCTCGGGCCTGGTGCCCACCGCACTCGTCGCACCGCTGTTCCGGGCCTTCGCCGGTATCTTCCTCGGCGGTCTGACCAGCATGTACGGCGCCGTCCTGGGCGGGCTGACCATCGGCGTCCTGGACAACCTGGCGGCGAACTACGTCTCCGCCAGCTTCCGGGACACGTTCGTGTTCTCGTTCACCGTGCTGGTCCTGCTGATCCGCCCCCAGGGCATGTTCGGCACCCGCACCTTCCAACGGGTCTGAGGGGTCCACTCCATGGTCTTCAACCGTTCCCTCCTGGCCAGGGCCGCACTGGGCCCGGCCGCCGGCGCGGTGCTCATGGCACTCATGGCCTCCGGTGCGATCCCCGCGTACCAGATGTACTCGGTGGGCCTCGCGGCCGTGTACACGATCGTCGTGCTCTCGGTCGGCCTGCTCGCCGGCTGGTCCGGCATCTGGTCGGTGGGCCATCCCGCGTTCTTCGCCATCGGCGCCTACTTCGCGGCGTACGGCAGCGGGCACGACTGGCCCCTGGAGACAGTGGTGCTCGGTGCCGTCGCCACCGGAGCCGCCCTGGGCGCCTTCCTCGGATACGCCGGTGCCAGGTTCTCGGTCCTCTACATCGCCCTGCTCACCCTCGCCTTCACCATGGTCACGCTGGAACTGGTCAACCGCTGGAGCGGCGTGACCGGTGGCGACCAGGGCGTGCCGGTGGTCCAGCTGCGCAGCGCCCTCGGATTCGGCACCCTGCTGGGCGGCGGGACCGAGGCCCAGTACCTGGCGGTCGGCGCCGCCGCCGTCGTACTCGCACTGGCCGTGCCCGCCGCCGCCTCGGGGCTGCGGATGCGGCTGGTCGCCGCCAAGTCGCACCCGCCGGCGGCCAGGACGCTCGGTATCGCTCCGGAGGCGCAGTCGGCGCTGTCGTTCGCGGTGAGCGGGGCCTGCACCTGCTTCGCGGGCGTGCTGCTCGGCCTGCTCACCGGGTTCGTGAGCCCGGATCCCTTCTCGCTGGCCTTCGGCATCTCGCTGATCGGGGCGTGTGTGCTCGGCGGGGTCGGGACCGTCGTCGGTGCCGTGGCGGGCGGGATCTATCTGACCTGGAACCCCTCCCTGTCGTCCGCCGTCGGGCTGCCGCAGCCCATCGTGCAGGGCCTGGTGCTGATCGGGGTACTGCTCTTCCTGCCGGGCGGAGTCGTCCCCTTCCTGGCCAAGCTCGCACGGCGGGTACGGCGTCGGCCCGACACCGAACTCCCCTCCCCCGCCGGGGACTCGGCGGACCTCGACCCCGTCCCGTCCGAGGCCGTCGGCGACGCTCCCGTCCTGCTGCGCATGGAGCACGTGTCGGTGTCGTACGGCGGGCTGAAAGCTCTCGAAGACGCTTCCCTGTCCCTGCGGCAGAACGAGATCCTCGCGGTCATCGGGCCCAACGGGGCCGGAAAGACAACTCTGTTGAACGCCCTGTCGGGACTGACGGGCAACGGCCGGGTGAGCGGCACCGCCGACTTCGACGGGCGGCCGCTCCTGAAGGCCAGGGCGACGGCGCGACGGCGGCTGGGCATCGGCCGGACCTTCCAGCACGCGGAGGTGTTCTCCGAACTCACCGTCGCGGAGAACGTGTTGTGCACCCGGCGCCGGATCACCGCCAAGGACCGGGACGAGGTGGCTCGCCTCCTGCACTCCGTCGGACTCGCGGAGGTGGCGGACCGCCGTCCCGCGGAACTGCCGTTCGGTCTCCAGAAGCGTCTCGACCTGGCCCGCGCGATGGCCGAGAAGCCGAAGCTGCTGGTGCTGGACGAACCGTTCGGCGGTCTCGACGCGGACGAACGAGCCCTGCTGGCACGGCACATCAGGCGACTGCACGCCGACGGCACCGCCGTGGTCGTCATCGACCACGTCCTCGACGACCTGTTCTCCGTGGCCCACCGCGTGCTCGCCTTCGACTTCGGCCGCACGATCGGCGAGGGCACCCCGGACACCGTGCTGGAGGATCCGCAGGTGCGGTCGTCGTACCTGGGCACGGTCGACGGCAGGACCCGGCCGCCCGAACACATCGGCGACCGCAGCATGATCCGTCTCGACGGCGTCGGCCACACGTACGGCGGCGTGGTCGCCCTGCGCGACATCGACCTGGACGTCCGCCAGGGCGTGGTACTGGGCATCGCCGGAGCCAACGGCGCGGGCAAGAGCACCCTCGCCGGCATCCTGCACGGATCACTCCAACCCGCCCGTGGCACACGGGAGTCGGAGGGCACCGTCCGCACCAGTCTGGCGCCGGAGGGACGGGCCCTGTTCAAGACGCTGTCCCTGCGCGAGAACCTCGAAGTCGCGGCCTACGCGGCGGGCATCACCGGCGCTCCGCTGCGGGAACGCCTGGAGGAGACCGTCGAGTGGCTGCCGGTGCGGCTGCGCGACCGGATGTCCGCCCCGGCCGGCGGACTGTCCGGCGGGGAACAGCAGATGCTCGCCATCGCGCGGGCCCTGATCGCCCGACCGGACGTACTGATCGTGGACGAACCCGCGCTGGGTCTCGCCCCCGCCCTGGTCGACGAGGTCTACGACCGCCTCGCCAGGCTGGCCCACGACGGCCTCACCGTCGTACTGCTCGAACAACTGCTCAGCCGTGCCCTGTCCGTCTGCCACGAGGTGGCCGTGCTGCACGAGGGCGTGGTAGCGGCCCACGGGCGGCCCGGCGACCCCGCGTTCGTGGCTCTGGCCGAGGCGGCGTACTTCAGCGGCGACCCGGAGGCCGCCACCCCCGCGGCGCCTTCCGCCCGCACTTCTCCCGTGGAAATCCCGTAGTGAACGAGGTGGACCGTGTTCCGGACAATGAAGAGATTTCGCCGCGCAGCGGGAACGACCGCCGTCCTGGCCGTGGTGGCGCTGACCGTCAACGCGTGCGCAGGGCAGGACTCCACGGGGGCCGGCGGTAGTTCGTCGGGCATCCACATAGGCGCGTGGCTGCCCCTCACCGGCGCCACCGCCTCCTACGGCGTACCGGAGAAGGCCGGCGCCGACGCCTACTTCAAGATGATCAACGCCCAGGGCGGCATCAACGGCCGCAAGGTCACCTGGACGGTCAAGGACAACGCGGCCGATCCGCAGCAGACCGTGCAGATCGCCCGTGAACTCGTGGGCCAGGACAAGGTCGTGGCCATCGTCAACGCGAACGGCACCTCCCAGGCCGAGGCCGCCTTCCCGTTCGTCCTCAACCAGTCCAAGGTGCCGGTGCTCAACGAGGTGGGTGGCAGCGAGGCCTGGTACAAGCCGCCGCGGACCGGACTGTTCGGCACGCAGACCCTCTACGAGGACCAGGCCGCGGCGGTCGCGGCCTGGGCGGTGCAGGACGGCGCGAAGAAGATCCTCGTCGTGCACAGCGATCCGGCCGCGTTCGTGAACGTCGCCAAGCAGGTGGAGCCGGTCGCGAAGAAGGTGGATCCCTCGGTCCAGGTGGACCGGTTGGCGGTGAAGTACCAGACCACCGACTACACCCCGGTGATCAGCAAGGTGAAGGCCGCGAAAGCCCAGGCCGTGATCGTGATCCTCACGTCCCCCGAAGCGGCCGCCTTCCTCAAGGAGGCCAAGCTCCAGGGGCTGTCCCTGCCCACCTACGCCTACGCGCCCGTCGCCGCCGAGTCGACGATCTCGCTGGCGAAGGACGCCGCCGAAGGCCTCAAGGCCGTACAGCTGGTGAAGGCGCCCTCCGACCCTGACCCGGCGGTCAAGGAGTTCCGCACCGCGATGGCCAAGTACGAGCCCGGCCAGGACGCCGGATTCCTCGCCCTGTGGGGCTGGAGCAACGCCAAGGTGTTCGCCGACATCGCGAAGACCATCAAGGGCCCCGTCACGTCGCAGTCCCTCACCGAGGCGTACCAGAAGGCGTCCTCGGTGGACCCCGGGGTCTCCCCGGTCATGAAGTTCAGCGCGAGCCAGCACCTCGGTACGCGCAGCGTGCAGCGGGTGGTCGTCAAGAACGGTGTCTGGACGTCCGTCGGCTCCTTCTACACCCCACCCACCCGCGACTGAGATCGCCAGCCGCGAACGCCGTGTCCCTGGGAGGGACACGGCGTTCACGCAGGAGCGCGAGCAGTACCTGTCGCCGGCTTACGAGCTCGCGGCCGCCTTGCACAATGACCTCTTAGAAGAGCCTGTGAGACCGCGTCAGTTGGCAGCCGCGCAACGCATACTTCGGCCGTACGCTCGCCTTACAGCAAGCATTCTTTCACTCCGGCCGACGCTGGCGTATCACTTCGCGGGCACTTTCATTCTGAACAGTTTCTCCGCATTTCGGAAGGCAATCTTTTCCTTGTCTTCGCGTGGCAAATCGACTCCGCGGAACCAGTCGGTCTGCTCCTTTATGTCCGCGAACGGGTAGTCGGTTGCGAACATCACTCGATCCACGCTTATGTATTGCAGCAGGAGATCGAGCAGTTCGGTCTGGGGGAATGCGCTTGTTGTGACCCAGAAGTTGTCCTGGAAGTATTGCCCGATGGGCTTCTCGAGCGAGTCTTTGGTCGGCTCGCCCATGTCATTTACGATCCGCTCGTAGTAGAACGGGAGACCTTCACCCATGTGACCGATGATGATTTTCAGTTTGGGGAATCTGTCGAAAACCCCGTACGTGATCATCCGAATGCATTGGATCAGCACCTCCTGGTGCCAGCCATATCCAGACCCACTGAAAATGTAGTCCTGGTACTCTTCCGTGTATTTGGACCGCGTGGTGCTGTAGTAGATCTTGAAGACCTCGTCAGCCGGATATCCGGGATGCAGGTAGATCGGCACATCGAGAGCAACGGCACGTGCCAGCACAGGCTCGAAATCGGGATGATCGAGGTATTTCTTCGCGATGTGCCCGTTGGTCAGTGCGCCCAAGAAGCCATCTTCCCGAACCGAGCGTTCCAGTTCGTCCGCCGCCGCCTCCGGGCTCCGCAAGGGCAAGGTGGCGAAAGCCTTGAAACGGTCCGGATATTTGGCGATTGGCCCCTCTACAAGTTGCCGGTTAAGACGATAGGCAAGGTCGATGCCCCTTTGCCCAGGGACATTTTGCACAGAGGGTGTATGAGCAGAGAGGATTTGAACGTTGAGTCCCCCCGCATCCATATCACCGATGCGGCGTTGACCTAGATCCGCAAGACCAGTTTCCTCCAGGAACGCTATGTGATCCTCATTGATGGAGTTCAGCTTCAACAACGTGGGAGTCGAAAAGGTCTCCTCCGTGCCGATGAAGGGCAAGTCCTGGTCTCGCCGTAAAATGTCCGAAGTCTTGTCCGAAGCCTCGTTCTCGCTCGTTTCCGAGAGAATGGCGTGCGTGGACAAGCCAGCACCAATGCCAAGTGCCGTGCTGGCGGCGAGAAAGCCGCGGCGTCCCATGGGCTTCATGTCAGTCCCTCTCTTCAGGCGTTTGTGTGGTGAGGTATCCGTACGGCATCCGTATGCGAGATGCTTCAGGCGGTCTTCGCGTCCTGCCGCGCACCGCGGCAGCGCTCAGGTCGAGGAACCGCTCGTCGGTGCGCAGCGGCTGGAGTGGAGCTGCCGACCGTCCGCGTGCGCGCTGTGCGGGCCGGCCGCGGCGGGCCCGCATTGGTGTCGGCATGTGACCCGCATGCGGCGACAGGCAACGCCGTCGCCAGCGCCCTGGTGGCCACCCCGAACCTCCGCAGTGGACTGTCAAGTTCCGGCATGGCCCCAACGCTAGGCCCGATTCCATTCCGTTTCGTCATACTGCGGTCTTCATCCCTCGGGAGACACGCGATGCGACGTTACTCCGACGGGAGTATTCGCCGAGCGCCGTTCGACACCCGCACGAGAACCAAGGCCCGTCGCAAATGGGCCCGAAGTCCGGGGGCTGCCGGAAGATTTCAAGTCCAGTGAGACGGTCGACTCTATGAGATTTGTGGTGCGGGCGCCCTGCACTTTCGGGTTGCATCGCTTTTCCGCACACCTACTTCCTACTGAGCGAACCCGAGACGAACGTTGAAAAGCTACTCACGTGCTCCGCTATATGAACAGTCGTGGGAGCTTCTCGAGCTCTTGCTTCCGCCGTGGCCCGATGAAGGCGCCCGATCCGCGGCCAATACCGGATCGGCAATGCCTGCAGGGCATCTTGTACGTGCTGCATACCGAGATCGGGGGAAGACATCCCGCAGGAACTCGGCTTCAGGTGAGGCATGACGTGCTGGCGGCGGATCAAGCGGTGGATCAATGCCGGAGTGTTCGATGATCTGCATCGGATCCTGCTTGCCCAGCCGAACGTGGCAAACGAGATGACTGGTCCCGGGCGGTGTTCGTGTTACGGACGCGTCGACCTTCTCGAAATCGACGAACTCGGCTACGTCGAACTGGACCGCCGCGGCGTGGAAATGCTCTTCCAGTCGCTTCCAATGAGGCATTCACCGGCTGGAGCCGGACCTTCACCGACCCACGGCTCTGCGCAGCGATCGCGGACCGCCTGACCACGTTCAAGCCCCCCACCAGGGGAAACGACACCGGCACAGCAGCCAGCGTTTCCCATACGCCCTGGGCCTGCTTCAGCAACGATCAACAGCCATCAGCTGATCTTGCCACCCCGAGATCACAGGTGCCGAGGAATTCCGCTGACCGCCACAGTGACAAAGACGCCTCAGGTGGTCCCGACACAAGTTATTCCTCGGGGCCAGTTCAGGACGTCCACAAACCGCGAAGTCCCCATCAACTGGGGCCGATCGAAGCCAACATGCTGGGCCGCAGAAAAACGTCACATCCAGCATGGTCGAGGTCGTCGTGAAGGCAGCTCACGGCGTGCACGAAGTGGCTGACGGTGGTCGCGTATTGGCGCACCAATCTGACACTGCGGCAGTTAGCCCCGCTGTTCGGGGTGTCGAAGTCGGCAGCCGCTCGAATCGTCCGCTGTACCGGCCCGCTGCTCGCGCTCAAGCAGCGCCAACGCTTCCGCAGGGGCACCGTTCTGATCGTGGACGGCAGGTTGGTGCCCACCCGCGACCGCACCATTGCCCAACAGTCCAAGAACTACCGCTACTCCACCAATCACCAGATCGTGCTGGACGCGGAGAGCACCTTGGTCGTTGTCGTCGGCCGGCCGGTGCCCGGCAACCGCAACGACTGCAAGGCATGGGAAGAATCAGGCGCAAAGGCCATGGTCGGCCGGGTCACCACCATCGCCGACGGCGGCTACCGCGGCACCGGGCTACTCATTCCTCACCGCCGTGCTCCAGGCCAGGAGCTTGCGGCATGGAAGCAGCAGCACAACGACTCGCACCGGCGTGTCCGCGCTCGCGTCGAGCACGCCTTCGCGCGGATGAAGACCTGGACGATCCTCCGCGACTGCCGACTGAAAGGCGAGGGCGTCCACCACGCGATGCTCGGCATTGCCCATCTGTACAACCTTGCGCGCCACGCATAACCGCCCGCATCAGAGCAGCTGCCCGTTCGAGACTCGGTGGGCAGGAGCTGGACGAGGCCGACCCAGTTTTCCTCGTCTGCCTTGGTGTGGGTGGCCCGGACTCTCCAGCGGCCGGCGGGCAGCGAGACCGGTGCCTGATCAGGCATCCCGCCGCCGGGATACTCGATGTCGAGTTCGGAGCCCGCTTCGGCGGAGTCCATGAGCACGGCCGGACCGTCCGACGCCCACGTGCCGCACTCCTCCCACTCGGTGGCCGGGTGCGCAAGGACAGCCTCTGCTGCGGCCTTCAGCCCGGCCTCGGAGTCGGCGGCAAGCCACCGCAGGAAGGCTCGGCGCTCGGGCAGATAGCAGCTGGTGGCCGGCTCCGTCCCCCAGCACCAGTGCCTGCCCACCGTTCTCGCCAACGGTGATCGCACCCGCCAGATCGTCCACCGCACAGGCCCGGTCGTAGTCGTCTGGAGCGGTCGCATCTCCCGCCATGACCCCGCTTTTGGTGCACCCTTGCCATGCATCCAACGCGGAAACGGGGATGACGATCAAAGGTCCGCCCATCGACTCGACCCAGACAGGGGAGGTGCTGGATGCATCGGCCGCGGTGGACGAAGAAGCGCTCATGCCGTCAGTGTGCCCGGGCCCACTGACAACGCCCGCGCCGCTCAGTGACGTCCAGCAGGGGGACGGCTCTGCGCCCGCGGCATCCAGCGGTTACGGGACAGCCTTGAGGGCGCTGGGGGGAGGACGCTGGCGGCCGGCGTGCCGGGGACGTATCTGGAGGCGCTGACCGCGGCAACTGCAACGAGAACCGTGCCGTTCTCCCGCGGCCTACAGGGCGGCCAAAGCGGGCGCCCGGGACGCTGCCGCGTACTTGCCCATCGAGGCTGGCGGGTGCGCCGCCCAGCTCGGCCGCGGCGCCTGTACACGTTGGGAGCTGACGGTCGCAGACAATGGCCGTCCCGGCTTGATGAAGGACACTGCGATCTGCAGCGAGCCCCTCCCCCCTCCCCCACTGTTACGGATGATCCCGTCCGGCGTGCTGGCCCGGGTCAGCGCGGGCCGCATGAAGGGCTGGGCAGCCCGCAGTCTCCTCGGCACCCTCACGGTCCCGAGGGCAATGGGGCGGCCCGGTCGTCGCTCACGGTCCAGTGACCATCACCAATGCACCACGCGACTTCTCCCGGGCGCCGCTTGGTACAGAACGGCCGTGCCTCCGCACCGCCAAGGTTTCCACCTGCTTCGAAATGATTGCTTCGGCCTGGCCCGTGGCGTGAACCTGTGCCCAGGTCCTGCCCACTCCTGCAGCACATCCTGGAGCTCGTGACATGCATATACGCAAGACCCTCGCTGCCCTGTTCAGCGTGGCGGCGCTGGCACTGGCACTCAGCACCACCGCAGCGCCGAGCGCCTCGGCGGCCTCCGGCTGCTGGTACAGCGGCAGCCACTGGTGGTGCAACAACCGCGTGGGTGCTCCGGTCTACGGCTACAAGGACCTCGCCCGGTTCTACCCCGATTCCAGCCGCATCGTCGGCTACATGTATTCCAATCCCAGCTGGTTCAACTGCCGTTATGACGGAGGTCAGCCCGACGAGTACGTGGGCGGTCCGCACCCGTACCGCTGGGAGTGGACCGAGGCCGACAACGGCGAGTGGGGCTGGATGAAGGACACCGCCATCAGCAGCGAGACCAACCCGCTTCCGGCCTGTTGGTAGACAGCCGACCGCGCACACAGACACAAGGGAGAAACATGAAGTTCGGCAAGCTTGCTCTGACAGCCATGGCAACCGCCGTACTCTCCGCCGCATTCACGGTGACGGCAGTACCGTCCTCGTCCGCGGCCTCCGGCTGCTGGTACTCCAACACCGAATGGTGGTGCAACAATGTGCGTGGTGCCGCCGTCTACGAGCCCGCGCCGACCAACGGATACCCGCACGCTGATGTGGTCGTCGGCTACATGTACTCCAACCCGAGCTGGTTCCGCTGCCGCCGCGACGACGGCCCCTACGTCGGCGGGCCGCACCCGTACCGCTGGGTGTTCACCAAGGCCGACAACGGCGAGTGGGGCTACATGAAGGACACCTCCATCTACAGCGAGACGAACCCGCTGCCCGTGTGCTGACGATGACCAAGATCCTCAAAGCACCGCCATGCCGGTCGGCCGGCTCCTTCATCCGAATGACCGCGTCGACCGGCGCAGGGCTGCCACCCATGGGTATGGGCAGGCGGCCCCGTCGCGTACCCCATGCCCATCTCAAAGACCACCTCCGGGGGCTCGCCGAGCGGCACATGCTGTCGCTCGAGCGTGTCGTTGATTTCCGCTACCTCCTCCACAGCAGCCAGACCAAGGCCAGTTCGAACTCCGGGCGGTCAGCGGGCGCGGGCGCGCCCGAACAGCAGCCCGCTGGCCGCGAGCGCGTCATCCAGGTAGGTGTCTATACGGGCAGCGTCGGCACTCTGCGGCAGCGGGTCCAGCCCGATGCAGGAGGACTGCCTCGCCGTTGCGGGCGACCAACTCGTCCAGGACTGACGGGTGTAAAGCCGGGACTTGCGGTCAACGCCGAGGAAAACCATGAGCACCCGGTCGCCGAGCCCGCATCCAGTCCTCGGCCCGGGCCCGCACCGGTGACGGAGCTCGAGGGTGGCGATCTGCCGGTCAGGGGTATTGGTCGCGAAGCACGTGCCAGCAGACCGCCACCCTCGACCAGGCCCACCGAGCATGAACACCGACAGCGCACACACTTCGACGTGCCATGGCCAACCGTGACGAGGCCGTTAGACAAGAGGTACTCAACTACCTCTTTGCGTACGGCGCAGATCGCTCACAGTTTCACCGAACTCGGATTTCAGTGCTCTGCCGAGGTGCTTGGCGTCGAGTACTCCCCAGCGCCTCGCGATCGCGACCGTGGATCGATCAGCACAGGCAGGGTCGAGCAGGTCGCGGCGGATCCGCAGCAGACGCTCGTGCCGGACCCAGGCGGCAAAGGTCAGGTCAGCGCCCTGGAATAGTGCGTGGAGATGACGGACAGAGATGCCGTGCCGACATGCGACTCGTTCGGCACTGAGCTGGGGATCGCCTAAGTGGGCCAGTACATGGACGCGGATACGGTCGGCGAGGTCGCTGGCGACGGAGGCTCGCTCAGGGGTGGTGTCGGCGAAAGCAGCCATTAACAGCGCGGTGAATGCGTCCGCCAGGTATGCGCGCGCCGGTCCTCTGCCTGGGACGTCCTCGTCGACTGCGGACAGCGCGTAGCGAAGGAGCCCGCCAATCCCGCCCTCAGCGGGTAGGGGAAGGGCCGTGCGGCGGCCGATAGAGTCCGCGTGCCTGCCAAGGTTTGCTCGGGGAACACAGAGCACGGTCATGTCGCTGGGGGCGGACCCGATGATCCGGTAGGGCCGGGTGTTGTCACAGGCGAACAGCTCGCCGGGTTTCAAGGTGGCAGTCCGGCCGTCCTGCATCACCGCGACAGTGCCACGGTGGTGCAGGGTGAGGTGCATCAACTCCTGGTCGTGGGAGGAAATGGTGCGGCGGTCCCGGGTCACCGTTGCAGCATTGGCCTGTATCCGGGCCACGATCACCGGCCCGATGTCCACGTGATTGACCACGGCACGAAACGCCGGCGGGCCGGGATCCGTTACCCGCAGG
Source organism: Streptomyces griseorubiginosus (assembly GCF_036345115.1). Classification (GTDB taxonomy): domain Bacteria; phylum Actinomycetota; class Actinomycetes; order Streptomycetales; family Streptomycetaceae; genus Streptomyces; species Streptomyces griseorubiginosus_C. The sequence goes on from NZ_CP107766.1 coordinate 64,317, forward strand.
GGAGCGAACAATGACGAGGCCGCGGCCTCGAAAGGCTCCGTTCCATTCAAGCGAGAGCACTTACTCTCCGTCATTCCGGTCTCCCCCGATCCCCGTCTGCGCTACCACTCTACTGCTGCGTCGTGCACGAACTGGGGGGTTAAGGAGCACGTACTGGTGCTCTCACGTCTTGGACCGCACTTACGCTCGTCGACCGGAACATCCACCAAGAGAAACCGACGACGTCGTCACTGGCGCAGTCTGCGGCCAGGAGGAGGAGGCAACGCATGATCGTACTCCCAGCGGTCCTGGCTGGCCGCGCTCTCACCGGGCAAAGCGAAATGGGCGGGCAATTGACCGGGTGGTGTCATGTATAGACACACCGAGCTGCGTCTCGGCTCACTTGACGATATCCGGATCTCTCTCGTTCCTCATCAAGGTGCCACCCTCCTGTCGTTGGTGGCCGATGTTTTCGGAGGACGCAGCCATGGTGTCCCCCGGCGCTGGAGGCAGTTACTGAGCACCGCGGTGTCCACAGTCGGACCGGCGGTCCTTAGACCCCTGTTCGCCCCTGGGTACTCGGTTATCCCTGACTGCGTCACCCCGACAGCGTGTATGCCGGACGGCGACGCGGCTGCCCAGTTCACGCAGTTGGCCGATCTCTCGCCCGACACCCTCCTGGATGAGCTCGAAACAGAGTTCGACGGCGCCGTTCCGCCTCAATGGAGGCTGGTCGTGGAACGCCCGCAGCAGTGGATCCATGCCTATGCCCGTCTGCTCCAATGCGTGTGGCAGGAGTTCCATCCCATCTGGAAGAACGCGGAAGGGCTCATCCGTAGGGAGACTGAACGGGTTGGCGCCGCGCTCGTGCAGGGCTGTGCCGAGGCCATACTTCAGGGTCTGAGCGAGCGCTTCCGTCTGGTGGACGGCAGTCTCCGGCTGCCCGACCCACAAGGGGAAACCTACGCTCTTGACGGGCGGCGCTTAGTCCTTGTCCCCGTCGTGTCGGGCCCCGGCGCCTCCATGTTCGCGCTGGACCGTCCGGACCTGGTGTGGATCGGCTACCCGATGCCCGGCATAGGCCGGTTGTGGGACACCCCCGCGACGGCTACCGCGTCAAAAAAAGATCCACTTTCCTTGGTGGTCGGCCAGTTACGTGCGGCAATTCTGCGTGTAACGGCGCACTCGCTGACCATGGGAGAACTGGCGGTCCTGCTCAATTGCAGCCCGGCGAACGCCACCCATCACTGCAGTCACCTCGTGGACGCCGGGCTGCTCGAACGTCACCGCGAGGGTCGGCACGTACGGATCAGCCGTACGGAACGAGGCGAAGCTGTAGTGGGCTTACTGTCCCAAGCCCGCGCAGTACCGGAGAGCAGCTGACAAGCAGCTCACGACGACAGATCCGAGGCCCCCCATGAGGCCGAACGGTCCAGATCAAACGCTGGCTACAGCCCTACTCCCTGCGCTCCCTCATCCACTACTTGCACGACGTGACTCGCCGAGAACCCGGCGGCTGATGCTCGAACTGGCAACATCGGGCCCACACTCAACGGACGTACAACTGCCACTTGCCGGAGCCGTCGTAGTAGTCGCAGGAGTACTCGTCATAGCCCCACCAGATCACGGCCACCTGGCCGATGGTGCGGCCTCCACTTCGGTGTCGTAGTCGTTGAGCCATACCCAGTCGGCCGCCAGGGCCACAGGTGCCTGTGTCGCCTGAACTGCGTTATGGGCACCCTGTCCGGCGGCCTGGGCCGAGCTTGGTCCAGCAACCGCCAGCACAAGGCCACCTGCAGCGAGAAGGCCGATCAGAGAACGGCGTACAACGTTCCTCACAAGTCTTTCCTTCCGTCTAGTGCCTGTAGCACACCTTCTGGACCCCAAGCCCGGATGGGCCTGAACCGCCGCGCTTGATCCCGTAGCGAGTGCCTTGAGGGAGGGCCGCCGTCGCTGTTCCGACCGCGGCATGACCGCACACGCAAGTTCGATCGGGGCTCAAGCTTCAGTTACATGGAGGGATCAATCGAATCGGAGTTCTACTAGGGCGTCGCACCGATCAAGACCCTACGGATACTCGGCCAAGGCAGACCAACCTTTCGAAGGTAGTCGAATTGACTGGTCGTGATCGGCGGGGTGGCGGGGTGCCACATGGCAGTGACCAGGACGGCGCGGGGCTCAAATTGTCGTTTAACGTCGGCTCGGAGCAGACGTGCGTGACTGGCCGGGGTGGCCTGATCCTTGACATGGAGTCGCACACGAGTCATACGAAGGGCGAGCCGTGTCTGGTGGTGCCTGCCGTGGCTATGTGTTGACCGCCCCAAAGGGAACGCCTGCTCCGTCAGTCATGGAGTTGGAGCAGGGAGATGAGGCGGACTTCCTGGTGGGCCTTGACCCAACCCACTCGGTCGTCACCTGGGTGGATGTCCTAGACGGACGCGACGTGCCACTCACCTTGCTGGGATAATCGTGCTGCGTCTGGGTTTGGTTCCCTTCTGATAGTGAGCTGGGCGGGTGTAGGCCTGACCGGTCGCCCTGGCATCCTCGTCCCCTGGACCGTCGAAGGACTGGACGTCCCAAGCTCGGGCTGGATGTTCAGCATCATGATGGCTTCCTGGTCCCTATGCGCGGCCTTCGGTGCATTCGCCACTGGCCGAGTCAAGGCTGGCGAGAGAGCCATCTACGTCACCAGGCGCCTCGCCTTCTTCGCCTCGCTGTGCTGCTTCATTGCTGGGCGACGTCCAACGAAACGGAGTGGCCCCACTTCGTTGTACGTCAGCGGGCTGTTGGGGGGCGGTCCTGGCGGTCAGACCCTGATCAGGCAGCAGCGTGAGTAATCGTCAAGACGTGTGGATCGGTTGATCTCACTTTCGTGCAGGTGAGTCGATCGCGACGAGTTCGACTTCGAAGCCGTCGTCGTTCTCCAGGTAGGCGGCGTAGTGCTGTCCGCCGCCGGCGTAGGGATGCCGCTCGGGGAACATCAGGTGCCAGCCGTGCTGGGTGGCATCGGCCACCAGTCTCTCGACCCTGATGGCATCTTCAACGTGAAAGGCCAAGTGGTTCAGCCCTGGGCGGCAGCGGTCGTGCATTTCGGCAGTGAGGGCCGACGACTGTTCGATGACCAGGTAGCTCGGCCCGAGCCGCCAACTGCGCCGCCTTCCCAGCTCTGGAAGAGGGCATACCCCAGCGCCTCCAGCAGCCAGCCGAACGAGGCGAGGGCGCGATGGAGGTCCGGCACCCACAGCTCGACGTGATGCAGCATGCCGTGCGACGGCCGGCTCGTGCAGCGACCGCCTCAGGGCGTTCGACGAGCTGGCCGCGTTCGAAGCGGGCTCCGGCGCGGACGAGGGCGACGAGGTGGGGTGCGTTCACCGCGCGCCATCATTGCTGGGCGGACTCGACGAGCTTGAAGACCATGGCAAGGGCGGCGGTGCGGGAGCCGGCGCCGCGGGTGACCTTGGTCCGCAGCCTCACGGTGGAGAAGGTCGACTCGATGGGGTTCGTGGTCCGTAGGTGGATCCAGTGCTCGGCCGGAAAGTCGTAGAACGCCAGCAGCTGCTCCTGGCCCTCAGTGATCTTCTTGACGGCCTTGGGGAACTTCGCGCCGTAGTGCTTGGCGAACGTCTTGATCGCCACCTCAGCGTGGTCGCGGTCCTCGGCGTTGTAGATGTCCTGGATGGCCTTCTTCGCGCCCGGCTGCGCGGACTTCGCCATGGGGTCAAGGACATTGGCCGTTTTGTGAACCCAGCATCTCTGCACCCCGGTGGCGGTGGTGACCTTCCTGGCCTGGTGGTAGCCATTGCGGACCACGAGCCGACGGCCAGTCCTGTCCCGTTGCTCGACCAACTCGGGTATATAGGTGTTGACTTCGGCTTCCAGGGCCGCCGCGAGCATCCGCCTCGCGTCCTCCCGGAAGATCTCGTCAATCAAGGAGGAGCCGTTAGCGGTGGTGCCGTCGTCGTTGACTACGCTGAGCACGGGCGGGCCTTCCCGGCCGGTGCTGCGAACACCGGCCCACTCGATGACCATCAGTCGATCACTCGGGAAGGTACGCCCTTCGCGTGCTCCCCGAGCTCGATCCACAGGTCTTGAGCGTGGCTTCAGCAGCGGCCTTGCGCACGTCTCCGGGGGAAAGTGGCAGAGCATCCCGAGCGGCACGGACATCCTGTCCCATTCGATCTGCGAGAGGCCCGAAGAAGTGCGCTGTTGCCGGGGAGTGTGAACGGCTGTGGGAGAGGGCCTTGGCCGGAAGGCGGCCCGTTGGTCGCGGCGGTGATGACCTTTCTTTGCGCTCGGCTCTTTTGGCCACACCGCCCACGCAGCGAGGGGCATTGGGTGGATCCGGGACCGAGGCGATCAGTCTCAGCAGGGTGTTCCGAGTGACGGGGGTCCCGAAGACATCCGTCATGCGAGCCCCAGCCCGCCCGCGAGTTGCGGGTCAGCGCCGGACTCTCACCGGACTTACCCCGTAGGAGGCTCGGCGAGCGTGCCGACATGCTTCGCGTGCTGTTTCAGGAGGGCGGCGCCGAGGGGGGTGAGGGTGTGCAGGACGGTGTTGGCGTGGCGGTGGCTGGCGATGAGGCCGGCGTCGCGCAGCACGGTGGTGTGGTGGCTGGCCGTGGTGGGGGTGACGCCGGAACGGCGAGCGGCCTCACCGGTGGTGGCGCCGGTGGCGGCGGCGCGGAGGACGGCGGCGCGGGTGGTGCCGAGGAGGGCGTGCAGGGAGTTCCTGCCAGGGGGCGAAGGCAGGGCGCGGGGGTGGTGGAGGGGGTACAGCAGCACGGGAGGCAGCTGCGGGTCGGCCAGTGTGACCGGGGTCGACCAGCAGAAGTAGGAGGGGATGAGGAGCAGTCCGCGGCCGTTCAGGTAGACGTCGCGGTGGTTCGGGTAGGGGGCGATCTCCAGTACGGGATGACGCCAGCGGACCGTCGGCGTCAGGGTCCGGAGGACGTCCTCGCTCCCTCTGCGGAGGAAGGCACCGGCACGATTCGCCCGCTCGGTGTGCAGGCGTTCGTGGAGGGTTTCCTCGTACGGGGCGATCACGGTGTCGTAGTAGGCGCGCAGTACGCGGGCGACCCTGCCGCGCGATTCGCCGTCGGCGAGTCCGCGGGTCCACGCCGGGGCGCCGACCGTCTGCTCCAGCCGCGAGATCTCCTGCGTCACCCGTGCGCGAGGAGTGGAGAGGATGGCGTCGAGTCCGGAATCGAGTCCGTCTTTTCCCTCGAGCGGAGTGAGGAAGTCCGGAAAATAGCGGGCCCGGGGGAAAAGTGGCAGCAGCACGTTTCTCACCGCGCGGTCCAGGCCGGTGTCGCGGAGCGCGGATATGGCGGTCCGGTGCCAACCGGCATAGGCCCAGCGTCCCTCACGGGTCTGTAAACGGTGCAGGCTGGCGACGATCTCCCAGAGCAGATGGGGACGGTCGGCCACTGTGAGTCTGATCAGGTCTTCGGGCGTGAAATGAAAGCGGAGCATCCCGTTCCCCCTACGTGCGTCGGCTCCGACCTGCGTTGTGTCAGCAGGTTCGTTGGAGCATGACAGCGGCAGCAGAGAGTGGGGAACATGAGTTCGCGCCAGTCGGAGACCTGAGGAAGGGGAGACGAATGCGGACGTTGACGAGAACGCTTGTCGGCGCCACCGCAGCCGTCGGGATCCTCGCCGGAAGCCTGGCGAGTGCGGGAAGTGGCTTCGCAGCGATCGAGGTGGCCACGAAGCCGGCGGTCAGCACTCGCGCCGTCAGTCCCCTCGCGGTGGACCTCGGATTGACCCAGACGGAAGTCCGGTGGCTGCAGTGCTGGCTGATGGACCACTGGGACTTTCCCGGCCCGATCGACGGCCAGTTCAACACCGAGACCTGGAAGGCGTTGCAGCGCTTCCTCCAGGCCGAGTGGGGGTACACCGGCCCGATCGACGGCATCTTCGGAAGCGGAATCGTTCGGTCGTTGCAGCGCTTCCTGAAGGCGGAGCACGGCTACGCCGGCGCGATCGACGGCGTCTGGGGGCCCGCTGCCCAGGCCGCCATGAAAAGGTTCGCCCGCTCGTGCTCCGCAGCCTGTACGGACTGACGTTCACTCCAGTCGGAAAACTGAGAAGGGGGAATTTCATGAGGGCTTTGACACGCACCTTCGTCAGCGCCACCGCCGTGGCCGGGATCCTCGTCGGGAGCCTGGCGGGAGCAAGCAGCAGCTTCGCGACAACCGGCGTGGCCACGAAGCCGGCGGTCAGCACCAAGGAAGTCAGCCCGCTCGCGGTGGACAACCACGGTCTGAACACCACGGAAGCCAGGTGGGTCCAGTGCTGGCTGATGGACTACTGGAGCTACCCCGGCCCGCTCGACGGCCAGCTGGGCACCAACAGCTGGAAGGCGATGCAGCGCTTCCTCGCGACCTACCACGGGTACACGGGGAACATCGACGGAGACCCTGGCCCCAACACCAACAGGGCGCTGCAGCGCTACCTCAAGTCACAGTGGAACTACACCGACTCCATCGACGGGATCTTCGGTCCCAACTCCGTAGCGGCCTTCAAGAGGTTCGCCGGATGGACCGCCCAGTTCTGCTGACCTGGGCACGGTCCGACAGGACGCCGGTGCGGGCAGCGAGGTTCGTCCCTCAGTGGGACTGCCTCGCTGTCCGCACGAACGTGTGCCATGCGAGCGGGGACAACAGCAGGACGGGTCCGTCCGGGGTCTTGCTGTCCCGGACGCGGACGACACCCGGACCCAGTCGGCGACCTCGACGTAGTTGGCGCCCTCGCCGTTGTTGTGGCTGCTTGTGCGTCGGCGGGCGTTGCTGAGGTCGTACTCGCGCATCGTCTGAAGTCCTCCGCCAACGAATCGATCAGGCCCAGGGATGTCTCTGGCGACAGTGCGGTGCCCCTGAGCAGATCGGATGCGCGCTGTGTCCGCTCCACAACAGCCGATCGTCCGGCCGCTCTCGAAAGCAACGTCAACCGCAGCGCTCGCTGTCCAGCCCCGTCCGCGCCGCTCATCCCGCCCGTGCTGCTCCCGGACGTGGCACCGGCGGGCAGCGGCGCCAATCGGCTGAAGGGGCTGACCCATTCGGCGGTGAAGCCGTTCAGTCGACCGGTCGACAAACAGACCCGAACATTCACCGGCCCGGTCGTTCACTGCTATTCCTGCCGTCGTGATCAAGAACATGCTGCACGTTCTCGCCGAGCTCCCCCCTTACCCCGCTCGCCGTGCCCGCCGCAGCGAACACCGTCCCGGCCGCCACAGCGGCGCAAACCTTCCCACTGCCCTACGATCGGCCAGATCCAAGTTGCCGAGGAGTCCCGCGCCGACTACACCGAGCAAGAAGGCAGCGACCCCGCCAAGCTCGACATCCACCACATGGTCGCCCTCGCCGAGGCATGGGACTCCGGCGCCGCTTGCCGGTGGCGCGGGCGAAGCTGCGGGTGCGGCCCCTCTGCACGATCTTGTCTCCGGCGCGGAACAACCGTAACTGTTGGCCAGCACACCGACACCGACCAGACCCACTCCCCCGACTGAGCCGCCCTGCCGGTCGACTACCGGGCGCCTCGCGGCTTCGTGGCGGCCCAGGCCGCCCACCTCGGCTCCAGGAGGCTTACAACTCGTGAGCAAATTAGCGCGGCATATCTGCGCAATATCACGACGTGTCCCGACCGCCTGGGGCTCCCAGCTGCGCCTGGTACCCCGGGCGAAAATCCCGTGGCCCCGTAAGGCGTAACTGGCAGACTGTCGAAGTGGACGATCAAGAATCTGACCTCGACACCGGAGCTGCTCAGGATACTGTCACCGCCGAGCGATCGATGATGACTGACCCGACGCGCGCAGCTCGCCGGATGTCGTTCAACGCTGATGCGCTGACCTATAAACGAGGCAGACCACGGTATCCGGACGCGGTCTTCGACCTGTTGGCAGAGCGCTGCGGGCTGCGGCCCGGTGCGCGGGTGCTCGAGATCGGTGCCGGTACGGGCCTGGCCACCGAGCCGCTGCTGGCGGCCGGCGCGCACGTGGTCGCGGTCGAGCCCGGCGAAAGCCTGGCCGCGATCCTCGTCGCCGACCATGCGTGTGACCGGCTGGAGGTCCTCGTCAGTGACTTCGAGGCTGTAGACCTGCCAGGCGGGTTCGACCTCGCGGCGGCGGCGACAGCGCTGCATTGGCTCGACCCGGCCACGTCGACCGCGAAGATCGCCCGGTTGGTGCGTCCGGGCGGCTGGCTGGCGGCGTGGTGGAACGACTTCGGCGACGTCAAGCGGCCGACGCTCTTCCGCGACCGGCTCGACGAGGTCTACCACGACCTGCTGCCTGGCGGGACCGGCTACCGGAACAGCCGCTCGCACGTCCTCGACACCGACCGGTGGCGCAGCCAGTTGACCACGGGCGGCTACTTCGACAACGTCTCCGTCGAGATCGTCGAATGGGAGCAGATCCTGACTGCGCAGACCGCACGGGATCAGTGGTCCACGTTCCCGAACATCGCGGAACTCTCCGCGCCCGACCGGGAAGAGTTCCTCACTCGCCTCGGTTCGCTCGTCGACGAGTTCGGCGGCCAGGTCGCAGACCCGCGCCTCACGGTCACCTACACCGCTCAACGCGTCTAAAGGTCGCAGTTGTCAACGCTTCGCGAAAAGTGCCCCTCTGGGAGTCGCCGCAAATTGACCCCCTGATTGTGTGACACTCTGGTCAGGCCCGTGAGGGTTGATCGTCAGCGGCAGATGCCAGAATCCGTGGCATGCCAGACGCCGACTACTTCTCTGCCGCCGATGATGAGTCCGCCGTTGCGGTCATCGAGGCTGGCGGGCCGGTCCGTGCAGGGCTAGATGTGATCTTCCTCAAGGACATCGATCCGGTCGTTGCCATCGCCCAGGTCGAGGCTGTGATGTCCGGCTGCAGTTATGAAGAGGCAAGCCAGCGCCCGAGGGTGGGACAGCTGCTGACCTCTGAGGACGTCGACAGCCCGTTCGTGCTGACTGTGTCGGACACATTGTGCGATGTCCTGGTCTCCGCCACAGAGGATGACCTTGCGGCCGCAGCTGCGGCTTGGTCTGCGGCCGGTGGGGTCGTCGGACTCGATGCGGCGACGGCAGCGGTGGTCGTGGAGGCTCTGGCTAGCCTGGCCAGGCGGGCTCGCGCTGCGGGCCTGCGTCTTTATTGCTGGTGGACCCTGTGACGGCCCACTCCCGTCCGGCCCGGTCTCTGGCCAGCGGCTCGCGCCGGGCGCGGGTCCTGTAGGAGTCGCCGGTGAGCGTGAGGACCTCGGAGTGGTGGACCAGACGGTCGATCGTCGCGGCCGCGACGACGTCGTCCGAAAGTATGTGACGCGGTCGACCGGGTCGATGCCGACGTACTCGGGCCGGATCAGCGCGAGGCGCTTGCGCAGCAGCGGCCGGGAGTAGGGCCAGCCGATGCGGTCAACAGGGCAGGCATCCGTGGCCATTCCTGCAGCAAGGCCCGTATCTGGGCTTCGTAGGCGTCCGCGACCCGGCCGCGGGGCTCGCGTTCGTACTTCGGCGGCCGATCCGAGTTCAATGCGGCCCGAACCGTGTTCCGGGCCACCCCCAGCCGCCGAGCGGTCTCTTTGTTGGGCATCCCCTCCGCCCTATCAAGCCAGCGTATCTCTGGATAGTCCTCCACCTTCAGCACCCTCCAAGAATCAGGAGGGGGTCAAGATTCGCGGACTGCTCCCAGCGGATCCGCAAGCGGCGAAACCATTGCAGCAGCGCGATCGTGCCCTCCAAGACCCAGCGGTAGACGGCAGCGTCATTCCCGACGCATCCACGAGCTCATTTCGGTACGAGTCGTTGATGCCGCCGCTGACGCCCCCTCCGCAGGCCCCGGTTGTGGCGCGTGGTTTGCAGAGCACGAAGCCCGTGGAGCGGTCGGCATGCACCAGGCGGCGGGGTGGAAGAGGCTGCCGACGGCGGTGACTCGGCCGGCCGGTGGTTCTTCGCCGAGGTCCACAAGGCGGGCGCCGTCACACCAGCTCGACCCGCTGGCGCGCGAGGCGCCGACCGGCGAGACCGGCCAGCCCGACCCGACAGCCGTACCGGAACCAGTCATGCCGACCCCAGCGCACCGGCCCCCGAACCGACCTCACTTCCCGTCAGCCTCTTAAGACTTGGTCTCAGAACTGCTCGGCTGGTTCTTATGGGGATGGGCTTCTGCAGCAAGTCGATCATGCTCGGTCGTGGACCAGCGCCTGGCGTTGAGCTGCGGGTCGCTATCCAAGTGGTGCGTTGTCGTCTCGGCGATGAGTTCCGCGAGCCCGCGGAGTCTGAACTGTCGGTCGGCGTATCCTCGCCACCGGTGTCCGGGGTCCGCGGACTGCCGCTCACCCCCGACGACTTGCTGCGCTGACGGCAGGATCCGGGAGTTCGGCGTTCGGTGATCCGGGGTCAGGTGATACGGGATCCGGCGGCCCGGGGTCCTGTGGCGCCGGATACCGCACGGCTGCGGGAAAGCAGCGCAGCAGCGCGGCGAGCCGCTCGGTATCGCCCGCCACTTCGGTGTCTGCCCGCTCGACGGCGTCGTGCAGCGCCGCACCGGCGAACACCAGATCGCGCAATGTCGCCGCCTCCGGCACGGTCAGCCACGCATCGGGTTCGGCGTGCTCACCGCGGTCCAACTCGAGGCGTCCGCCCGCAACGGTGGCGCGGAACCGGTCGCCCGCGACGTCCAGCTGGCAGCGCAGCGACAGCTCACCCGCCAGTGCCGGATCGAAGGTCGCGCGCAGGGCGAACAGCAGCGCGTCGACGCTCAGTTCCGCCGCGCCGTCCTCGGGCAGCGGTGCGCGGCTGCCCCAGTGGGCGAGCGCGCGGAGCACGGGCTCCAGTTCCTGCCCGCGCTCGGTGAGTTCATACACGGCGGCGGGCGCAGGCGGTCCCAGGCGCCTTCGCCGCACCAGGCCGTCGGCTTCGAGCTCGCGCAACCGCTGCGCGAGGACGTTCTGGCTCATCTGCGGCAGCCCGCGGTGCAGGTCGGAGTAGCGCTTCGGGCCGAAGACCAGCTCCCGCACGACGAGCAACGCCCACCGCTCGCCGACCGCGTTCAGCGCTCGCGCGATGCCGCAGGGGTCGTCGAACACCCGCTTCTTGCTCATGCACCCGAGTGTACTAGACAACAGGAGTGAATGCTCCTAAATTAGGAGTATGAATCGTGACCTGAGCCGACGGCACCGTCATCGGCTACACACGGCGCGGGTCAACATGCTCCGACGGTGACGACCACGCATCGAGATATGGAGAGAAGCAGTGAACGAGATGACACTTCGCGTGACGTCCGCCGACGGTACGAGGATCGCCTACGACCGGAAAGGCACTGGCCCGGCGGTGATCCTCGTCGGCGGCACCCTAGACGACGGCGCTGAGAACGCGCCGCTGGCCCGGCTCCTTGCCAACCATTTCACGGTCTACAACTACGCACGACGCGGCCGGGGCGACAGCGGCAATACACCGCCGTACGCCGTGGCGCGGGAGGTGGAAGACCTCGACGCGCTGATTGCGACAGCCGGCGGCTCAGCTCACTTGTACGGCGCCTCATCTGGCGGCGCCCTCGCGCTGGAGGCAGCAGCGGCAGGTTCGGCGATCGACAAGATCGCGGTGTGGGATGTGCCGTACGTGATCGGGGACGACCTGTGGCCGAGGTTCAACCAGTACCTCACGGACACCCACGAGGCATACAAAGCCGGGCGGGACGAGGAGATGCTGGAACTGTTCATGAGGCTTACCGGCGGACCCGACGCGGACATCGCGGCTGGCAAACAGCACCCGTACTGGGCCTTGTCCGTCGCGCTCGCCCACACGCTCGCCAAGGACGCCATGGTCCTCAATGACTACAAGATCCCCACGAACCGACTTGCCCGCATCACTCAGTCGGTCCTGGTGACCACCGAGGGTCCGATCACCGAGCCCCAGATGGCAGGCCTCCCGACCGACTTCTTCGACCGCGCCGCGAAAGCGATAGCCGCTGCCACCCCCCAGACCGAACGACACACGCTCGACGGGCAGGGACACGTCGTCGCCCCCGAACTCATGGCCCGTGTACTGAAGACGTTCTTCGACCAGTAACCCGTCGACTGATCAGGTCGCGACCGTGGGTCGCTTCGCGACGCAGGCCCATCGGCCACGTCAGCATCGGTCGGTGAGCGGCGACTCCTGAGTTCCGGAATCTCGCCGCGTGTTGGCGCGAACGCGATCTGCAGCCTGCGATCCCTTCCCCATGACGGGGGCTCCGATGACGCGGATCTTGCCGCGGGCTCGTCAACTGGGCAACCAGCGCGCGGACTCACCCCCGGGAAGTCGTCAACGACGCCAGCAGCTAACCAAGAACTCGCGCGGATAGGTGACCATCCGCCGGTCGGCGGGTTGGCTCGGTTTGCATACCGAGTGCGATCCATAGCCGACGACCGGGGAGGTCCCCACCATCATGCGCGCACTCGAACGCGAGGTTGTAGACGCCGTGTATGCGGCGATCGAGCCGCTCTTGCCCGAGCATCCGGCTGCCAGCGAGGTTCGAAGAACGACACTGGTAGCAGCAACATGAACGGCGTCCGCTGAGGAACCCCAATCGGACAGAAGCTGAGTCCGGGCGGCAACCCCGTCGAGCTGTACGCCAGGCTGACCTGCGTCGACTCGGATACCTGGTACGCATTGATTCTCAGTGACCGGGGTCTAACCGTATCGTCGTTGCTCATGCGGCTGGGGTGACGGACGATGAGGATTCGGTTTGCAGCAGGCGCCGGAGGTTGATGATCGAGGCGGCGAGAGTCAGCAGCGGGCGTAGGGTGGCCTCGCTACGGTCGTAGCGCAGCCCGAGGCGTTTGAACCGCAACAGCCACGAGACCGTGCGCTCGACTACCCAGCGCACCCGGCCGAGCCGGGCGGGGTCTTGCACGCCGCGTCGGGCGACGCGGACACCGATTCCGCGGCGGTGCAGGTAGCTGCGGCAGCGCCGGTAGTCGTAGCCCTTGTCGGCATGCAGCTTGTCCGGGCGCCGGCGCGGTCGGCCACGACCATGGGGTACGCCCGGGTTGGTCTCCAACAGCGGGACGAACAGTTGGCTGTCGTGGGTATTGGCCGCCGAGGCAAGTACGTGCAGGGGAAGTCCGTTGCGGTCGCACAAGATGTGGTACTTCGAACCGGATTTGCCTCTATCGATAGGGCTCGGACCGGTAAGCTCGCCCCCCTTTTTCGCCCGGACGGCGACCGCGTCGACGCAACAGCGGGTCCAATCCAGTACCTCAGCCTCGCGGAGCTCGATCAAGATGACCTGGTGCAGCCGATCCCAAACCCCGGCATCCTGCCACTCCCGCAATCGTCGCCACGCGGTGTGTCCGGACCCGCAGCCCAACTTCTGAAGCAGGTCGCGCCAACGGCAACCGGTGCTGAGCACGAACACGATCCCTTCCAGCGCGGCACGATCATCGATCCGTGGCCTCCCCCCTGGACCCTTCGGTGGCGGCCGTTCCGGGATCAGTGGCTCTACCAGTTCCCAGAGCCGATCATCGATCAGACTTTCCTGCCGTCTCGTCACTACATACCCGACGATCCCCGCTCAGAGCCGATCCGTCCGGGACCGACACACCATCAGTTCTGAGGCCATGTCTAAGCACAGTCGTCACTCCCGTAAGTACATCTGTTCTTAAGCAGTGTACATTTGTTCTTATGGAGAGGATCGAGGTACTCGGAAGGGCAGCGCGCGAGCCACAGACCGGGGTCGACCGCCCGCGGGCGGGTGAGGGGCGGCGGGTTCGCCGGCACGATCCGGAGCGCCGGACGCGCATCCTGGACGCTGCCCTCGATGTGCTCGTCACGGACGGGGCCGGAGGCATCACGCACCGGAAGGTCGCCGCGCGTGCGGACGTGCCGCTGGGGTCGGTCACCTACCACTTCTCGAGTCTGGCCGAGCTTCAGGCGCAGGCCTTCGCCTGGTACGTGGAGCAGCGCACCGCACAGTTCGCGGATCTGTTCACGCAGGTGGCCACACGCGAGGACCTGATCGAGGTGCTGGTGGATCTTGTGCAGGGCGGGCCCTCCCGGCGTCGCAGTGCCGTGCTGGGCTTCGAGTTGCACCTCGCGGCTGTACGCAACCCAGCCCTGCGCGCGCTGACCCAGCAATGGACCACCGACAGCCGCGCCGTGCTGGCCCGATTCACCGGACCGCAGACCGCCGCTCATCTGGACGCTCTGCTGGAAGGGCTGATCATGCACGCCCTCCTCGCCACGGAACCGGAACCCCGGCAGAAGACGCGGGCGACGATCGTGCAGGCGCTTCCCCCGGTCACCGGACCTGGAGAGTGACCACGGCCGCGTCCCCCCACACGCGCGGGCGCGAGATGGCAGCTGCCGTGAGGTCGACACACGCGGTCTTCGCCGACCTGGGCCTCGCCGGAGCTACCTGGGTCTCCCGGCTGCCGCAGTCCCTGAGCCCTGATCCCTGAGCACACCAAGGAGTACCCCCGTGCCGAACAAGCCGCCCATGATCGAGGTCAGTGACGCCGAACTGGCCGACCTGCGCGACCGGTTGCGGCGCACCCGCTGGGCCGAACCCTGGCCGGTCGACGGATGGGACGCCGGAACCGACCCCGCCGAACTGCGCCGCCTCGCCGCCTACTGGGCCGACGGCTACGACTGGCGCACCCACGAGGCCACCATCAACGCCCTGCCCTCACACCTCGCCGACCTCGACGGAACACCCCTGCACTACCTCCGGTTCGACGGCGAACACCCCGACGCGCTGCCCATCCTCCTCGTCAACGGCTGGCCCAGCTCCTTCCTCGAACTCACCGGTCTCGCCCAGCGATTGGCCACCCCCAGCCGGTACGGAGGAACACCCCAGGACTCCTTCACCGTGATCGTGCCCTCGCTCCCCGGATTCGCCTTCTCACCCCAACGCCACACGCTCAGCACCGAAGAGCAGACCCACCACCTCCTCCACCGGCTCATGCACGACGAACTCGGCTTCACGCGCTACGCCGCACACGGCGGCGACCTCGGCGCCGGCATCACCTCCCGCCTGGCCCAGGACCACCCCGAAGAACTCACCGGCATCCACCTGCTGGCCGTAGCGGCACCGGCCGCCTACGACCCCGCCACCCTCACCCCGCAAGAACAGGCCCATCTCGACACCCTGGCAGCCTGGCAGACCCACGAAGGCGCCTACCAGCACCAGCAGAGCACCCGCCCCCTCACCCTCAGCCAGGGCCTCGCCGACTCCCCCACCGGCCTGCTCGCCTGGCTCCTCGAGAAATACCGCGCCTGGAGCGACTGCGGCGGCGACCTGTCCACCCGCTTCAGCGACGACTTCCTCCTCACCCAGGCCTCCCTCTACTGGTTCACCGGCACCATCTCCACCTCCTTCCGGCCCTACTACGAACACGCCCACGGCCTGACCACCCGCGTCAAGCGGGTCACCGTCCCCACAGCCCTCGCCCTCTTCCCCGCCGACCTCAGCCGACCACCCCGCAGCTGGGCCGAACGCACCTACCACCTCACCCGCTACACACACATGCCCCGCGGCGGCCACTTCGCCGCCCACGAAGAACCCGACCTGCTCGCCCACGACATCACCCACTTCTTCCGCACTCACCGCTCCGCCCAGCCACCTCTTCGATAGAGGCTCGACCCGGAGCCGAAGACAGTGGAGCTGCCAGCAGCGGCTGACCAAGCTGGTCATCCAACGGCTCACACGATGAGGTTTAGGGTCCCGATGGCGGTGTTCCAGGCGGGAGTTGAGCGCTCGGCGCAGTACGAGGACATAGCCGTGGAGCGTGACCGCTTTTCTTCGGTAACCCGCCCTGTCGTGTGTGCCCAAGCGTCACCGTGTGTCCAGCCGACCGCGACGAGCCCGGTTCGCCCAAGACCATCCGAAGAAGAGGGCGACGAGAAGCGCCACCAGGAGCACGATGCGAGAACGGTTCGTGCTGCGCCGTTCATACTGCCCTGAGCCCAGGGCACCAATTCGAACAGCACGACGCAGAAGGCAGCGACTCCTGCCAGGACCACCGTTAGACGACCACGGGAAGAGTTCATGCGGACCTTCCGGTCAAGCGTTGCGGGGACCCGCCGACCGCTCCGGCTATCAACGGGCCCAGGGCTCCATCGAACGACGCGCGCGTGACGGCGCCGGCGGTGGCAACTGCCACCCCGTGCAAGAGGCTGTCGAGTAGCGGGCGCCCATCTGGTACAGACCCGTAGGCCGACGTGGCGCCGCTGCTGCGGAACGGCTGGGGCACCGCCTCAGTGGTCGTACCGCGGGATCGCACTCGCTGGACGGCACGCGGGCGTCAGCGGATGTCATCGGGAGTCTCAGCCCACCACCCCCGTCGCATAGAGCAGCCCCAGGACGGCCAAGACCGTACCGATCAGGCGGAAGGCAAGCGCATTGGAGGCTCCGAACCGCCCATTGGACCGGCCGGCAAGCGTAGTCGCCAGGCGCGTGCCCATGAACACGGTGACGAGCCCGAAAAGAGCGATCAGGAAGCCCACGACAACTTGCATGTCAGCCCTCCTGGTTCAGCGACGGCGCTTGGCATACATGACGCCGACGAAGATCGCGGCCGCGAGGAACAGGCCGATAGCGAGGTAAGGGGACCACGAGGGGCCGTCGGGCCGGTCGTTCGCGAGGTTGATGAGCCCAAGTATGCGTAATCACCTGTCCGGTGTCTTCCCGCGCAAACCCTCGGCGCCGGGAGCCCAGCCAAGCCTTTCGTTACGGATCAACGGACGGCGTGAACGAAGCTCGAAACAGCGCCGGTCGCTGCGCCGACTGTGGCAAGAAGGACAATCTGCGGCTGGATTACGCCAGCGCGAACTTTGCTCAGACGATGACTGCCTCCTGGCCCGACCACCATCCAGCTCCAGGACACGATGACCGGCGGAACGAGGATGTGGCATGACACCGGCATCCAGGGCGCCCGGACACCTTTGACCGGGACCGGAGATGCCAGATCAGGCACGGCACGCTCACGACGTCAGCTGGGCGATGCTCCTGCTCACCAGGAACAGTCCCGCCACCAGCGCCACCGCGACCAGGGCCTGCTCCTGGTGGGTCTCGATCCACGTGCGGAGTGTGCCCAGGCGGACCCTGGCAGAGTCCGGGGCGAACGTCGTGTAGATCTCCATCGCCAGCAGGCTGCTCGTGGCGAGCAGGCAGTATCCGAACAGGGCCAGGTAGGAGGACGCGTGGGACAGGTCGGCGCTGACCACCGTCGCCGCGCCGGCCGCCACCAGCCCCCACGGCTGGAGCAGCGGAGCCAGCCCCGCCGCGGTCCACAGGGAGATGCGATCGAGGCGCCCCATCAGGCCGCCGGAGGCCTTGTGCCCTCGGCCGGTCGGAGCGCCTGTGTGCTCGCGGTTCCTGCGCCGGGACCGGTGCCGGTACCAGCCGTATCCGACGAGCCCCACTCCGATGGCCAGCTTGACGGCGGACGAGGCGGTGGAGGGTGGGGAGCGCGGTGCCGGTGGTTTGCCGCCGGTGGTGAGCAGGACGGCGGCCAGGACGGCCACGAAGCAGGCGAGCCAGGCGAGGATGAAGACCAGGCCGTTCCGGACCCCACGTTGCGCCGACAGCACCAGGACGAACGCGGTCACCGACAGGGGGAACACGGTGATCGCGAGGCCGATGACCACCAGGTCAAGCACCATCGCGGCTCCCGGTCATGACTCCAGTCTCACCGCCGTGCCGACGCCCCACAAACGGGTGGCGGCGGGGGCGGGCCGTACCGAAGGCTCGTCCGGCCCCGTGGCCTCCTCGCACCTGTTCGCGCGGGAATGTTGACCCATTCGGCCCTGTGTCGTACACCTGCCGGGGCCATGCGCACGCAGGCGCGGCACTCTGGCGGCATGCAGCCAGGGACAGGGACCGGAGACGAGCGCCCGGGCCGTCCGTCCCGCCGGGCGGCGCTTCGGCGGCGCGCCGCCTCGGCCGGGGCCCGGCTGATGGAACTGCGCACCGGGGCCGAGGAACGGTTCCCCGTGATCACGCGGCTGCTGACGCACCTGATCTCGGTGAACGTGTTCGACTCGGCGACCCGGCTGGCCGCCCAGACGTTTCTCACGGCCGTGCCCCTGCTGTTCGTGGTGGCCTCCCTCGCCCCGCAGTGGCTGCGCGACCAGTTCGTCGCCTCCCTGCACGACGCCTTCGGGCTGACCGGAAGCGCGAACGACGAACTGCACAAGGTCCTCCAGGGCACCGGCCAGCCCTCCGACGAGCTGCGGCAGACCACCGGCGTCGTCGGCGGACTGATGGTGCTCCTGTCGGCCACCGCGTGCAGCCGCGCCATGCAACGGCTCTGCCAGCGCGCCTGGAGCCTGCCCAAGGCGAGCGCGCGGGTCGCGGCCTGGCGCTGGGTCGCCTGGCTCGCGACCTGGCTGGGCATGTTCGCGGTCCAGGGGAGCCTGCGCGACGGGTTCGGCCTCGGCCTGTGGCTCGGCGTGCCGCTGCTGCTGATCGCGGAGGTCGGCATCTGGTGGTGGACACAGCACCTGCTGCTGGTCGCACGCGTGCCCTGGCGGCCACTGCTGCCGGGCGCGTTGCTGACCGGGACGGCCCTGGCCGTCCTCACCTCCACCGCGTCGCTGTACGTGCCCCGGGCCCTCAACCACAGCCTGGAGAAGTACGGCTCGCTCGGCGCCGTCTTCACCCTGCTGTCCTGGCTCATCACGCTCTGCGTGGTCATCACCCTGTGTCTGACGGCCGGTGCCGTCATCGCCCGTGAACCCTGGGTGGTCCGCCGTCTGGGCTCACCCGGGCCGGCGGGCCCGCGACTGGAATGACCCGCCCTTCCCAGGCTCCTGCCCGGGAGCGCCGACGGGGTCTGCTCGGTGAGCCGCCCGATCAGGTGTCCGGTCGGCCGGCCGCTCGGCGACCACCGGGACATCCGGCCCCTGCGGCAGCCGCTGGACGAGCACGAAGGACACGACCGCGGCCAGCACCACCAACGCGACCGTGTCCACGTTGCCCAGCAGGAGCACGACCAGGACGACACTGCTCACGGGCAGCCGCAGGGCCGCGGTCACCGAGGCAGCCATCCCGATCGCCATCGCCGGGACCAGACCCAGACCGGGCAGCGGCGCCAGCAGCACACCGGCCGCCCCGCCCAGGAACAGGGCGGGGAAGACGGGGCCACCGCGCAGGCTGCCCAGGCACAGGGCGTACGCCAGTCCCTTGAAGGCCAGTACCGCGATCAGGGCACCCACCGGCCACGCGTGCGGGTCCCGCGCCAGGGCGGAGAGGGTGGACTCGCCCGACAGGGCCGCCTCGGCGGGCGAGCGCCCCGTGGCGACGGCGTAGAGCGTGATGCAGACCGCCGCGGCCAGCGCGCACAGGGTGGTGTTGCGTACCGTCCGGACCACCACGAAGCGTGCCGCGAAGCGACCGCCCACGAAGGCCCAGTGGACGAACAGGGCGAGGGCGGGCGCCAGTACCGGCACCCACAGCACGTCCGCCCAGTCGAGCGGCGGCGGCGTGGGCAGGCCGATGTCCAGGCTCCCCGTCTCGAAGCCGGTCCAGTGGACGAACCCGGTGAAGATCAGGTCCCCGACTCCGCTGGCCAGCAGGGCCGGCAGCATCACCGCGAACAGCTGCGGGCCGCCCACCCCGGCCACCTCCATCAGCAGCACCGCGCCCACGATCGGGTTCCCGAAGAGCGCGGAGACGGCAGCCGCCGCTCCGGCCGCGCCCAGCAGCGCGGTGCTCGCCTCCGTCTCCGGAGCCCGGGCCAGACGAGCGAAGAACAGCGCCAGTCCGCCGCCCATCGCGATCAGCGGTGCCTCGGGTCCCAGTACGGCGCCGAGCGGCAGACCGGCCAGAGCGGCGAGCACGACGCCCGGCAGCGCCCTTCTCGTGACACCGCCCGAGTGCAGACCGCCCGCGGGCACGTGTCCGCCCCGGCCCGGCAACCGCGCGACCACCACGCCGACCACGAGACCGGCGAGGGTGAGCAGGGGAAGCGCCCACCACCAGGGGGCCTGCTCCCAGCCCAGGGCCTTGGGCCAGTCCGTCCAGATCAGCTGCTCCAGCTGCTGCACCGCCACGAGGAACCAGAAGGCGATCAGCGCGACCGGAACACCGATCAGCCCGCAGAACACCAGGGCCCTGCGGTACTCCGGCCGGCCCAGCATGGTTCTCAGCAGGTCGGCTTCCGACGGCTGACTCCCCGCCGCGGGGCCGGAGCCGCTCTCCGAGGTCGCTTCGGCGATGGGTCCTCCCGGGTTCGGCGCCGCACGACGAGGCGCGGCGGTGTCACCACCATCGCGTGGCGACTCTTACGGGCCGTAGGCGCTCCTACGTCGCTCAGCGCTCCCGGCGCACGACACACAGGCCCCAGATGACGAAGCCGTACATCGCGATCAGGGTGAGTGACCAGAAGGGGTAGTACGGGAGCGACAGGAAGTTGCCGATGATCGCCAGTCCCGCGATGCCGACCCCGAGGACCCTGGCCCAGGTGGCGCGCGTGAACAGGCCGGCGCTCACGCACATGGCGATCACTCCGAGGACCAGCTGGATCCAGCCCCAGCTGGTCAGGTCGAACTTGAAGACGTAGTTGGGGGTGTTCACGTACACGTCGTCGTTGGCGATCGCCATGATGCCCCGGAAGAGGTCCAGGACACCGGCGATGAACAGCAGGACGGCGGCGAACACCGTCAGTCCGCCGGCGGTCGCCTCGGCGGTTTCCGAGCGGCGGTGCGTCGTGGTGGTGGCCATGGTCGATTCCTCACTTCCTTGGCGAGAGGTCGCACTCAGCGCCTCTTCCACAAGCGTGCGGAGGGATCCGGCACCGGTGATCACCCGTGACGGGTGAGCCGGGCCGGGTGCCTGCTCAGGCGGCCTCCGCGGGGAGTTTTCCGGTGCTGATGGCGTCGACGAGCGCCTGGTGGTCCCGTTCGTTCTGGTCGGCGTAGGCCTCGGCGAACGTCACCAGCGCCCGGTCGAAGGAGTCGCCGCCGCCCAGGTACGCCGCGATGGCGACGCGGTCGCCGGACCTGGCGTGGGCGCGGGCCAGCGTCACCCCGCACAGCGCACCGAAGGTCCGCATGCCCCGCGGCACCATGTCCTCGGCCACGGCGACCCACTTCCAGTCCCGCAGCTGCCGTACGTAGAAGTCCCGGCGCCGGCCGTCGAGCCCCTCGACCCGCTCCCAGCCCAGGAAGATGTCGCTGGTGGCCTGCATCAGCCGCTGCCCCGACACCACCCGCTCGCCCTGGGTCGGGTACGTGGTGGCTCCGACGTGCTGCGCCAGCACCGACTCGTCGGCCTCCTTCGCCTGGAGGAACAGCGGGTCCTCGTCGTCCCGCCCCAGCAGGAGCACGATCCAGCAGCGGGTGCCGACACTCCCGACCCCTACGACCTTGCGCGCCATGTCGGCGACCCGGTACTGCTCCAGCAGGTACCGCCGATCCGACGTCAGGGTCTTGCCGTAGCGCTCTATCAACCGCGTGATCTGCTGCTCGAGCGGGCCGCGACGGTTGTCCGGCAGCAGGTCCTCGAGGCGGGTGATGAGCGGCGGGTCGGGCGCGATACGGCGCTTGCCGTCGACGACGACGGTGAGTTTGTCGAAGACCTGCAGGGTGTCGTGCGAACGCGCCTTGGCCAGCGCCTTCGTCCACCGGTCGCGGCCCCTGTGGGACACGTCGTCCCCGAACCGCTCCTCCACCCACTTCTCGTCGAACTGGGCATACCAGACGGCCAGGTTGCCGAGGCCGGCGAAGGCACGCATGTTCTCGCGGTACGACCGCACAGTGGCCCGTACGATCGCGGCCCGCTCCTTGGTGCTGAAGCCGTTCGCCCGGCCGGCGATGACGAGACTGGCGGCCAGGCGTTTGACGTCCCACTCCCAGGGGCCCGGCAGGGTCTCGTCGAAGTCGTTGATGTCGAACATGAGGCGGCGCTCGGGTGAGGCCAGCAGCCGGAAGTTCAACATGTGGGCGTCACCGCACAGTTGGGTCCGAAAGCCTGTCCTCGGCGTCTCCGCGAGATCGGACGCCATGATGGCGGCGGCTCCCCGGTAGAAGCGGAACGGTGACTCGGACATCCGCCCGTAGCGGACCGGTACGAGCTCGGGCAGCCGCGTCGCCGACTGCTTCTCGATGATCTCCAGCGGGTCCGGCCGCTTCGGTCCCGGCGCGAACTCGGCGTGGCTGGAGCGCGGGACGGTGGCCCGCGCCGCCTTGCCGAGCGCGGCCCGTTCCTGCGGGGTGCGGTGCCGCAACTGGCGGCCGTCCAGGTGGTTCTCGGGCATGGCTCGGCTCCCGGGGATGGTCGCCTCCGCGATGAGCCGGATCGCCACACGGGGACGGCGGGTCGTCAGTTGTGGGCTGTGCGCTCCGAGTTGGCCGCCGGGTGGTCGCCCACCGGCCGCCGGCCGTGGGCCGTGTTATGGCCGGCGCCGCGTCCGGCGCCGCCGGGCCCGGGGCGGGCTCGGAGCGTGCTCCGTCCTCGCCGTGGTCGCGGGCCTGCGACAGCGCGTCCGCGGTCCTGCGTCTGCGGTCCTGCGTCTGCGGGACGGCGACGACGGGCTCCAGCTCTCAACGTAGTCCCTGGGAAGGCGCCCGGCGAGCCGAGTCAGTGCGCGGCGGCCCCGGCGGCCTTGCCGGGGCCTGCGCCGGAGCCGGGCTTGAAGTCCGCGCCGTCCTCGCCGGGGGGTGGTGTGGAGCCGTCGTCGTCCAGGAACTCGCGGATCGCGAGAGCGACCAGGGTGATCACCGCCGTCCACACCACGACCGCCATGGTCGGGTAGGTCCAGGTGAACAAGACGATCGCGGCGACCACCAGGATGGCCACCCCGATCCAGCGCTTGAAGCGATGCACGAACCGCCCGACCGCCCCGAGACGCAGGCCCGCCGAGGTCGTCACGTCGCGCAGCGCGCCGATGCTCCTGCGGCAGCCCGTGCGCGTCACGACGGCGATCCGGGACGGGCCGGCGAGGAAGGCGCCGATGGCGGTGAAGAGGGCGACCGCGGCGAGGGCGCGGATACCGGCCCGCAGGAACTTGATCAGGGCGTCGTACACGGAGCCCGCGGCGGACTGGGAGACGCCGGCCGGCAGGTGGTTGAGGTAGACGTCGCGGAAGACGGTGAGCCCGATGCCGA
Organism: Streptomyces griseorubiginosus; assembly: GCF_036345115.1. GTDB lineage: Bacteria > Actinomycetota > Actinomycetes > Streptomycetales > Streptomycetaceae > Streptomyces > Streptomyces griseorubiginosus_C. Next base: position 87,366 of record NZ_CP107766.1, read on the forward strand.
GGACCAGCATGGCGGCGAACACCGCCAGGGCAGCCCCGATCAGCGCATGCCGACGGTTGAACGCCACGTAGACACCCGCGGCCGCGACCAGCAGCGCGATGAGGGGCAGCCAGCCGCCGAGGAGTTGCAGCACTCGCACATAGGACCTGATCTTGCCGACGTCCTTCGACGCGAACACCACGAAATTCGTGTGGACGTCTGGGATCTTGGCGGCGGCCGAGAAGCCCGCGGCGACCAGCTGGTCCTTGACCTGGGCGACGATCGGGCCCAGGTCGACGACGACCTGGTTGTTCTCCACCTTGACGGTGCCGTCCGCCTGGCCGGTCAGGGCCTTGTCCAGCGCCGCGTGCGCCCTGCGGTTGCCGTTGACCCAGACCGTCTCGAAGGCACTGCTGGTGACGACCCGCTCCACCGTGCCGCTGACCAGCTGCTTGAGGCCGCTCTCGATCGGGCCGTCCAGGTTGTTGATCAGCTTCGCCGTCTTCGGTGGCACACCCTTCGCCGAGGCAGCGTCCGTGAGCTGCTTGACCAGCGCCTCCACGTCGATCTGGGCCAGCACGGCGGCGGTGATCCGGTTCGTGGCCGCCTTCTGGACGTCGGGGTCGCTCGCCAGCGGGCCGACGGTGTCGACGTAGCGGTCGGTGTCCTGCACGATGCTGTTCGCCCACACCGCGACCACGGACAGCATCGCGAGCAGCGCGGCCAGCAGGATCAGCACGACCGAGCCGAGTGAGCGCAGCGGGTGGTGCCGGGCGGCTCGGGGCGTCCCGGAGTTCTCCAGGGCGTGGACCCGCTGCCGGAGCTCGGCCAGTTCACCGCGCTCCGTGGCCGAGAGCTGTTCGTCACCGCTAGCGCTCATGGTCAGCAGCACAACCGCCCGTCGTGGCGGGCGCGACCCGGGTGGAGCGGGCGGGTGAACGGCACACCGAGGTGCGGGGGCCGGGCCGCGGTGATGCAATGGGGTCAGGGAGCTTTGGGGCGAGGGCCACGAGGGGGGACGACAGCCACGAGCACCAGAGGTGACGCCGTGAGCGACGAATTCGAAGACGTGGGTCCGATCGACTATCTGGTCGTCGAGTTCCCGGGCAACCGGATGACGGGCGAGGGCTTCCCCATCCTGGTCGACCTGGTGGACCGCGGACTCATCCGGATCCTGGACCTCGTGTTCATCCGGAAGGACGACGACGGCTCGGTGGCCGGCCTGGAGATCGGCGATTTCACCGGCGACGGCGAACTCGACCTCGCCGTCTTCGACGGAGCCTCCTCGGGACTGCTCGGCCAGGACGACATCGACGAGGCCGCCAAGGCGCTGGAGCCCGGCTGTTCCGCCGGCATCCTGCTCTACGAGAACCGGTGGGCCGCACCCTTCGCCGCCGCCCTGCGCCGCGGCGGGGCCAGGATGATCGCCTCCGGGCGGATCCCGGTCCCGTCGGTCGTCGCCGCCCTCGACGCGATCGAGACCGCCGGCTGAACGACAACCGACGACGCCGACGGGCAGCTGACGGACAGGTTGATAGACAGCTGACGGACCGAAGGGAAACAGTCATGCCAGGTCTCCTCCGCGGGGTCGCGCGCACCGCCGTCGTCGCCGGAACGGCGACCGCCGTGTCGAACCGGGTGAGTCGCCGACAGCAGGGACGATGGGCGGCCCAGCAGGAACCCCAAGCGGCTTCTTACGCCGCACCGGCGGCGGCTCCGGCGGCCCCCGACATGAACAGCAAGATCGAGCAGCTGAAGCAGCTGGGTGACCTGAAGACCCAAGGTGTGCTCACGGAGGCCGAGTTCGAGGAACAGAAGCGCCGACTCCTGGAGGCGTGAGCGCTGTCGCTGACGGAGCGGATTCGCCAGGGACGCCATGATGTGTGGCTGGGGCTGGGGAGTGCAGACCGGGTGGCCGCGCCTGAGGATCCCGCCTGCGCCGCCTGGCTCGTGACACCCAGCGCACGCAGGGTGCCCGCCACCCCGGTCCGCACCGACAGATCCTTGGCCGTGCGACGGCCCCCGGCGCTGTCGTCCGTGGCGGACGGGCTCACAGATGTGTACCCCCACTCCCCCGGTTCCAGCGATAGCCTGCGGCTGCGACTCCTCGATCACCGGCGCCTGGGACTGGGCGTCGGTGAACTGCGCATGCTCGCAGACACGGACAGCTCACTTGTCCGCGGCCAGCCTTACTGCCTGTGCTACGTCGACGCTGTGCGCCAGCGCCTCGGCGTAAGCCGCTCGACTCCCCCGGCGTTCTCCACACCCGCCAGGGGCCGCTGGACGGGTCGATGCTGCGGGCGTTCGTGGAAGTCGTCCAGGCCGCGATGTGCCCTGAACGCGTCGCCGCCAAGTTCACCACGTGCGAACGTGTCCGTGGCCTTCTGGGACGCAAGCCCGGATGGGCATGGACCGCTGTACTCGATCCCGCGGCGAGTCCCACCGTCTGCGGCATGCCGGCACACACGGGTCGTCGGCTTCCGGGGCTCAGGCTGTCAAGGCTCCGCCGCGAGCACCTCCCACTTGTTGCAAGGACACGCCACCTCAGCAACTGCTTGACCGTCGCTCGAAAGGGCGTAAAAGCGCTGTGCCTCTATGCCGGCGTCGGGATGCGGCTGTTCACGCGCGGTCCGTCTGCCGCTGTGCTGGTCGGAGAAGACGATGAGCCGCCGATGACGCCGTCGGCGTGACATCCCCCGCCAACCGCAACCGCAGACAGTCATGCGGGGCTCTCCCCCTGCACATGCACCCGAGCTGGAGGAGACCGACGTGAGCATCACCCTGGGACACCACACGCCGCAGACTTTCGTCGACCCCTACGCCGCCGACCCGGCGCAGACCCCGTGGCCTTCGGCAGCCGGGCAGGACACGGACTGTCTGCTGCCACCGCCCAATCCCGCCGAGCGCCTCAGCATCCTCATCACCCCCCGCGACCAGCGCCGCCTGGCCCTGCACGCCGCGCTGACCGCCGCCGGCATCCCGCCGCGGCCCGAAGACCGCGACGCCATCGACCAGCTCAGCACCCTGCCCTCCAGCATCAACACCACCCTGCAGCGCTGGCTGACCCACACGGCATGAAACGGACGACGAACGGCTGCGACCCCTACGCACCGAAACGCGTACGCACTCAGCACCACCTGCCAACGCACGAGGCCTTGTCAGGAACTGTGGACGGGGTTTCATCCGGGCTGTCTATAGCATCAGCGCGTGCCGGAGATATGGATCGGTCTCGACGTCGCTGCCCGGCGTAGGAACTGGTGGTGGACCGCGGTCTCGACGCTGCTATTCGCGGGCATGGCGGTGGCGACGCAGGCGACAGCCACGACGGAACGCTGGTGGTGGGCTGGCGTCGTCGGCGCCGTCTGGCTCTCTTCGCTCTTCTACATGATCAACCGCGGATATGGCCGAACGCTCCTCGCGCCTGACCGGATGCAGTTCTCCACCTTCGTGACTCGCAGATCCATAGCGTGGAGTGAGATCACCAAGATCGAGCCGCGGAGACACCGGACAGGCAGCGGGGCATGGTGGGAGGTGCGTGTGCACCGGGCGAGGGGACGATCTCTGGCAATCCCGGGGATCTTCGCCAGCCGTCGTGGCGATGAGGTCTTCGAACGTAACCTGGCGGTGATCCGCGAGTACTGGGCCCGCGCGGCAGCCCTGGATTAAGTCACGTGCCATGCGTGCTTGTTGAGGCCATTCACGCTGCTTGTGCTTCAGGGCGTTCGACGAAGTGGCCGCGTTCGAAGCGGGCTCCGGAGCGGCCGAGGGCGACGAGGTGGGGTGCATTGACGGCCCGCCGTCGGGCCGCGCTGCCTGCTCCCGGGGGACTTGGTCCGCGGGCGGAGCGTGGTCAACGTCGACTCGATCGGGTTGGTCGTGCGCAGGTGGATCCAGTGCTCGGCGGAGAAGTCGTAAAACGCCAGCAGTTCCTCAATGTCGTCGATGATCTTCTTGACGGGACTAGGCCGTGTAGCGAAAGTGGCTGGTAGCGCGCTGTGGGCATGCTCGAGAATCCGCTAGCTGCTCGTGTCGCGGGCCTGCGATGGTGTCTGTCATGGATTCCGAGCCGCGTACTGATCTCGTCCGTCACAATGACCCAGGGGGCATTCTGGCTCGGTTCGGGGGTCGGGTGCTTGTGGTCTGTCCGCGTGGCGGGGGCCGTGCTCTCGTGATCCCCCGGCCTGGCCTTCCTGACCCCAGATACTTCAGCGAGCTCCTGTTCCAGCCGCGTCGTCTGGCTTGTGGAGGGTGCGGTGCCGTCGCCGACTGGAAACCTGAAGTGCGGGGGGCTGGGCTGGTCGGCGCGGTGCTGGGCGGTAGTGAGGACCCGTTCTTCCAGCAGCCGCTGTGGCTGCAGACCCGTTGCGCCGGCCACATCTTGTGGGCCTACAACGAGGAGCATGTCGACGAGCTGTCTGCCTACGTCGGGGCGCAATTGCGAGAGCGCGGTGGCGTGCGGCCGACGATGTCGATGTTCGCGCGACTGCCAGCGTGGATGAAAAGGGCGGACAATCGCACGGAAGTGCTGGCCGGCCTCGAAACGCTGCGGGAGCTGGCGAAACGGATGGCACCTGCTGACCGCTCCGATGCCGCGCACGGGCGCGGTGACCGTCCCCGCGCGCACATGAGTATGTATTTCCGGGGCGCCCCTTATGAGCTTTGAAGGCCCTGGTCACAGCCATTCGTTGATGGCTGCGATGAGAACGGTTGCCGCGTAGCGGACTGCCAGCTTGTCGTATCGAGTGGCGACAGCCCGGTGCCTCTTGAGGCGGTTGGTCCCGCACTCGACCGCGTGGCGCTCTCGGTAGTCGACCGGGTCGAAATACGGCGGGCGGCCGCCACGCGAGCCGAGCTTCTGGCGGTTGCGGGCCTGGTCGGCTTTGTCCGGGATGGTGCAGCGGATCCCAGGGCTAAGCAGGTAGGCGCGGTTCTTGCGGGAGGAGCACGCCTTATCAGCCCGTACTCGATCGGGGTCGCGGCGGGCGCGGTCACGCAGCAGGTCGGCCCAGGACTCGGCGGACTCGCGGGAGTCGTCGGCCATCGTGGGCAGCTCCTTGGTGCCGTCCGCGCGCGCCCATCAGCACCGGGCGCGGCAGGACTCCGCCTCGGTGAGGTGGATGCGCAGGTCGATGCGGTCGGCCCGGATGCAGACATGATCGGATCCCGCAGGTCGCGCTCGTCGAATGCCTGGTGGTCAGCCTGCCACTAGCTTTCGTGCGGGGCGTAAGGAGGCGCAAGGTCGTGAGCTGGCGTGAGTGGAGGACGGTGGCTCGACGCTCTGCCGCTCGACGCGCCGGGCCACCGAATTCCTTCGTGGGAAGCCGAAATTACAGGTAATACCAGTCCACGGCCACGTCCTCGCCGCCATAGCCGGTGTCGATGATCGACACGGTGATGACCGGGTTGCCCTTGGTCTTGCCGCCGACGTACCAGCACTTGATGTACTGGGAGCCGCGCTTGGGCGGGCACGACTGGTCCGAGCGGTAGCCGACCTTTCTGCCGTTGATGGTCTGGACGGAGGCGGCGAGGAGATGGAAGCCGTCCCACTTGGGGTCGGATCCCGCGCCATCGCAGGCGGTCAGCTTGGCCCCGGTCGAGGCGTCGCCCGTCGAACCCGCAGCCTGCTGAGTGCCGTTGTAGAAATGCGTGGAGGCGCAGTTCGCCAGCCGCTTCACCTGCGTCGCACGCCAGCTGAAGTCGCCGCTCCACTGCACCCGCGGGTCCGCGAGGGCCGTTCCGGCAGTGATGCCGAGTACGAGCGCCACGCTGCCGACCACCGTGCCGACGCGGGCCGCGGTCTTTGTTGCGAGGGAGCGCCTGGAAGTCGCTGTTGCCATAATCCCGCTCTTTCCTGTGGGGAGGAATCGATGACTGAAAGAGAGGGTGTCTGGCCTGGTGAGCGCCCGCGTGACTTGATGATGATCTACCCATTACGAGTTGATCTTTTTCCAACTGGCTCAGGCGTGAGCCCCCGTTGCCCAGGTCTTTGCCCTCGATTCTTCTGGCGAGTGAATGGGCAGCGCCGGCGGCCCGTCCAAGATCCCGCCAGCTGGTGCAGCTGCCGGTTGTCGTTCAGGACGGCGACCGTACCGGCGTTGACGCTGGACTCGCTCTTCTGTCAGTAGTGGCCTGCAACGGCCACCGCGCGGTGTCACCACGTGGGCTGTCCGAGCGGCAACGGAGTTCCTCATAGGCAGGAGATCGACCAAGATCCTTCTGTTGCACGAGGAACTCCGTTGGGTGCTCAGGGTTGTGGCCTGCCGGCAGCAACGACCATCTTCCTGGCCGGAGACCAGTCATCCTCTCCACAGCCCGCCCTCGCTGAGCTGCGCTCGGTCGCCGTTCCGGAGTCGGTGCCGTCAACGAGCCAGCCTCCCGGCAGTAGTGGAAGGGACGGCCGCGTCAGCGCCGCTGGAAGGCGCGGCTGAGGACGTCGGAGGCGACCGCCAGCCCGAGTCGGTGCCCGTGCTGGGTGGCGAAGCGGTAATGCACGCCGGCCCAGATTCGCGCCTCCATGAGCTCGGCTGTCGCCGCCCGAAGGCTGTCGTAGTGGCGGGTCGTGCCGGAGGCGGGGCTGTACGCGGCGAACGTGAGGTCGTCGCGGCCGAAGAACGACCCCAGGGCCGTCATGACCGCCGTGGTGAAGCAGGCGTGGCCCGACGGGTACTCCGGCGACGGGGCGGTGACCCGCAGCGGCGTCCAGTCCGGGTCGGGATCGGTGGCCGCGTTGCCGTCGGTGCCGGCGAGGGGAATGGCCGTCACCGGGCGCCAGAAGTTCCAGTGCGCCTTGGCCTTGTAGCAGGCGATCAGGGTGTCGGCGGAGGCCACGTAGACCATGGCGAGCAGCCGCGCCGTCCGGAGGCTGCTGAGGCGGTGCGCGTCGGCGAGTTGCCGGGTGATCGACCATTCGACCATCTGGGGGTCGTCCCACCAGATCGCTGCCTCGGTCTGGTCCTCGGTGCGGACGGTGCTGGTGGCCGCGCCGAGGCGCTTGACCTCGTTCAGGTCGCGGGCCCATGCGGCGCTGGTCAGAGCCGGCGGGGGCTTGACCCGGTAGGCGCCGGCGTCGGGGATGACGAACGGCTTCAGGTTCGGCACCCAGGCGCCGGCGTTGACGTAGCCGGGCGGGGTGAGCCGGTACTCGCCCGGCTTGGTACCGACGGTCCACGTTGCGGTGGGGTCGAAGCCGTCGTCACGGCGGCTCTCGGTCATCGCCGCGGCGGAGGCCCTGCCGACGGCCACCCCGGCGTCCTCGGCACGGCCGTCGGGGATCGCGGCCAGCGCCTCGTCGTACCGGGCGTTCAGCGACTCGGCCTGCGCGGGGAAGAGCCACAGCAGCGTGTCGTGGGCGGCAGCGGCGACCGCCGCGGCGGTGGAGTCCCCGGGGCGGCTGCGGGGCGCGCTGACCAGGGGCTCATACGGGCGGCCGGCGATGGCGTTGACCGCGTCGTACACGGCGCCCTGCACGATGGCGAAGCTGCGGGTGCCGGCGGTGGGCGACTGCTTGGCGGTGTCGTAGATGGCGGTCTGAGCGTGGATGTTCCAGGCGATGACGGGATTGCCCGGGGCGGCCTCCACGCCGCCGTGCGCCTCGGCGGTGGTGGCCGTCAGCGGTACGGTCAGGGCGAGTACGGTGAGGACCGCGATACGGCGTAACCCTTTGGATAATCCGGCGAGCGGATGTGGTGTCACGAGACCCCCAGGGGCTTGTCGGTGACAGGTTGTCCGAGCCTATCGACGGGGGGTGAGTCTTGTCGTTACATCGACAATCCGACGGGATGCCCACCCAAATGCCCGTCGCCTCGGTGACGATTGCGCGGGCTCTCGTTGCAGGTCAAGAGCACTTCCGTGTTTCTGGCCAGCTCTTGGACAGCCCACCTCGGAAAGCAGGGGTCAGGAAACGCCCTTGCGCAGCGAGGCGATGAGGCAGTCAAGGTCCCCGCGTGCCGTGTACGTACGGATCGGGTCGATGTAGTCGCGTGACTCGATGATCTGACCGTCCCGCACACGCATGACGAAGATGCAGGGCACCTTGGCCGTGGAGTCGTCCGGCAACGTGAACTCGTAGGCGAACTCGGCGACGATCACTTCAGAATCGGCGGTCTCGTGAACGACGACATCGACGACCCTCCTCTTCGGCAAGGTCTCCCGAACTTCCGGCGGCACCGCGAAGTGCTCCCGGAGCGCACGCCGACTCGTCAACGGCTCGGACTCCGGCGTCGCCATCGGATGACGGACATCGGTCACCTCGCCATACAGGTCGGGCAACTCGCTTGAGTTCCCTTCAGCGACCCCATGAACAAGCCGGAGAAACACCTCGCGCGGACTCAGACTCACAAAACCCCCCAAGTAATACGCACAGGCAGCTGACGATCATTATCGCCTGATGCAGGCCTGTACTGCGGACGGTCCCGACCAGTTGTGTCCCCGTGCACTCGTGACGCACTCCCAGAACGGTCCGCAACACGCACGGACCTGACCAGGAGGGTTGTAGCGTGCGCAACCGCCCGTGATGGGCGCAGCAAGGCAGGTTGGAGCCGTGCCGTCCTAGTACTCCAGAGCGACTTCGTGATCGGGCTAGGCGTCGAGGTAGTGGTAATCCCCATCCGGGAGGCCGATCGCTAGGCCTCCGTTGTGGACTCTCCACTCGCTCATGCCGTCGACGTCGTGGCTGACCAGAAACAGCCCCCGGGGCCTGTCGTCGTACTCGTCATCCTGGTCGGAGGCCGGGATCTGGGCGATCTGACGCAACCTCTCCTGGAACCAGTCGAGGGTCACCGCGCGGATGTTTCCCCCGTAGAAGGCCCACCTGACGGCGTTGTACTGCCGAGGGGGGAAGGCCCAGCCCCCGCTGTAGGTGCGCTCCGGATCGTCTGCTTCCACGATCTCCTTGATCTGGGCCAGCTGTCCCTCGTCACACTGCAGCCAGCCCCTGACGGAGACCATGGTTCCCACGGCGGTTGCTCCTCATTCGTGTGGCGCGCTGCCCTGGCGCGCGGTTCCTGTGCGCTTGCACGCTAGGGGCGACCTGCTCGGTCACGCAAAGGGATTGACAGGTGGATCAGCCGCCTCGGGGGAGAGCGCGCCATCCCCATCCGGTCGGCCCTCGCGATTTTGCGCTGGGCCCGGGTGAATATGAGAACGGCCAACGCGTGATCATCAGGGGTTGTGTGGACTCCTGGAGATAGTGCGATGGCCACGGGCCACGGCATAGACGCGGCCCGATGGCAGGCGATGTTCGACCAGGCCATGGCCCGCATCGCGGGCCGGTTTCGCTGAGTGGAACCGCGGGCGACGGCACGGGCGTTCATCCTCGGACTGCTGTCCGGCGTCGAACGCAAGAACTGCTGGCAGCTGGCCGAAGAGGCTGGCCATGCCCGCCCCGGCGCGATGCAGAGGCTGCTGCGTAGCGCACGCTGGGACGCCGACGGGGTGCGCGACGAGGTCCGCTCCTGCGTGCTGGACCACCTCGGCGGGGACGGCGTGTTGATCGTGGACGAGACAGGGTTCCTGAAGAAGGGCCTGCGTTCGGCTGGCGTGCAACGGCAGTACACCGGCACCGCTGGTCGGATCGAGAATTCCCAGGTCGGGGTGTTCCTCGCCTACGCGTCCTCGCGAGGCCAGGCCCTGATTGACCGTCGGCTCTACCTCCCCGAACACACCTGGTGCCAGGATCCCGATCGCCGCTCGGGCTCCGGGATTCCCGAGAAGGTCGAGTTCGCCACCAAGCCCCGCCTGGCCTGGCAGATGATCGAAGCGGCCTTGGACGCCGGGTGCGCCTCCAACTGGGTGACTGGCGACGAGGTCTACGGCCAGGACCCACAGCTTCGGTCCGCCCTTGAGGCACGCGGAATCGGCTACGTCCTGGCAGTCGCCTGCACCACCAAGGTGCGGATCAACGAGAACCGTACGGTGGTCCAGGCCGCCGCCGTGGCCGCCTCACTGCCCGGGGACACCTGGCACCGGCAGAGCGCCGGCGCCGGAGCGAAGGGCCCGCGCTACTACGCCTGGGCGTGGGTGCAGACCGGAGCCGACAAGAACCGGTTCCTGCTGATCCGCCGCAACCCCGCAACCGGCGAACTTGCCTTTTACTGGTGCTGGTCACCGGGCCAGGTGGCCCTGGCTGGGCTGATTCGCGTCGCCGGGACCAGGTGGTGCATCGAAGAGTGCTTCCAAGCCGCAAAAGGCCAGGTCGGCCTGGACCATTACCAGGTCCGCCACTGGACCTCTTGGCACCGCCACATCACCCTTGCCATGCTCGCGCTGGCCTTCCTCACCGCCGTTGCCGCCAGCGCGAAGCCAGACCGGAGCACCGACCCGAACCGCCCAGTCCGCAGCTGCGACCCGATCGACCTGACTATCCCGGAGATCCGACACCTCATCGGCACGCTCTTCAGACCACCGGCCACACCGCCGCACCACCTTCTGGCCTGGTCAATCTGGCACAGGCTCCATCAGGCACAGGCCAGACGTGCCCACTACCGACGACGGCTCACCAGCCACTCGGATACCTAGATCGCGAAGTCACACTGGAGTACTAGGAGGCGAGTTTGCCGGGCCGGCGGTGATCACATGACTGCCGTCGGGGCGAACGGACGGCCGGGCGTGGCCGCCAATGCCGGCGTGGGTGTGGCCGCGAGGAGCGCGACAGTGGTTGTCAGAGGGGCATCGGCCGCCCGTGTTCTGTTCGCGCTCACCCCGGTGATCTTTCAGCTGGGGTAGTCGAGCTGAGTGACCAACAGGTCAAGCAGCGTGAAAGTCCTGGCGCGGGAGGGGGCTCCGCCGCCGTGACCTGGGTTCTTTCGGGCTGTTCGAATCTCGTGGACCGGTCGTCGTGTCACCGCGCAGTCTTTCTTCCGTCACACGAACCCCTCACATCGGGAGAGACGACATGCGCACCCACCGTTCCGCCCTCCTGCTCGGCACCCTCGTACTCGCCGCCGGAGGAGTCCTCGCGGGCGCGCCCTCCGCCGGCGCCACCGCCGCCGAGGACAACTGCAACTACATCGCCGACAGCGCCAGGCCCACGGTCCACCCCGGTGACAAGGGGAACAACGTCCGCCAGGTGCAGTGCCTCATCGACTTCTACAGCAACTACCCCACGTGGATCGACGTGGACGGGGACTACGGCCAGAAGACCGCGGCCGGCATCTACTACGTGCAGACCTGTAACGGCACCACGGGCGGCGCCGACGGCATCGTCGGCTCCAGCACCTGGTCCCGTCTCTACAGCCCCAAGCCCGCCTGCGCGCTGTAGGCCCGCGGTCGGCGCTACCACGTTCCACCGGCTGTCCGCTTCCGTGCGAGGGAGCGGACAGCTTCGACCGGCCCGGATCATGCACAGGAGGACCCCGCGATGACGGACCCGAACCCCGCAGGTGCCCGACGCCCCGCCCGCCCGGTGCCCCTGGTGCCGCGCCGCGTGTTCCTGGGGGCGCTCGGAGTCGCCGGAGCGTTGAGCGTCGTCCCCCGGCTGCCCGCGGCTGCCGCCGCCTCCGCCGCGTACACCTTGCGGTCACGTGCCGCCTGGGGCGCGGACGAGACCCTGCGGTACACCGCCGGCGGTACGGAGATCTGGCCGCCGGAGTACTACCCGGTCCAGACGCTCACCGTGCACCACACCGACGACGGCAGCACCGATCCCGATCCGGCCGCCGTGGTGCGGGCGATCTACCGCAACGACACCGTGGGCAAGGGCTACGGCGACATCGGCTACAACTTCCTGATCGACAGGAACGGCCTGGTGTACGAGGGGCGTTGGTCCGGTACCGACGGCACGGCAGCCCACGATGCGACAGGGCGGATGGTCACCGGCGCGCACGTCCAGGGATACAACAGCGGGAACCTCGGGATCGCCCTGCTGGGCACGTTCACGACCACTCCCCCGACGACCGCCGCGCGTACCGCACTCGTCCAGCTCCTGGCCGACCTCGTAGGGCGCCACGCGCTCGTCCCGGCGGGCAAGGTGCTCTACCGCAATCCGGTGAGCGGCGTCACCCGCGCGGCGCCCGTCATCGGAGGTCACCTCGACTGGGCGGCCACCGACTGCCCGGGCACGGTCTGGTCCCACCTGCCCGCCATACGCGCGGAGGTGGCCGCTCTGATACCGGGATGACGGCTCGGCCGTACGCCATGACGCATTTCCGCCACCGGACGTAGGGGAGGACTCTTCTCCGCCTACGACGCCGTCGCGCACGGCCGAGGATGGCTTGGTCCCGTCTTTGTGTTCATGCGGCGGTGGGGCATTGTCGACCCCACCGGGCCAGGAGTGACGCATGGGGGGACCGTGCTGCGTATCCATTTCACGGCGGAGGATCTCGCGCGGACCAGACTCGCCGAACGCCCTGACCCGTTATGGGAGATCACCGCCAGCCTGCACCGACTTCAGTCCCAGGCCGGGCGCTGGGCCTATGCCGCCTGGTACCGCGACGCCCTCGCCGCCATCGCGGACCAGAAGCTGGGCTCCGTCGTACGGACCCTGCTGATTCCGCTGTTCCCCCGCGCGTCCTACTTCCCCGACTTCCTCACGCCGGCCGAGGCGGACCAAGGGCTGCGAGCCGGGCTCGACGCCATCCTCGACACGCCGTCCGCCCGGGTCCGCCAGGAGATCGGTCTACTGGCCCAGGTGCGGAGGGTGCCGAGCGAGATGTACCGCCTGGCCGACCAGGACGTCCGCGCGGATCTCGGCACGGCGCTGCGCAGGTATCACGAGGCTGTCATCGCTCCCTACCTCGACCACATGCAGTCCCGCATCGACGCCGAAGGCGCACGGCAGAGCCGCGCTCTGCTGCACGGCGGAGCGGAGGGACTGCTCAGGGGACTGGGACCGGCCATGCGCTGGAAGGCACCCGTCCTCGAGGTCGACTACGTGGGGGGCATCGATCGTGATCTGCGTCTGGACGGTCGCGGTCTGCTCCTGATCCCCTCGTACTTCTGCTGGCAGAAACCGGTCACCTTCGCCGACCCCGACCTGCCGCCCGTCCTGCTCTACCCGCTGGCCCCGGCCGACCGCGCGTCCCGGCCCAGTTCGTGCGAGGCACCGCTGTCGGCACTGCTCGGACGTACCCGCGCCGCCGTACTGCTCGCGGTGACGTACGGAGCCACCAACTCGGAGATCGCCCGTGCGGTCTCGGTGTCCGCCGCCAACGCCAGCCACCACACCACGGTGTTGCGCGACGCGGGACTCATCTCCAGCCATCGCCACGCGAACACGGTCCTGCACACCCTCACCCCGCTCGGCGCCTCACTCCTGCGGCTGCCCGACCGGGAACGCCGGGGCACCTTGCAGGAGAGCTAGGGGCCTTCATTCGTACGCGTCACTCTGGTTTTCAGTACTGATGGCGATCATGCTGGGGCAGGTAGAGGGGACTGATCTGAAGCCAGTAGCCCCGCACGAGGTCTTCGGCCTCCCGTACCGTCCGTTGAGCGCAGGGTGCATCCGACGGCGGACGCTGCCCGGCTTCGGTGGTGGCGGAGCCCATGCGCCAGGCATCCCTCAGCGTCGCCCGACGGGATGCTCGGCGGTACGCAGCGGGAGTGCACGGGCTGCTGTTCCGGCCCGCCAGCCACCATCGCAAGAGCAGAATCGCTGCCACCGCCGACGACGCTCCGACGGCGTACACCTCATGACCGGCCACTGGTTCCTCCTGCCGCACGCATGGACCGTGCCGGATTCCTGTGCCCCCGAATCGCCTTCTCAACATCACCGCTGGGTCAAGAAAACCTCACAGCGTCACGCGAAACTCGGGGAGTCGGCGCGGAACGCTGTGCGCGTGTCCCCGTACCCGCCGCCCATCGCGGATGAGTCAGCCTTTGGGCCCCTGCGTGAGCGAAACGCGTGGTCTTCTGCGCACCGAACAGAGCGATGCCCTTGCGACGACAGGGAGTTGGGTTCTGGTCGTCGGCCGGCAGTACGCGGATGGTCATCGAACCCCGTCCTCGAGGGACAGCGGCAGTGTGGCGGTCACCTCGAAGCCCTCTGCGGGTCCCGGACCGGCGTTCAGGGTGCCGCCCACGCTCCGGGCCCGCTCCCGCATTCCGATGAGCCCGAATCCCGGCGGGCCGTGGGAGGGGCCCACCCCGCCGCCCGTCCCGTCGTCCCTGACACTCACCCGCAGTGCGCCGTCCGCGGTCCACAGACCCACCCGCACGGTGAGGTCCTCGCGGCCACCGTGACGTACGGCGTTGGTGAGCGCCTCCTGCACGATCCGGTACGCGGCGGCGCCCACGGAGGGCGGGATGTCCTCCGCGCGGACGGACAGTTCGACCTTGGCCCCGGCCACCCGGCCGGTCTCCGCGAGACCGGACAGCCCGTCGATCCCGGGCAGCGGCCCCCGCATGTCCTCGGGCCCGGAGACAGAACCGGACCCCGATCCGGGGTCCGCGTCCGCTCCCGCGACCGGGTCATCCGCCCGCAGCACCTCCAGCGTCGTACGCAGTTCCCCCCGGGCGGTCCGGCAGGTCCCCGCGATGTCGTCCAGGGCCTGGGCGACCGCCTCGCGGTCGAGGCGCTCGGGGTCGGCGGCCAGGACGTGGGCCGCCACGGACGTCTGCACGCCGATGAGCGTGATGCTGTGCGCGAGCAGGTCGTGCAGGTCACGGGCGATCCGCAGCCGCTCCTCGGCGACGCGGCGCCTGGCCTCCTCCTCCCGGGTGCGTTCGGCCCGTTCGGCCCGCTCGACTATGGAGGCGACGTACAAGCGGTAGTAGCGGACGGCGATCCCGATGAACAGCACCGCGATGATCCAGCCGGAGATCTCCAGGGACTCACCGGCCCCCTCCTGGTTGGTGAGGCCGTTGCTGATCACTGTCGGGCCGAGGACGGCAACACCGGTGAGCAGCGTGCGGCGTAGGGTGCCGGTCGCCGCGACGGTGTAGAGCGCCAGGACGATCGCAGGGGCGGGCAGGGCGGGGTTGTAGTCGAAGGCGTAGTACGGAGCCATGCACGCCACCACCCCGAGCAGGGCCACCAGCGGACTGCGCCGCCGCCATACGAGGGGCACGTGCCCGGCGAGCAGCAGCATCCAGCTGAGATGGTCGGGCCGGGTCCCCTCGCCGCCCGTCAGGGTGATGGCTGCGGCGAGCACGGCGACGCCCAGTGCGAGGACCGCGTCGTTGCGGGTGCGGTGCGGTGCGGTCAGCGGTTCGCGGTTGACGGCGGACATGATGCGCTCGGCGCGACGGGACCGTCCGCCGCCATCGTCCGCCGTATGCGACATGTCCGCCGCCGACCGGTCCCTTACCCCTGTGGTCGTTCCCCGTTCTTCCACGGCTCCATCTTCCGGTACTCGTGCGGGAACCCGGGCGCCCCTCCAGAAGGAGAGCCGCCCGGGCGGGCCCGCCGGATCAAGGTGCACGATCAGCGTGCTCGATCAGAGCGTTCGATCGAGGCCATCGGTCAGGTGCTCAGGGGGCGTTGACGGTTTCCGGCTGCCGGGGCGGCTCGGCCGGTCCGCTCGCCCCGGCCGGTTCGGCCGGCGCCGGCTGCCGTGAGAGCGCGCCCGGCCACCACACCTTCCGGCCCAGTGCGACGCTGGCGCTGGTCACCAGGTACGTCCGGACGAGGAAGGTGTCGAGCAGGACGCCGACGGCGATCACGAAGCCGAGCTGGACCAGCTGCACCAGGCCCATGTTCGTCAGCACGGCGAAGGTCGCGGCGAGGACGAGTCCCGCGGAGGCGATGACGCCGCCGGTGGTGCGCAGTGCGGTGAGTGCCGCCGTGGCCGGTTCCGCTCCCGCCAGGGATTCCTCCCTCATCCGGTGCATGAGGAAGATGCCGTAGTCGACGCCGAGGGCGACCAGGAACACGAAGGACAACAGTCCGAGCCCCGGATCGGTGCCCTTGAGGCCAAGGAGCGGTTCGAAGACCAGTCCGCCGATCCCCAGGGAGGCGCCCCACACCGCGACGACCGCGACCACCAGGAGCAGCGGGGCCACCAGACTCCGCAGCAGCATGATCAGGATGAGCATCACGGAGACGAGGACGAGCGGTACGACGATCTTCGTGTCCCGGGCGTTGGTGACCTCCAGGTCGATCTGCTGGGCGCTGTCCCCGCCGACGTAGGAGCCCTTCAGTTCCTTCCGCAGGGACTTGATGGTGGCGGTCTCCCCCGCCGACTGGGGTGCGCTCTTCGCGAAGACGGAGATCTCGGTCCAGCCGTCTCCCGTACGACCCTTCTCCGCGCTGCCGACGCCCGGTGTGCCGCGGACGGTCGCGAGGGTCTCGTCGGCGCGGTCCTGCGGGGTGATCACGTCGATGGGCTGGCTGCCCTGCCCGGGATAGGCCTTGGCAACGGTCTCCATCGCGACGACGGACTCCGGCTTCTTGACGAAGGAGTCCTCCTGCTTGAGCGCTCCCGGCAGGTTGAGTGAGCCGAGGGCGAGGGCGCCGAGCAGCACGGCACCGCTCGCGAGGACGGTCAGCGGCCTGCGACCGGCAGAACTGCCCATCGCCGAGAACAGGCTCCGCCGCTGCTTGGGCGTGCTCCCGAAGGCGGGCACGAGCGGCCAGAACACCCGCCGTCCGACCAGTACGAGGAGGGCGGGCAGCAGGGTCAGCATCGCGATCAGCGCGCACAGCACACCGACGGTGCCGAGCGGGCCCATGCCCCGGCTGCTGTTGAGGTCGGCGGCGAGCAGGCACAGCAGTCCGGCGGCGACGGTGCCGGAGGAGGCGAGCACGGCGGGCCCGCAGCCGCGCAGGGCGGCGAGCATGGCCTCGTACGGTCGCTCGATGCGCCGCAGCTCCTCCCGGTAGCGCGAGACGAGCAGCAGCGCGTAGTCCGTGCCCGCCCCGAACACGAGGATCGTCATCACGCCCGAGCTCTGCCCCGAGACGGTCGTGCCGAAGGCCTGGTTGAGGCCGTAGGCGACGCCCATCGACATGTAGTCGGCGATCCCGGCGACGACGAGGGGCACGAGCCACAGCACGGGGCTGCGGTAGATCAGGATCAGCAGTATGGCGACGACGGCGACGGTGGTGTAGAGCAGCGGTCCGCCGAGCGAGTCGTAGACCGCGCCGGAGTCGGTGCCCAGCGCGCTGGTGCCGCCCACATCGACGCTCAACCCGCCTCCGCCCTGGGCGACTTCGCGGACGTCGGTGACGAGTTGATCCTGCTTCTCCTCGTCCGCCCCGGGCTCGTTGCTGGCGACCGGGTACATCAGGGTCGTGCCGTCCTTGGACGGAATCCCCTTGGGCTCACCGCCGATCAGCGCGTGCTGCCGGGTGATCTCCGCGACCTGCCTGGCCGCGGTCTCCCGGTCGGCGGCGCTGAGCCCGCCGTCCCGGTGGTAGACGAGCACCATCTCGGTGGTCTCGCCCCCGGGCAACTTCTCCTCGATCTTCGCCACTTGCGTCGAGTCCGCGCTCGCCGGCAGGTAGTCGGTGACCTTGTCGTGCTGCACGCTGCCGAGCTTGGCGGCGAACGGCCCGACGAGCGCGATCACGGCAATCCACAGCCCGAGCACCGCCCATGGAACGGCTCGCCTGCGTCCCGTCCTCGACGTGGTTGTCTCTCCGGCCCTCATCGACCGATCTCCCTCCGGGTGATGTCTGCTTCGGTCCCCAGACTTCCGGTGAGAACGACGGCTTTCGTCGGGCGGGAGGGCGAGGTGATGCGTACTGCTGGGGGCGACGGCGGGTGCGGATTACTCCCCGGGGAGTAATCCGCGGACGGCGCCTCGAAAGGGGCGCGCGGGGTGCCGCGACCAGCCCTCACCGACGCGAACTGCCCGGGGGCCGCCGCGGGTGGGCGGGCCCCGGACGGGTGGGTGGGCCCGGACGGGCGGGCGGCCCCGGACGGGTGGGCGGGGCTACGGTCGCCAGATCACCGCGGTGCGCGTGGAGCTTCCCGGTGTCGGGAAGGTGAGCCGGACGCCGACGGCCACGCCGGCGTTGTTGATGGACGTGGTGTAGGAGTAGTTGTCGCTCGGTGTCACGTCCAGCTCGGTCAGGCTTCCGTCGGATTCGTAGCGGAGGGCGTAGCGGTGCTGGTCGGACGGGACCATGACCCCGGTGTGCCCGACGGAGACACCGGCGTCGTTGACGTCGACGGCCGTGGTGTACTCGAACGCGGAGCCGATCGCCGTGGCGGTGCCGTCGGGGCTCCAACTCGTGGCGGTGTAGTCGATGCTGTCCGCTCCGAGCTCGTAACCGACGACGGTGCCCGAGGCGTTGATGGCATTCGCGTTCGAGCCCGGACCCAGGTCCGTGACGGTGCCGTCGGCGCCCCACGTCACGGAGTGGGACCGGCTCCTCGGGCCACCGGTCGGCACGGCTCCCCGCGCCACCACGGTGCCGGCGTCGTTGATCTGGACGACCCACGCGGTGGAGTAGGCCGAGGTCGGGTCGAGCGGGACCAAAGTGCCGTCCGGCAGCCACTTCACGGGGTGATAGGCGCTGTAGTCGGAGAAGGACACACCGGCGACCGTGCCCGAGCTGTTGACCGAGAGGGCCATGGCAAGGGTGTCACCCGCGAGGGGAGCGAGCTGGACGGCCTGGCCGTCCGGGAGCCACTTCACCGCGCGGTAGGTCCCGCCGAGCGCGGACTCTCCTACCGCGATACCGGTGCGGCTCATCGCGCGGAAGTCGGTCCTGGCGTCGCCGGGCAGCGGCTGGAGTGGGGTGACCGTGCCGTCAGGCGCCCAGCGCACCGGGTGGCTCCCCGACCAGCCGGCGGCGGTGCCGTCGTCGCTCACGGCCTCGACATAGCCCATCGGGTCGCCGGGCAGCAGCGGGAGTGTCGTGGGGCTGAGGTCCGGGTCCCAACGGGTCGGAGACATCTGGTTGTTGGAACCTTGGGTGTAGCCGACGATCACCCCGTCGTCGTTGATCGCGGCGGGGTGGCTCGATATTGCGCCGGGCGGGAGGGGCAGGTCCGTTGCCGCGTTGGCCGTCGGGCTGGTGTCGGCCGACGCGCTGCCGGCCGTGGCCGGCGTGAGGGTGCAGACGGCGGCCAGGATGGTGGCGGCGGCCGCGAACCGCAGGGCTCTGATACCGATGCTCATGACGCGAATTCCCCGTCTCGTGGACTTCGTCGGAATGGCACTGTGGTGGTGCTGTGTCACGTCGCGCATGGAGAGTTCCCGTGGGCAACACTGCTCGCCGCACAGGAACTCCACTCAGTCTTCACGATGTCGGGCGGGGTCGCAGGGGAACGCTGGAGTCGTCGAGAACCACATCACGCACCGGCGGCGGGCCGCCTCGTGATGCGGGTGGAGTTGCCGGTCAGGTGACGAACTCCCCAAGGAGGCGGGGGTGCTGGAGCGGCACGTCCGCGGCGACTGTACGGAGAGACACGGCCTGCCGGTCGTGGCCGCCGCGTGGTGATTGCGGCTCGACCAGGGCGGTCACCTGCTCGCTCAGACAGTCCTTCGAGCAGGCAGGTGCCGCCCGGCATGCTCCACCGGTTCACTCAGGGCGGGGTTGTCGACGTACGGGTCTCCTGTGCCGCAGCGATAGGTCTGCGACGTCTCACCTCGTCAGCGCCTCGATCACGCGTACTGCTTCTGCGGGTGCAGGTCGAAGGTGATGTGTGGGGCGAGGGCGCGCAAGAAGTCGGTGGCATCGAAGGTCTCGCCTGCGGAGACGGCACCGGCGGTCTTGGTGCGGCCGGCCAGGACACGTTCGAGGGCCTCGGCGACGAGGGGCGCGGTGACGGCGTAGATGTCCTGGCCCCGGGCGGTGGCCCGGCGTTCGGCTCCGTCGGAGCGGACGACGACGTCCACGAGGAAGGTCTGGTGCGAGCGCCCGCTCTCGTCCGCGGCGGTCGGGGCCGGTGTGTCGGGCGCGGCAATGTCTCGGACGGCCTGGGTAGTCATGTAGGTGGTCACGTCGGGGATGGCGAGGTGCCGGGCCACGGTGACGACGTCCGCCATCGTGAACTCCCCGATCACGGGCCGGGATCCCATCGGTTCGGGGAAGGCCCACTCCATCGTGGGCGCCGCGTCGGTGCGGCGTTCCCACTGTCCTCCGCGGTAGCGCAGCCGCTGGGCACCGCGTCGCTCGCGGGAGACCGCGCCGGAGCGTCGGGTACCGGCGGTGGGGTGCCAGTCGCTGAGTGCGTAGGCGATGTGTGCCTCGTCGGCCTCCGTCCAGTCGCCCATGGCCGCGGTTGCCAGCAGGTCGCCCAGGCCGCCGAAGAAGGCCATGGCAGGAACGATCACCGCACCTGCGTCCTGAGCGCGCTCGCGGTAGTGGGCGAAGGTGTCGAGGTTCGCCTCGAGTTCGGCGGCCACGTCCAGGTAGGGGATCTTCGCGCGCAGCGCGGCCTCGATCACCGGGCCGGTGGTCGAGGCGAAGGGGCCGGCACAGTTGATGACCGCCACTGTTCCCGCCAGGGCCCCGTCCAGCGACGCCGCGTCATCGACCGCTGCCGCCCGCGCCTCCAGGTCGTGCTCGCGGGCCACCTCGTCCAGGGCCTGTGCGTTGCGGCCGGACAGCACCGGGACGAACCCCCGCGCGAGCAGTTCCGCGACCACGAACCGCCCGGTGTGACCGTAGGCGCCGTACACCGTCACCAGCTGACCTGCCCCCATGAAACCGCTCCCCTGTATGCAGACGCCCGCTGCGGAGTCGATCCGCCGCGGCCTGACCTCCTCATCCTGTCCCTGCGCCGACATCCGGCACGAGTGTCGGAAACGACATGCCGCGTACAGTTTCGGACATGCCCGCTGTCGCCCTCGCCGTCACCGACGGCATGCTCCACTACGAACTGGCCGTGGCCGTCGAGGTCTTCGGATCCGATCTGACCCACATCGTGAACCCCTGGTACGACTTCGCCCTGTGCGGCAGCGGGCCGGTACGCATCGGCCGCTTCCACCTGGAGCCCGACCACGGGCTCGACCACCTCGCGCACGCGGACACGGTGATCGTTCCAGGCTGGGCCGACACCGACATCGACCCGCCCGCCGAGCTGATCGAGGCGGTGCGCGCGGCCCACGCGGCCGGAGCGCGCGTCGCGTCACTGTGCACCGGCGCCTTCGTCCTGGGCGCGGCGGGACTGCTGGACAGCCGGCGTGCCACCACACACTGGGCCCACACACGGGAACTCGCCCGGCGCCACCCGAGAGCCACCGTCGACCCGGACGTCCTCTATGTCGACAACGGCGACGTCCTCACCTCCGCGGGCAAGGCCGCCGCCATGGACCTGTGCCTGCACCTCGTCCGCCTCGACCACGGCTCGGCCCACGCCAACGCGATCGCCCGCCGCCTGGTCATCCCTCCCCACCGAGACGGCGGCCAGGCCCAGTTCATCGCCACCCCGCTCCCCGCCCCGGGCAACCACCCCCTGGACGAGCTCTTCCCCTGGGCCCTGGAACGACTGAACCAGCCGCTGACCGTGGAGGACCTGGCCCGCCAGGCCCGCATGAGCACACGCCACCTCGGCCGCCACTTCAGACACCTCACCGGCACGACCCCGCTGCGCTGGCTCCACACCCAGCGCATCCGCCACGCCCAGGCACTGCTGGAGACCACGGACGCCACCATGGACACCATCGCCGCCGCCACCGGCATGGGCACCGCCACCACCTTGCGCCGCCACTTCCACCGCACCGTCGGTGTCCCACCTGACACCTACCGCCGCACCTTCCGCCCCTGAAGGACAATGGACAGGCCGTGCTCACGCTGATCGCGGACCTTAGTCACCGGGACCAGAAGCTCGTCGTCGCGTTGCTGGTGACTCATGCCTGGTGGCATCCACCCGCAGCCGTCCCTGCGCCGCGGCTCCGGTGCGCAGCGATCGGGGCGGCATCGCACGCTGAAACGATCAGTTGGCCACGCAGCGGCGGCCCCCTGCACGCACGCGTGCGGAGGGCCGCTTTCCCCAGTGCGGTACCGGGTTTCGTCAGCCGGCCACGCGTACGCCGAACTGGAAGGAACCGATCGTGCTCATCGACTCGTAGCGGACGTAGGCGCCCGGGTAAGGCGCGTGCACTACCTGGCCGTTGCCCGCGTAGAGCCCGACGTGCTCAGTGTTGTTGAAGAAGACGAGGTCACCGGGCTTGAGTGCGTTCATGCCGACGTGGGCTCCGTCGTTGACCTGGGTGTAGGTGACCCGGGATATGTGCACACCCGCCTGCGCGTACGCCCACTGCGTAAGGCCGGAGCAGTCATAGGAGTTGGGGCCCGTTCCGCCGCGGGCGTACGGCTTGCCTATCTGCGAGGCGGCCGCGTTCAGGGCTGAGGCACCGAACGGGGAGGCTGCCGCCTCGCTGCCGAGGTCGACACGGCTCGCGGCGGACCGGCTGGCGCGCTGCTCGGCATCGGCGATCTCCTGACGCTCAGCGGCGGTCAGGGTGTTCAGCAGTGCCTGCGCCTTCCTGAGCTTGCTCTGGATCTCCTTCTTCTTCTCACCGAGCGTGGCGCGGGCAACGGCGAGGTCCTTGAGCTTGTCCGAGGCCTCCGCGCGTTCCTGCGCCAGCTCCCGCTGCTTCGCCTGAACCTTCTTGAGCGACTCGACCTGCTGCGCGGACAGCGACTCGAGCGTGGAGGCCTTGTCGAGGTAGTCGTCCGGGTCGGCGGAGAGGAAGAGCTGGATCGAGGGATCGATACCGCCGGAACGGTACTGCTCACTGGCCATCGAACCGAGCTCCGAGCGCAGTTCGTTGAGCTCGTCCTGCTCGCGGGCGACCTTGTCCTGGAGCAGGCCGATCTCCTTCTCCAGCTTGTCCTGCCCCTCCTTCGCCTCGTCGTACTGGTTGGAGGCGCGCTCGGTCTCTTCGTAAAGCTTGTCGACCTTGGCCTTGACCTCGGCCTTCGTGGGCTTGGGGGCCGCGTTGGCGGACTGTGAGGCCAGTGCCACGGCAGCGGCGGCTGTCGCGGTCAGTACGGTCACGCGGGCTCGGCCCGGCTGTTTCGGTCGACGGTGGGACGCCACGAAGACGAACTCCTTGTTCCTCCAACCACCCACACGACGCACGGTGGACGGCGCCCCGCCGCCGTCACCCGCCTCGTGCGAGCGACCCTTTGAACGAGGGGTCCAGGCCACCCTAGTGATCTTCCTGTGACCAAATCAAAGGCCGCCGCGCACAACTCCGGTCACTTTCCCCATCGTTCACGCACAAAGCGATCACTTTATCGGCGGCAACATCTGGTCTCTACGTCTACGAGCCCGAACTGTCCCCCGCCCGGATCCGTGCGCGCGGGGCCTGCCTGGGCGGCGCCATGAACCAGCACGGAATCCTCCTCGGCCCGGTCGTCGTGGGCTCGGCGACGGCGGCGGCCGGGACGGTTGAAGCCAGATGACGGACCGGCCCGGCACCGAGCAGGGGTGCCGGGCCGGTCCGATGTCGCGGTTCAGGGGGTCAGCCCTGGCGGGCCTTGAAGCGCGGGTCCTTCTTGTTCAGCACGAAGGTCACGCCCCCCCAGCGCACCATCTGGGCGCCCGGCTTGGCCTTCAACGAGCGCAGGGACTTGCGCACCTTCACAGCAGTCTCCTCCCGGCAGGATCGAACGAGTCTGTCGTCAGGGGCGGACGGGGGCTGTGGCGCCGTAGCGCCTCTGGAAGCGTTCCACCCGGCCCGCGGTGTCCACGACGCGCGTGCTGCCGGTATAGAACGGGTGGCTCGCCGACGAGATCTCGACGTCGACGACGGGGTAGGTGTTTCCGTCCTCCCACTCGACCGTGCGCTCCGTCCGGACGGTGGAGCGGGTGAGCAACTGGAAGCCGGCCGCGCGGTCACGGAAGACGACCGGACGGGAGACGGGGTGGATGGTGCGCCTCATGGCATGGCCTTTCTGTCGCCTGCGTCGGCCTCTGTCGGGGAGCCGTGGCGAGGGGTTTCAGCGTTCTTCACGGAAGAGGACGTGCGCGCCGACCCGGGGGTCGTACTTGCGCAGGACCATCCGGTCGGGATCGTTCAGACGGTTCTTGCGGGTCACGTAGGTGACTCCGGCACCAGCCGTCGACTTCAGCTTGACGACGGCGCGTACGGTGCCGCGTGCCATGAGGTGCTCCTTCCGCCACCACCCGAGCCTCTTGACTCGGACATGCCAGACGCCTTCTTCAACAGCGCCGGGCGGCGTCTCATTCCCGACGGAGCGTGGGGCGACATGCGGTCGCCATCGCGGCGGAGGATTCTGTCGGGCTTAAAGCACGCGACCGACCCCGACGTGAGGGGGCAAGGTCCGGGGTCGCCGACCCTTCCCCCTCCCACGGTGCGTTCAACTCGCCCACACCTGTCGGCATTCCCGGCAAGGACAGGTCCTGCCGGCGCGGCAGCGGGCTGCGCTGGTGCTGCGCGGGGTGCTGTTGTTCCCCACGTCTCCCGAGCAGTTGGGGACCACGGTCACCGCAGTCCCCGACGCCGACAGGGCGGTCGGGGCGGATCCGGGTCAGCCGGGCCCGAGGCGGCAACCGTCATGCTCATGCCATCATCTGCGGTATGAGCACAGACACCGGCCACGCGGCGATCGTCCACTGGCGGCGCAGCATATGGAACGGCGCCCGCTGTGAGCCCGTCCTGCTCACCCTGCGCCCCGACGGCCTGCAGATGCAAGATCGTTCCCTGCACACCGTTCTGCGAGCCGACCCGCACACGGTCACCGGACGCCTCAGCCGGTTAGGCACCCTCGTCCTGACCATCGACGGGCGGCGCTATGCCTTCGTCGGACGGGGCGCCTCCCTGTCCCCCGCGCCGAGCCCCGAGCAGCGGGCCCTGGCGAACGCCGGACACGGATCACCACTACCGGCTGCGGCCGGCGGCGCGGTGGACCAACTGTTCAACGGCGGTGCGGGGGCACGGATGCGCGACTGGCACGCCCGACTGGCCGCCGCCGGAGCCAGGTTGACCTGACCGAAGGCAAGGCCGTGCAATGGCCCGATTCGAGTTCGCCCCCCGGCGATCCCTGGACCGGCGGCACCCAGCCCGAGGAGTCTGGTCACCTCGTCCTCGGTACTGCCGTCGATGGGGCTGACGTCGAGGTGCAGCCGGTTCTTCGCGCTCCTGCCCTCGGGCACCTGGGCGAACAGCACAGTGGGCGGCATCTGTCGGTACCGGACGTCCTCGACGGTCGGCGCCCAGGAGCCGATCTCGACTTGCCCTCGCTGCGGTCGATCACCTTGGAGTCCAGGACCTCGCACCAGAAGGCGGCAAGCATCTCGGGGTCGTGGCGCCCCTGATGCCCAACGGGCATCAGCGCAGCCGAAACAGGTCTTGGACGGCGCCCCCTCGCCCGTCGGAGGCTGGCAGAGCCAGACACCGAGCGACTGACGGGAACGAACAGCATGAAAGTCTTCCTCACCGGCGGATCCGGATACATCGGCAAGGCGACCATCACAGCCCTGATCCGGCGGGGACACACCGTCGAGGCCCTGGTCCGCAGCGACCGCGCCACCGGAACCGTCCGGGCCCTCGGAGCGACGCCGGTGCGGGGCGGGCTGCGGGACCTCGGCGTGCTGAACGCGGCAGCCGCCCGCGCGGAGGCGGTCGTACACCTGGCTCAGGCGGAAACCGGTGCCGAGGACCTGGAGGCGGCCGAAGCCATGCAGGACGGTGTCGGCAGCGGTCCGTACGTGCACACGGGCGGTACCTGGGTCTACGGCGACACCCTGGGCGTAACGGACGAGACCGCCCCGTGGAACCCACCGCCCCTGGTCGCCTGGCGCAGGTCCGTGGAGGACGCCGTCCTCGGCCGTGCCCAGCGAGGTGGCCGTCCCGTCGTGGTGCAGCCCGGCCTGCTGTACGGCGGGGAGAACCGCCTGATCGACATCTTTTACACCACCCCGGGGAGGGAAGCCGGCGCCATCCCCTGCATCGGCGAGGGGGCGAACCACTGGGCGTTGGTGCACGTCGACGACATCGCGGAGCTGTACGTGGCCGCGCTCAAAGCCGAGCCGGGTTCGGTGTACGTCGGCGTCGGCGGCGTCAATCCCACGGCCAGGGACTGCGCCCTGGCACTCAGCCGGGCCGCGGGCATCGAGGGCAAGGTCGCGTCGATCAGTCTGGAACAAGCCCGTGCGCAGATGGGCCCGATCGCCGATGCCTTCGCTCTCGACCAGCAGTTCACCGCGGACCGGGCGCGGAAGGATCTGGGCTGGACCCCCGCCCACACCGACCCTCTGGCCGTCCTCGCCCGTGCCTGAGTACGGCGGCCGCGTACCGTCCGCCGGTCGCCTCCCGCGGCAATTCCGGCGGGCCCGGTAGATTGTTGATCGACTGGCCTGGAAGGGGCCGTCCTGGACTGTTACCGTCGCCGGCGCTGTCTGCCGCTGTCACTGTCACTGTCCTGGACGTCCGGCCGACCAGGCGTGCCAGGGCAACAGAGCAGGCGGTGATTCCGGGTGGATCTTGATCTGCGGAAGCTGCGTTATTTCGTGGCCGTGGCGGAGGAACTCCATTTCGGGCGGGCGGCGGAGCGGTTGCACATCGCCCAGCCGGCGCTGTCCCGGCAGATCCGCAGTCTGGAGGACGACCTCGGGGTGGAGGTGTTCGACCGTGGCCGACGCGGGACGCTGCTCACCGCGGCCGGGGAGCAGTTGCTGGAGGACGCGCTGCCCCTGCTCGCCTCGGCCCAGGCACTGACAAGGCGCGTGAAGTCGGCGGCCCAGGGCACTCAGGCGCTGACCGTCGGCTTCATGCCCGGCATCACGGTCACCCCGGCCACGGTCGCGTTCACGGCGGACCACCCGGACGTGAACGTACGTCTGCTGCGCACCAGTTGGGACGACCAGGTGGAAGTGCTCCTGGACGGCCGGGTCGACGTCGGCATCGTGCGGTTGCCCATCGACAGCGGCGGCCTGCGGATGCGCCCACTCTTCCGGGAGCCCCGCGTGGTGATGGTGCCGAGGGGGCATCCCCTGGCCGGCAGACAGTCGGTGAGCGTCAAGGATCTCGCCGCCGAGCACCTGCTCCAGGATCCGAACGCCGTTCCCGAGTGGCGGGACGTCGCACTGGAACCCCACGGTCGCCGGCGCCACGAGGCCCCGGTGATCCATCAGGTGGAGGAGAAGCTCGAACTGGTGGCCGCCGGTGCGGGCATCTGCGTGCTGCCGCTGTCGACCGCGGGCTTCTACACCCGGCCGGACGTGATCCCGCTGCGCGTGGAGGACATCGGCCCCAGCGAAGTGGCCCTGGCCTGGGTGGCGACCCGACGCTCCCGGCTGATCCACGACTTCATCGAGGCCGCGACCAGCGCACTTGCCCGTCCCTATGGGAACGAGAGGCAGTCGCCCTCGGACTGAGGGGGCCTTCAGGCGAAAGAAAATGACCCTCTGCACCCCCACGACACCGGCCGCCAGAAGACGGCCGATGTGTTCCACCGCGGTGTTCAAGCCGCAGACAGCGCAGGGTGGTTGCGCATCCCGGCCCGCACCCGCGCGCGTACAGCAGAGTCATCCGCCGCGACACAGGACGCAGTCGATCGCCGCCTACGACGCGGCGGCCAGGGCCCGGAGCGCGGTGACCGGTTTGCGTAGTCCATAGGCGACCGCCGTCGACGTTCCGTCGGCATGGCTCCAGGTCAGCAGTGCGCGTCCGTCCGTCACGCTGCCCTGCACCGTGGTCGGTTCGCCGATGAGCGGCAGGCGGCCGACGATTTTGACGGTGAGCCCGGCGACCTCGGTCCAGAAGTAGTCGTCCTGCGGCGGTCCGGGCGAGGGCAGACCGAGGACGGAGGCCGCCGCGGTCCTGCCCTGGGCGACGGCGTTGGACCAGAACGGCGCACGCCGGTCGGGCCGGGTGCCGTCGCCGCGGAAGTAGGTGACGTCGCCGGCGGCGAACACGCCGGGCACGGTGGTGGCGCAGGCATGGTCGATGCCGACGCCGAGACGGTCGGGGAGGCCCGTCCCTGCCAGCCAGTCGACGCAGGGGACTTCTCCGGCGCAGGTGACCACGAGGTCCGCGGTGAGTTCGGTGCCGTCGGGGAGCACCACGCCGCTCACGGGGTCGCCGGTCAGGGTGGCGAACCCGGTGGCCTGGAGAAAGCGGATGCCGTACGCCGCGGCGCGTGCGGTGATCGCGGCGGACAGATGGTCGCCGAGGATGCGTTCCAGTGGCCGGTCGGTGTCCACGACGGTGACCGGGATGCCGCGGGCGGCGCAGGCGCCGGCCACCTCCATGCCCAGGAAGCCGGCGCCGATCACGATCGCCGAGCCGGCGTCCGCCAGGCGGGCGCGGAGCAGGCGGGCGTCGTCCAGGGTGCGCAGGACGAGTTCGCCGCGCTGCCCGGGGGCGGCGAGCCTGCGGGCCGCCGCTCCGGTGGCGACGATCAGCGCGTCGTAGGAGACCTGGCGGTCGTCGGCGGTGGTGACGGTGCGACGCCGGGTGTCGGCGGTGACCGCGGGCGAGCGGATGATCTCGGCGTCGAGTCCGTCGAGGGCCAGACCGAGGGTGTGGTCGGCAGCCGGGTCTTGCAGAACGGCCTTGGACAGGGGCGGGCGGGAGTAGGCGCCGTGTTCCTCCGCTCCGATGATCGTGAGGGGGCCGGTGTGACCGAGAGCGCGCAGGTGGCGGGCCGCGGTGATGCCGGCGAGCGACTCGCCGACGACGAGCACCGAGCGCCGTGCGGTCACGACAGGACCCGCAGGGCGGCGACCGGGCAGGCATGGACAGCAGCGCGAGCGGCGAGCTGATGCGTGTCGGGGACTTCGGCTCCCTCGAAGTGGTAGGTGAGTTCGGCGTCGTCGTCCAGGCTGAAGACCTCGGGAGCCTGGTCGGCGCACAGGCCGTGGCCTTCGCAGCGTGGATGGTCGACGGAGATCTTCATGGTGCTGTCCTCAGCAGTCCTCAGAAGGGCGTGCGGCGGGGTTCAGGACGGGATGAGTTCGAGCGGCAGGCGCTCGAGGCGGTGGATGACGTTGTTCAGGGCCCACTCGGGTGGGCCGGTGACCTCGATGCGGTCGACGCGTTCGACCAGGGCGCGCAGGATCGCGGACGTTTCCATGCGCGCAAGTCCCTGGCCGGCGCAGCCGTGCGTGCCCTGCCCGAAACCGAGTTGGCGGGCGGCGTCACGGCGGATGTCGAACGTGTCCGGGTCGTCCCACTCCAGCGGGTCGCGGTTGGCGGAGCCGTACAGGACCAGCACGCGGGAGCCCTTGGGGAGGGCGATGCCCGCCAGTTCCGTGTCACGGGCAGCGGCGCGGGAGAAGGCGCGGATCGGGGATTCGTAGCGGACGACCTCGTTGACCGCTTTCGGGACGAGGTCCGGGTCCGCCTTCAGCAGGCGCCACTGTTCGGGGTGGAGGGCGAACAGGTACAGAGCGCTGGAGATGGCGCTGATGGTGGTGTCCAGGGAGGGTGCCAGGTAGTCGATCATCATGGTGACGCACTCGGCGGGCATGATCCGGCCCTCGTCGGCGGCGCGCAGCAGGTCGTGGCCCATGCTGCCGTCCAGCACGGACCGGTCCCGGACGACACCTCGGGCGTAGCGCAGCATGCCGAGGGACGCTGGGAGTGTGCGTACCGCCTGGCGGTTGATGGGGCCCATGGCGTCGAAGGTGGCACCGGCCCAGCGCAGCAGGTGCTCGCGGCCCTGCTGGGGCCAGCCGACCAGGTCGGGGACGACAGCCATCGGCAGCGCCGTGGCCACCTCCACCGCGTCGACCGTCCGCCGGGCCACGGCTGCCTCGACCACGGCGGCCGCCTGCTGCTCGACCGTGTCCTTCATCGCGCGGAGTGCCCTGGGGGTCAGGCGGTGGGCGAGAAGGGAACGGCGGCGGGTGTGCTCCTCGCCGTCACTGCACAGGGTGGTGCCCTGGCCCGCGCGGTTGGCGACGGGGTTGAGTGCGACGCCGTCCGAGGAGACGAAGGTCTCGTCGTCCAGCAGTACCTGCTTGCATTCGGCGTAGCGCGGCAGGGCGTAGACCTTGTGCTTGCTGAGCCGGACCACAGGACCGAGGTCGCGCAGGGCGGCATAGTGCGGATACGTGTCACGGATGGCCGACGCCGCGTACAGGTCGGGGCGGTAGACGGGGATCTCCGTACGTACGGGCATGCGGGAGCCCTCCTGAAGGAGCCGTGAAAGAGCGGGGCGAGAAGGTGGGGGTGGAGCGGGCTGGTCCGTGGGCGGCTGCCTGAGTGCAGCCCCGGTGTGTGCCCGCGCCGTCAGCGCGACAACGCCGTAGTGACGAAATAATCAAGCTTGATGGAATACCCCGTCAAGGGTTCCGGCTGAGAAAAACGATGAACTCATCAGAACTGCCGGATCTCTCCACACTGCTCAGCGTCGGCTAGGGCACGGCAGCAGGCTCCGAGCGCCCGGCGTGATGCTCCTCCCCCAGCTCGGCCCAGACCGTCTTGCCCTGCCGGGCATGACGCGTCCCCCAACGCTCGGCGAGCTGGGCGACGAGCAGCAGGCCGCGTCCGCCTTCGTCGAAGGCGCGGGCCCGGCGCAGGTGGGGGGTGGTGCTGCCCGCGTCGGACACCTCGCACAGCAGGGAGGAGTCACGGATGAGACGTAGGCGGATGGGCGGCCGGCCGTAGCGGACGGCGTTGGTGACCAGTTCGCTGACCACCAGTTCGGTGACGAAGCCGAGGTCGTCCAGCCCCCAGGCGGCCAGTTGCCGTGCAACGCTCCGACGGGCCCGGGCAACGGCTGCCGGATCGGCGTCCACGTCCCAGGCCGCGACCTGGCCGTCCCCGAGGGCGCGGGTGCGGGCAAGCAACAGGGCGACGTCGTCGTGGGGCCGCCCTGCCGCGGGCAGCAGGGCCTGGAGCACGCGGTCACAGACGTCATCCAGGGACGCGGAAGGCCGTGCGAGAGCCTGGCAGAGGAGAGCTGTGCCCGCGTCGACATCGCGGTCACGGGCTTCGACCAAACCATCGGTGTACAGGGCGAGGAGGCTGCCTTCCGGCAGCTCGATCTCCGCTGCCTCGAACGGCAGGCCCCCCAGCCCCAGCGGTGGGCCGGGCGGGATGTCCAGGAGATCGACGGTGCCGTCGGCGCTCACCACTGCGGGCGGCGGG
The DNA here is from genome assembly GCF_036345115.1 of Streptomyces griseorubiginosus. GTDB lineage: Bacteria > Actinomycetota > Actinomycetes > Streptomycetales > Streptomycetaceae > Streptomyces > Streptomyces griseorubiginosus_C. The sequence goes on from NZ_CP107766.1 coordinate 118,248, forward strand.
TGCCCCGCGCGAGCCAGGGAGCAGCGGCCGTCGACAGGGTCGTGGACGGCGTACAGGCAGGTCGCGCCGATGTCCCCGGCCGTTTCGGTGTCGGGGTCGGCCGAGGCTTCGGCGGACAGGCGGACGACGACGTCGTCCAGGTGGGTCAGCAGCTCCTCGGGAGGCAGGTCGATGTCGGCGAGGGTGCGGACCGCGGTCCGCAGGCGCCCCATCGTGGCAGCGGCGTGGATGCCATGGCCGACCACGTCCCCCACCACGAGGGCGACCCGGGCGCCCGACAGCGGGATCACGTCGTACCAGTCGCCGCCCACCCCGGCCTCGTCACCGGCCGGCAGGTAGCGGCAGGCGACCTCGACGGCGGCCTGCTCCGCCGGTCGCCGTGGCAGCAGACTGCGCTGGAGAGTGAGGGCCGTGGCCCGGGCGTGTGTGTAGTGGCGGGCGTTGTCGATGGCCACGGCCGCCCTGGCCGCGATCTCCTGGGCGAGGAACAGATCCTCGTCGTCGAAGGGAAGCGGGGTGCGGTGACGGCAGAACCGCGCGACGCCGAGAGTGGCGCCGCGCGCGCTCAGCGGCACCAACAGCGCCGAACGGGCAGAACGGGCGCCCAAGGTGTCGGCCGGATCCGTCGGCGTCGCCGCGTGCAGGGAAGGCCCACCGGTGGTCAGGGCGCGAGCCATGGCCGCGTCATCCGGGCAGGTGTGGCGCTCCCCCACCCGAGTCGTCGGCTCCTGACCTCCCTGCGCCGTCGACGCATGGGCGACCCGGTGCAGTACGAGGGGGCCCGGCGCCGGAGTGTCGTTCGCGTGCACCACGGAGTCGAGCAGGTCGACGGTGACCACGTCGGCGAAGTGGTCGACGGCGAGGTCCGCCAGTTCCTGGGCGGTGCGAGCGATGTCCAGCGTGGTCCCGATGCGCAGACCGGCCTCGTTCACCAGGGACAGACGCCACCGCAGTCGCCGGTCCCGCTCCTCCTGGAACGCCATGACGCCCTGCTCGGACGCGTCGTCCACATAGCTCTTCGCCATCCTCAGCAACAGGCGCGATGCCGAGCTGACCAACTCCGCGTCCTTCGTCAGCCGCGGCATTTCGGCAAGAAGTCTGTCCAGGACCACGCCCTGTCCGAGCCGGAAGGCCCGCAGCAGCGCTGTGACCGGCGCGCCGTGCCGCGCCAGTCCACGTGCGCGTTCCAGCTCGGCGGCCGGCGGGTCCATCTCGCCCGGGTCGATGCCGTGTTCGAGGCCGGCCAACACGCCGACGACATGCTCGGCGACGTTCTCGGACGTCATGCGGGCGAGCTCCGGGTTGCTCCACAGATCGGGAACCTCACGCCGCAGGCACCGCACCACGTCGGCGATCACCTCGTCCGCCTTCGGCCCGAGGTCGCCGGCGACACGGGACACAAGGGATGCCGCCGTGTACTCCTCCACACTGTCGACGGTACGCCCCACGGGATGCACGCGAACGGTCGAGCACCAGCTGCTGCCCGTCTCTGACCGGCGGCCACCCGGGCCGTCAGCCGACGGCGATCGCCACCCCGGCGTACGCCACCGCCGTCAGAGCGAGTACCGCGGCGGGCAGCGCTCGCCCGGGCGGGTCGCCACGGCGCAGGTGAACCACCGCGGCAGCCACCATCAGCACGGTCAGCCCGGCAGCGGCGGCCACCCCCAGCGGGACCGCAGCCAGGCCGAGCAGCAGTCCGGCGGCTCCGGCGGTCTCCAGCACGCCGATCACTCGGTAGCGGCCCGGCGACATACCGAGGTGGGCTGCCGCCTGGCGCATGAACGGCACCGCGGCGATCTTCGCCAGCCCCAGCGGGAGGAAGATCAGCGACAGCGCGACGGCGAGAAGGGTCTGTGCGGTGCTCATGCCGATCGGTCCCTGCGTTCAGCACCCAGGCGGGCGTAGTAGTCGATGAGGTCGGGGGCATCCACGACGGCCGGGTTGACGACCTGTTCGACAGGAGCCCCCTGGAGCAGCCGCTTGACGGGGACTTCGAGCTTCTTGCCGGTGCGCGTGTGCGGGATGCCCGGCACTTCGAGGATGTCGTCGGGGACGTGGCGGGGTGAGACGCCGGTCCTGATCGCCTCCTTGATCTTCTCGCCCAGCGAGTCGTCCAGGGTCACGCCGGCGGCGAGGACGACGAACAGCGGCATCCAGTAGCCGCCGTCCGGCTCCTCCGCGCCGATGACGAGGGCCTCGGCGATCTCGGGAAGGCGCTCGACGACGTCGTGGATGTCGGCGCTGCCCAGGCGGACGCCGTTGCGGTTCAGCGTGGAGTCGGAGCGGCCGTGGACGATCACCGAGCCGTGTCCGGTGACCGTGATCCAGTCGCCGTGCCGCCACACACCGGGGTAGGAGGAGAAGTAGGCCTCCCGGTAGCGGCTGCCGTCGGGGTCGTTCCAGAAGTACAGCGGCATCGACGGCATCGGCCGGGTGACGACCAGCTCGCCGACCCGGTCCACCACCGGGAAGCCCTCGGTGTCGTACGCGGCCAGCGCCACGCCCAGATGGGGCGCCGACAACTGGCCCGCCCAGATGGGCGTGTTGGGCGCGCTGCCGGCGAAGCCGGACACCACGTCCGTCCCGCCGCTGATGGACGCCAGCCGCACATGGTCACCGACATGGTCGCGGACCCAGGGGTAGGCGGAGGCGGGCAGCGCGGAGCCGGTGCAGCCGACCACGCGGATCGACGACAGGTCGTGCACGGACGGGTCGATGCCGAACTTGGCCATGCCCAGCAGGTACTGGGGGCTGGTGCCGAAGACGGTCACCCGGTGGCGCGCGGCCAGCTTCCACAGGGTGTCGGGCTGGGCCAGGGGTGCCGGGCTGCCGTCGTAGGTGCAGGTGGTGGCGCCGGTCAGGAGGGTGGAGGCGACCAGGTTCCACATCATCCAGTGGGTGGTGGTGTACCACAGGAGGCGGTCGCCGGGGCCGAGGTCCGAGTGCAGGCCGAGGGTCTTGAGGTGTTCCAGCAGGACGCCGCCGTGGCCGTGGACGATGCCTTTGGGCAGGCCGGTGGTGCCGGAGGAGAACACGACCCACAGCGGGTGGTCGAACGGCACCGGCGTGCAGGCCAGTTCCTCGGTACGGGTCGAGGCGTCCTCCCACGGAATCACCAAGGACGGATACGCCTGCGACGGCCACGGCAGGCCGGTGTGGTCCACCAGCAGCGTCGCCTTCAACGTCGGCAGCGCTCCGGCGAGTTCGAGGGCGGCGTCGCGGCGGTCGTGCGTGGTGCCGTTGAACAGATAGCCGTCGGCGGCGATCAGCACGGTGGGTTCGAGTTGGGCGAAGCGGTCGGCGGCGGCCTTGGGGGCGTAGTCCTGTCCGCACACCGACCACACGGCGCCCAGGCTCGCGGTGGCGAGGAACGCGACGATGGCGTGTGGGGTGTTGGGCAGGTAGCCCACCACGCGGTCCCCCTTGCCGACACCCAGATCGCGCAGGGTCGCGGCGACGGAGGCGACCTGGGCGCGCAGCCGGCTCGCGGTCATCTCGTAGCAGGAGCCGGTCTCGTCGAGGGCGATGATCGCCACGGCGTCGTCGGCGAGGTTGCGCAGGGCGTGATGGGCGTAGTTGAGCGTGGAGCCGGGAAACCACCGGGCCCCGGGCATCCGCTCCTGTGCCAGGACATGCTCGTAGGGGGTGTCCGCGTCGATGTCGAAGTACTCCCACACCGCCGCCCAGAAGCCCTCCAGGTCGGTGACCGACCAGCGGTGCAGGGCGGCGTAGTCGGAGCCCGCCCTCCCGGCGTGACGGGCGAAGTCCATGATGGTGCTGTCCGCGACGGCCCGCGGATCAGGCGTGGTGAAGGGGCTGGGCACGGTCATGGGGTGGCGCTCCTCAGCAGGCTTCTGCCGGCGGTCCGTCGGAGTGGGTGGGGGCTGCGCGTGGTGTGCAGGAGGGACGCCCAGTCGGGGCTTCCGGTGAAGTCGCGGCCGCCGGTCGGGACGACGTCCATGACGACGCGGTCGGGGCGCAGCAGGACGGCGTCCGCGCGGCCGGCGCGCAGCCAGGCGGCAAGGGTTCCGTCGTCGCCGAGGCCGGTGACGGGGATCGCCCGGATGCCGAGTGCGTGGGCGAGGGCGTTCAACGAGGGCGAGGGATCGGTGGCGGTCAGGATGGTGAAGGAGTCGCCGAGCACCTCGTCGAGGCGGGTGCGCCGTCCGTCGGCGGTGATCCACGGTTGGGGGCAGTGCGTTCCCGCAAGGCCCTTGCGGAGGCGGCGGCGCACGAGGGGTCCCGTGGTCAGGGGCGGGCTGAGGTCGCGGCCGGCCCGTCCGGTCAGGCCGGGTATGCGGCAGGCCGCGGCCAGGGCCCTGCGGCGGAGCGCGGCGGCACTGTCCTGGCCGCCGGTCATGGCCCAGCCCATGGCGACCGCGAGCCGGATCATATGCCGGGCATGCGGCTTGCGTTCACTCTCGTAGGTGTCCAACATCCGCTCGGAACCGCCCTGTTGGAGGACTCGGGCGAGTTTCCAGGTGAGGTTGCAGGCGTCCCGCAGGCCCGCGCACAGCCCCTGCCCGATGAACGGCGGGGTGAGGTGGGCGGCATCGCCGAGCAGGAAGACCCGTCCGCTGCGCCAACGGTCGGCGACGCAGGCCAGGAAGGTGTACTGCGCCTCGCGGATGATCTCGAAGTCCCCCTGGTACGAAGGCGGCAGCCACGGAGCGACCAACTCGCGGACCGGCTGCTCCACCCCCTCGCGCAGCCGGAACTCCCACCGGTAACGGTCCTCGCCGATGCGCGCGAAGGTGGCCGGCCGGTCCGGGTCACAGACCTGGTCGACCCCCTCCCAGGAGCGCACGTCGGCCGTGGTGCGGACGTCGATGACGGTCCAGCGTTCCTCGAAACGCATGTCCTCCCACACGGCGCCGATCGCCTCGCGGGTGAGGCTGTTCGCGCCGTCGCAGCCGAGCACCGCGTCGGCCCACAGGTGATGCTCACCGTCGTCGTCCCGGTACGTCACACGCACCGGGCCCTCGGTGTCCGGGCCGATGCCGGTGACCTCCACTCCGCCCCGCAGTTCGCATTCCGGGTACCGGGCCAGGGCGTCGCGCAGCACCCGCTCCAGCTCGGGCTGGTCGAACATGCTGGTCTGCGGGTAGCCGTGCAGCCCGTGCTCGGTGCGCCGGAACTCGGCCATCACCCGGTGCCGGGCGTCCAGCAGCCGCAGCCCGTTCGCCGGCCGGGCCATCGCGGCGAACTCCTCCCCCACGCCCGCGGCCTGGAGGATCCTGCGCACCTCGTCGTCGGTGGCGGCGGCCCGCGGGAGCGGGTAAATGCCCTTGTGGCGCTCGAGGACGACGCTGCGGACTCCGCGCCGGGCCAGGAGGAGGGCGGCGGTCACGCCCACCGGCCCGGCGCCGACGATCACCACGGGTACGTCCGCCCCGTTACGTTCGAAGATCATGTGCCTCGGGTCTCATTTCGCGTCCGTGACGGGGGTGCGCTGCTCGCCGAGGTCGATCCGGCCGTCCGGGGTCGCGATCGTCGCTGCGATCACGTCGCCCGGGCTGAGGTAGTGCGGGTTCTTCGCCTGGCTCTTGAAGAACGCCTTCCATTTCACGGCGGGCGGCAGCAGCGCGCCGATCTTCTCGACCGGTTTCGGCGGGGCCTTGAGTGCCGTACCACCGGGCGTCCCGGTGAGCAGCAGGTCGCCGGGGTCCAGTGTCTGGAAGCGTGCCAGGAGGGTCAGTGCCTGGGCCGGGCGGACGATCATGTCGGCGAGGGTGCGGTCCTGACGCAGCTCGCCGTTGACGGACAACTTCAGCCGCAGGTCCGGGAGATGGACGAAGTCCTCCGGCTCCAGCAGGGCCAGGTAGGGCCCGGTCGGCGTGAAGGTGGGGTACGACTTGCTCTCGTAGAACTGCGTCCTGGTCAGCTGGATCTCGCGGGCGCTGACGTCGTTCGTGATCACCAGTCCGGCGACGTACGTCGGCAGGTCCCGTTCCTCGACCACGGTGCCGACGGGCAGCGGTGCCCCCATGACCAGGCCGAGCTCGATCTCGTAGTCGAGGAACTTGACGTGGGAGGGACGGACGACGGCCTCGCCCGGGCCGCTGACCGAGCCGGACGCCTTGCGGAAGAAGGCGGGCGGGATGTCGCCGGTGAAGCCCGAGTCACGGGCGTGGCTGCGGTAGTTGACCATCTGGGCGACCACCCGGCAGGGCGTGGTGACGGGCGAGAGCGCGTCCAGGCCGGCGACCGGAGTGCCCGCCTCACCGGAGAGAGCCGCCTCCCGTACGGCGTCCCGGTCGGCGATCAGCTCGGCGGTGGTGACGGCCTTAGTGTCGACCGGGACGGCCCGGTCGCCGCGGATCACCCACCAGCCGTCGGCGGTGCGCAGGACGTTGGTGCTCATGAGTTCATCGCTTTCATCAGGCCCAGCAGACGGTCGGCGTCGAGTTCGTTGTCGCCGCGCAGGGCGTGCAGCACCTCGCGGACCTTGGCGGGGGACGGGCTCGCGCCCAGGAAGTCCCGGGTGGCGGGCGGCCCCCACTGGGCCAGCCCGCTCGCCGACAGCGGCGCCCAGCCGGGCTCGACGTCGTGGGAGAACAGGTCGCCGTCGGCGAAGTGCTCCAGCATGAAGTGGTCCGGGTCGCGCCAGTAGTCGAACAGCTGGCTGCCCTGGATGTGCCGGCCGATACCCCAACTGCGCCGGTAGCCACGTTCGTTCAGGTACTCGCCGCCCGCCGCGATCGAGTCCAGGTCGGTGACCTGGTAGGCGGAGTGGACGTACCCCGTGCCCGGGCCCAGGTGCATCGCGAGCGTGTGGTGGTCGGCGGGCACGCTGCCCAGGTCGCAGCGGATGAACGCCATCGTCGGGCCCCGGTCTCGCTGCCCGTCCAGGAACAGGAAGTCGGACACGATCATCCCGAGGGTGTCCAGGTACCAGTCCAGCGCCCGCGCGAACACCCGTGTCTCCAGCACCAGATGACCCAGCCGTTGGATCCGGGACGGCTCGCGCGGCGGGCGCTGCGCGGTGTTCGTGCGACGGTGAGCGGTGCCGAAGTTCAGGAGCCGCGGCTGCTGCTCGGGGAGCGCCGCCAACTGCTCGCCGCAGTGCACCACCCGCACCGGGAAGCCGGACGGGTCGAGCAGGTCGACCACCTTGCCGCCACCGGGCACGTCCACATCTCGCACGTCGGACCCGGTGGCCCTGGCCAGCCGCTCCAGGTCGGACCGCTCGGCCGCCCGGAACGCCGGGCCGATGAAACGGGAGGACCGTCCGCGCCGGATCACCATGCACGGTGAGCCGGCGAAGGTGCCGCGCAGCCACAACTCGCGCTCCGTGCGCGCCGCGACCCCGAACCCGAAGTCCCGCGCGAAGACCTCGGCGCGGTCCAGGTCGGGCTTCTCGAACTCCAGCCAGGCCAGGTCCGCCACCTTGATCACGGGGTTCCGGGAACGGCCAGGGTGCTCACCTCGCAGGGCGCCCTGTTCGCTGTGCAGGTCCTGGTGGGCGGTTCTGACAGCGGCCCCGGGACTGCGGGTTTCAGACATGGTGCTCTCCGAGCGGCATCGTCATAATGAGGAAATCATCAAGGTTGACGACATCCTCGTCAAGGGGTCGCTCAGGGCAAATGATGAACTCATCAGAGCTGCAGTCGTCATCGAACGCGCGGCTAGACTCTGTGCATGCCTAGCCCAGCCGCCTCCAGCAACCGGTTCGAGCGGCGCCGCGCCGTGACCCGTCACGCGCTCATTCGCGCCGCCCGGCAGATACTCGCCGAGAACGGCGACACCAGCGCCAGCATCCAGGCGATCGCCGAACGCGCGGATGTCGGCTTCGGCTCCTTCTACAACCACTTCGACTCCAAGACGGAGCTGTTCGAGGCGGCGGTGGTGGACGCCCTGGAGGAGTTCGGCCAGAACTTCGACGAGCACCTGACCGGGATCGACGACCCGGCGGAACTCGTCGCGTCCGGCTTCCGGCTCAGTGCCCGCATGGCCGACTCCCACCCGGAGCTGATGCAGGTCCTGCGCCGCCGCGGCCTCGGCCACATCCACTCGGACAACGGCCTGGCCCGCCGGGCCCTGCGCGACCTCGAGGCCGGTCTCGCCTCCGGCCGCTTCACCCCCGTCGACCCGGCGGTCGCCCTGTCCGCACTCGGCGGCACCCTGCTGTCCTTGGCGGAACTGAGATTCGCCCGCCCCGACCTGGACGGCGACCAGGCCGCGATCGACCTCGCCGAGATGGTCCTGCGCATGCTGGGCGTACCCCCGTCCGACGCACACGAGGTCGCCCGGCGCCCCCTCCCTGACACCGCCGCACAGGCCACCCCCACTCGGTAAGCGGCGGGGCAGGCCCCGGGACAGCCGAGCGGCCGACCAAAGCCGACCCGATCGCGTCCCACGCGGGTGGCGTACGACTGGCGTGCCGGTGCAGCCCCCGGGAGCGCTCCGCAACGGCGGGAGGCGTGCGACTGGCGCGCAGGTGCAGCCCCGGGAGGGCTCCGCTACGGCGGAGGGGTCGAGTGACGGGCTTGTCCGCAGCGTCCATCCGCACCTTCAGTACTGGGAGCGGCTCGCGCGGGGCGGCTTCGTCCACCAGCGGACAGAGATTCCCGTCCAGGACGTGGTCGGGCCCGACACTCCGGTGACAACGCTGCCCGGCGCATCCGGGAGCCGAGCGCCGGAGGTCGACCGAGCTCGACGTCACAGCGGAACCGATGGTCGGCGGACGGTTACCGACGAGGCTCGCACCTGCGCCGCGCCCGAGCTCGGCCGGACGGCCCGGCCGACACGACGACATTCCGGCCCCAGCCGACGTGTGGTGCCGAGCGATGCCCACCAAGCTTGACCCCAGAAACATCAGACTTGATAGTTTCCTCAATACGTCCGTACGGTCAGCGTGTCATCCGACCCCCGCACCTACTGAGGCCCCATGACCACCACCCCCCACCAGGACACCGAGGCGCCCGTCGCCACCGGACGCGGCGGAACCCGCGGTGTGCTGTTCGCGATGTGCCTGTCGCTCGTCCTGGTCGTCGCGTCCGTCTCCGCTCTCAACCTCGCCCTGCCCGACCTGGCCATCGACCTGTCGGCCTCCAACGGGGCCCTGACCTGGATCGCCGACGCCTACACCGTCGCCCTGGCCGCCCTCGTGCTGCCGCTCGGCGCGATCGGCGACCGCCTGGGCCGCCGTAACGTGCTGATCGTCGGCACAGTGGTCTTCGGCACCGCGTCCCTGGCCGCCTCGTGCGCGGACTCCACCAGCACGCTGATCGTCTGGCGTGCCGTCATGGGCCTGGGCGCCGCGATGATCATGCCGGGAACGCTGTCGACGATCACCGCGGCCTTCCCGCCCGAGGAACGCTCCAAGGGCGTGGCCACCTGGTCGGGCTTCGCGGCCGCCGGCGCGATCATCGGCATGCTCGCCGCCGGTGCCCTGTTGGAACAGTTCTCCTGGCGCTCGATCTTCGTCACCAGTGCCGCCGTCGCCCTGGCCGCCGCGCTCGCCGCCGCCCTGCTGGCCCCCAACACCAAGGACGCCCACCCGCACCGCCCGGACCTGGCCGGAGCGATCACCACCGCCGTGGCCATCGGCACCCTGGTCTTCGCGATCATCGAGGGCAACGAGCAGGGCTGGACGGAGCCCGTGGTGATCGGCGCCTTCGTCGTCACGGCGGCCTCCTTCGCCGCATACGCCTACCTGGGCCTGCGCACCGAGCACCCACTGCTCGACCCCGCCCTGTTCGGCATCCGGGGTTTCCGGGCGGGCGCCATCACCGTCCTGGTGCAGTTCATGGCCGTCTTCGGGTTCTTCTTCGTCGGCCTGCAGTACCTGCAACTCATCCTGGAATACAGCCCGTTGAAGGCCGCCGTCGCCCTTGTCCCGGTCGCGCTGGCGGTGCTGCCCACCTCGCTGGTCACCCCGCACCTGGTCCACCGGTTCGGCATGAAGGCGGTCATGTCCGTCGGCCTGCTGCTGCTCGCCACCGGCCTGTACGCGATCTCTCTTCTCGGTGTCGACTCCGGCTACCTGCCCTTCCTCGGCGGCCTGGTCGCGGCGGGCTTCGGCATCGGCCTGAGCGGTGCCGTCGGTACGGCGGCCATCACCGGCTCCCTCGGCCGGGGGCAGCAGGGCGTCGCCTCCGCCATGAACGACACCACCCGCGAGGTCGGTTCGGCGATCGGGATCGCCCTCATGGGCTCGATCTACGGAAGCCACTACCGGTCCTCCCTGCCTCACTCCGTCGATCAACTCCCCGCCGGTGCGGCCGAGTCCGTACGTCACTCGGCGGCCGCCGGCCTCCACGTCGCCGACCAGCTCGACACCCGGGGAGCCGCCCTCGCCGAGGGCGTCAAGAGCGCCTTCATGGACGGCTTGTCCGCCTCCCTGATCGCCGTGAGCGTCGTCGTGGTCGCCGCAGCGATCGGCGCCCTGCTGCGCGCACCGAAGACACCACCGACGGCCGACTGACCCCTGCGGCACCGAGGTCCGTGGCGATGTGATCGAGGCACTGCGGACCAGACACTCCGCAATGAGGCGCAGACGTCTGGTGCAGCATCACGGGCGTCGGGCGACCGCGGCTGGTCCGAATCGGCTGGCCCCAATCGGCGGCCCTGCACGGACCACGACTCGCTCCGCGGCGCAGCTGCGCAGAACGCAGCCGCCGGGCCGACCCGCGACCTCATACCCCCGCTCGAAGTGCAGCTGAGGCCGTCGGAACCGGCCGGCCGCCCGGCCGGAGAGCAGCGACACACCCGGCAGTCGGTTCAGGCTGCCGGGCGAGTCTCCTTCCCCGCCCACGTTGGCGCCGGGCAGTGATCGCGCCGGTCGACCGGCAGCACCGGCCCGCATCCTTCCGCGGCGGAGTCCTCATGGCCTGCCAGCCGCTCTTCCGCGGCGCGTGCTCGAATCGCGGACCGCACACCCGTGACGCCCATGGACCTGCGCTTGACACGATCACCTTATCGGTAACAGTGTAGCCATTATGAGTATCTGGTCTGAGCCGCAACCCGATTCCCGGTTCGTGGCAGTGGGTGGACTGCAGATCCACTACAAGCGCGCCGGACGCGGCCCCGCACTCGTCCTGCTGCACGGCAGCGCCTCGTCGCTTCAACACTTCGACCACGCGGCGGCCCTGCTGTCGGAGTCGTTCGACGTCATCCGCCCCGACCTGCCGGGGTGCGGCCTGACAGGCCCTCGCACGGATCGCGACTACCGCATCCCCGCCTACACCGCGACGGTGGCGGACTTCCTGGAGGCACTGGGCGTGCCGTACTACGCGGTGGCGGGCAGCTCACTGGGCGGCAACATCGCCTGGAACCTCGCGCTGGACCAGCCGGAGCGGGTGACCGGTTTGGTGCTGGTCAATGCCACCGGCTATCCGGAAAAGGAGGTACCGGCAGGCCTGCGCCTGACCCGCAACCCGCTCCTGCGCCCTCTGTTGCGGCGAGTGATGCCCCGCGCCGCCATCGAGCGCAACCTGCGCGCGAACGTCGGCCCACACTCGACCATCGTGGACGACGCCATGGTGGACCGCGCCCACCAGCTCATGAACCGACCGGGCAACCGCTCGGCGTTCGTCGACTTCTGCAACACCGACCAGCCCGACCGCAGCGCGCAGATCCCCCGCATCACCGCACCCACGCTCGTCCTGCGCAGCGCGGCCATCGACGGTCAGCACTTCACCAGCGACATTCCCGGCGCCGAGGAGCTCGTGCACCCGCACGGCGGTCACCTGCTGCCCGAAGAGGAGCCCCGGTGGGTCTCGGACGCGATAACGCAGTTCCTCCGCTCCTCCACCGACACCCCCACGCACTGAGGCCAAGGAGGCCCGTCTCATGAAGTACTTCGTCGCACCGGGCGAGGACCGACAGCTCACCGCTGAATCGCGGCAAGCCCTGCGCGGCAGTTTCGCCGAGCTCTCCGACGGCGTCACGCACTACGAGCTGAAGGGCCCCGAGGACGGCGAGCTGGTCGTGATGGCGGGCGGCCTGACCATCCCGCTCTTCTACTGGGACGCCCTTGTGACCGAACTGAACGCCCGCGGGCTGCGGACCCTGACCTGCAGCGCGTACGGCCGGGGCTACTCGGACCGGGTGCGGGCGCGATACGACGAAACCCTCTTCACGCGACAGCTGGCCGAGCTGATCGAACGGCTCGGCCTGTCGACGCGCCCACTGCACCTCATCGGCACCTCCATGGGCGCCCTGGTCGCCATGACCTACGCCGCCCGGTACCGCGCGTCGGTGTCCACCCTGACCGTCGTCGGACCCGCCGGTCTCGCCAGACCGCGACCGACCTCACCTCACCGGCTCCTGCGCAACGACCTGCTCGCCGGAGTCGTCGCCCGCCGGCGTGGCCGCCAGATCCTCCAGGGCCATCTCGGGCACAACGTCCGCGACCCTCAACTCGGCGCGAAACTGACGGACATGGTCCTCGACGCCTTCCGCTTCGAGGGCTCGCTGTACGCGGTCTTCGACACGTTGCAGCACCTGCCGGTCTCCGGCCGGGACGACCTCTTCCGGCAGACGGGCGCGCTGGGCATTCCCACACTGCTCCTGTGGGGCGACGAGGACGACGTCACCCCACTGACCCACCTCGAGACGGCTCGTGCCCTGCTCGCGCCCCAGCAACGGCACGTCGTTCCTCGCTGTGGGCACATGGCCCCCTTCGAGCGCCCGGGCCTCGTGGCCGATCAGATCGTCCCGTTCGTGGCCGCACGCACCGAAAGGCTTGACTCATGAGGAACCCGCAGGTCATCGACGTACTGGTCATCGGGGCGGGTCCCTCGGGCTCTACCGTGGCGATCGACCTCGTACGGCGCGGATTCGACGTACGGATCGTCGACAGGTCCCCGCATGCATTCGACGGCTCGCGTGCCAAAGGCATCCAGCCCCGCAGCCTCGAAGTCCTCGAGGACCTCGGCGCCCTCGACGACGTGCTGGCCGGCGGCAGCACCTACCCCAAGCTCGGGATCCACGCGGGCCCCCTTGCCGTGCCCTGGAAGATGTTCACCCACCGGGAGGCGACCCCGGACGTCCCGTACCCGAACACCTGGTTGATCCCGCAGTTCCGCACGGACCGCGCCCTGCACGCCCGGCTCTGCGAGCTCGGCCGCGAGATCGAGTTCGGCAAGGAACTGACCGAGCTGACGCAGGACGAGGACACGGTGGTCGCCAAGGTGGTGGGCGCGGACGGGGTCGAAGAGATCGTCGCCCGCTATGCCGTGGGGGCCGACGGCGGCTCCAGTGCGGTGCGCAAGCAGCTCGACATCGGTTTCGTGGGGACGACGGACGAGGCCGACCGCGTGCTGATCGTGGATGCCTCCGTCAGTGGCCTGGCCCGCAACCGGTGGCACATGTGGCCCGGCCTCGGCGGCAAGCTCGTCGGCGCCTGCCCGCTGCCCCACAGCGACATGTTCCAGTGGATGATCCGGCTCACGCCCGACGAGAAGCCGCCCCAGGAGATCGGCGCCATCATCGACCGGATCCACTCCCACACCCGCAACCGGCACATCCAGCTGCACGACATCCACTGGCAGTCCGTGTTCCGGCCCAACATCCGTCTCGCGCAGCACTACGGCCGCGGACGTGTCTTCCTCGTCGGCGACGCCGCGCACGTCCACACCCCGGCCGGTGCCCAGGGCCTGAACACCGGTATGCAGGACGGCTACAACCTCGCCTGGAAGCTCGGCCAGGTACTCGCCGGAGCCGACCCGGCCCTGCTGGACACCTACGAGGCCGAGCGGCAGCCCATCGCCGCCGGGGTCCTGGGACTGTCCACGGAGAAATGGGGCGGCATCGCCAAGCTCGACCCCTCCAGCATGAAGCGCGGCAAGGACGAGCAGCAGCTCTCCCTGACCTACTACGGCGGCCCGCTCGCCCCCGCCGACGGCGACAGCAGCGACACCAGCACGCTGCACGTGGGCGACCGCGCGCCGGACGCCCGACTGCTCGGCGCCGACGGCGCCGAGACCCGCCTGTTCAACCTCTTCCAGGGACCGCACTTCACCGCCATCGCCTACGGCCCCGGCGCCGCCCGGGACCTCGAACTCCTCAACTGGCCGACGACAGGCGCCCAGCTGAAGCGACTCACGGTCGGATCGGCCGCGGGCTTCTCCGACCCCCGGAACACGCTGCGCAGTGCCTACGGCCTGAACGGCGACACGCTGCTGCTGATCCGTCCCGACGGCTACGTCGGGCACATCGCCACCCGGGACTTCCTCACCAGCACACAGGCGGCCGTGCGGGCAATGACACCACGAGCAAGGAGCCGCACCATGTCCCAGCAGAGCCGCACCTCCCCCGGTTCGGGGGCCAACGCATGAGCCGCGTACTGCTGCGCGGCGCGCAGGTCATCACGATGACCCCGGGCCGTCCCGACGCCGAGCACGCCGATGTCCTCATCGACGGGGACCGCATCGCCGGCATCGGCGGCAACATCGAGGCGCTCGACGCCGAGGTCGTCGACTTCTCCGGCCGTATCGTCATCCCCGGCCTGGTCAACGCCCACCTGCACACCTGGCAGACCGCACTGCGCTCCGTCGGCGCCGACTGGACGCTGATGGAGTACCTCACCCACCTGCACGGCGAGTGCGTCGGTCACTACACCCCGGCCGACATGCACATCAGCAACCTCGCCGGCGCACTGACCCAGCTCACCTGCGGTACGACCACCGTGGGCGACTGGTGCCACAACGCCCTGTCGCCCGAACACGCCGACGCGGCCGTCGAGGGCCTGCTCCAGGCCGGGATCCGCGCGGTGTTCCTGCACGGCACCCCCTACCGCTCGCCGGACACACCCCACCCGCTCACCGAGATCGACCGGCTGCTCGACGGGCCCGTGCGCGAGCACGCCCTCCTCACCCTGGGCATGGCCATCCAAGGGCCGCAGTACTCCTCCGTCGACACCGCGGTGGCAGACTTCCGGGCCGGCGCGGAACGCGGCCTCGTCGTCTCGATGCACCAGAGCGGCGGAGAACCCTCGCCCGGCTGGGAAGCCGTGCGCGACGCCGGACTGTTCAGCCCCCTGACCAACATCGTGCACGGAATCGACCTGCCCGACGACTGGCTGAAGATGCTCATCGAAGCGGGCGTCACCTTCACCACCACCCCGGAGAACGAACTCGGCCAAGGACACGGCACGCCCATCACCGGGTCCCTGCTACGCCTGGACTCGGCGCCCTCCCTGGGCACCGACATCGACACCGCCGTACCCGGCAAGGTCCTCACGGCGGCCCGCATCGCCCTGGCCCACCAGCGCAGCCTGGACCACGCCCAGCACCGACAGGCGACCGGCACACACGCAGGCACCGCTTCGGTCACCGCCCGACAGGCACTGGCCTGGGCCACGGTCGAAGGGGCGAAGGCACTGGGCCTGGCCGACCAGGTGGGCCGGATCGAGGTGGGCATGCAAGCGGACCTGGTCGCCGTCGACGCCCGGGCCCTCAACCTGTGGCCGGCCCACGACCCGGTCGCCACGGTCCTGCACGCCGACATCGCCAATATCGAAGCGGTGATGGTCGCCGGCGTCTGGCGGAAGCGGGATCACGTCCTGCTCGCACGCGGCCTCGACGAGGTCAAGGACCGGCTACGCGAGTCCGGAGAGCGACTGCTGCGCAACATCCGAGCCGCCAACACTCAGGGCTGACGCCCCGCAGCAGTCTCGATACGGGCACCGCGCGCCGAAGACGAGGCGCCGGGAACCTGAGCATGCGCATGCTCACCTCTCAAGCTGCCACGGACCGCGGAGCGGGATCTGCCCGAAGGAGCAGTCCGTTTCCAGATGTTGTCCGCGTGATCACGTCACTCGGTCAGGCCTCGTCACGCAGGCGGGCAAGCCCGCTGAGGAGAAGTTCAAGGCCGAAGGAGAACTCCTCCTCGATCGGAACCGGCATCGAGCCGGCCACGGTGGCGGTGGCCGGGAACCGGTCCGGATCCACGCTCTGAAAGGCGGCCGCGGACTGTCTGTCGTCGGATTGTCCTGCGCCACCGCGCCTGTTGGTCTGCACGGCGAACCCGAGGACGTAGCGGGCCAGGGTCGCGTACGCGTACGCGGCCGCTCGCGGCGGGAAACCACTGTCCAGAAGCACCGCTACACAGCGCTCCCGCAGCACCATGGCGTTCGCCCCCATGGGAGTCTGCTCGACCAGCAGGCGCGCCGCGTTCCGGTGCCGGGCCAAGGCGTCGAACATGGTGTGCGCGACCGTTCGCAGCGCCCGCTCCCAGCCCATCGCGAGAAGCTCGTCGCCGTTCAGCTCGACAACGCCGAACATGCGGTCCACCACGTGAGCGACCAGAGCTGCCCGGTTGTCGAAGTGCCGGTACAGCGTCGCCGTGCCGGATCCCAGACGCTGGGCCAGCGTCCGCATGGAGAGGGCGTCGGAGCCCTCCTCGTCCACGATCCGCAGTGCGGTGGCAACGATGCGCTCCAGCGGCACGGCCGGCCGTCCCGGGGAACGCCGGGCTGATGCCGCGCCCGCTCGTGCAGGACCAGGTTCTGCCACGGGACGTCCCACCTCCTCGCACAGCACCATAACAGCAACGCCGTAGCCGATATGAGGAGCGTCGGGCGGACGAGACGCGTGCGCAGTACGCCTTCGGCACCAAGGCCATCGCCCAGCTCACCGCCTGGCAGAAGCCCGGCGGCGCCCTCTACTCGCCAGTCCCGTCCACCATCTGGACCGCCGAACTGCCCGTCCAGATGCTCGCCTCGGTGTGGTCCTTCGGCACGTACCACCTCTACACCGGCAACTCCGGCGCCGTCTCCGGCACCTACCCGGCGGTGAAGGCGTACCTCAACCTGTGGAGCCTGGACGGCGACGACCTGGTCAACCACCGTGCCGGGAACTGGGCTGGGAGGACTGGGGCAGCAACATCGACGCCCGCGTCCTGGACAACAGCTGGTACTACCTGGCGCTCGACACGGCCATCGCCCTCGCCGGACTCAGCGGCAACAGCGGTGACGTCGCCGCCTGGCAGGCCAAGCGCGACAGCATCAAGGCCAACTTCGACCGCGTCCTGTGGAACTCCTCGAGGAACGAGTACCGCTCCCCCGGCTACAACGGTGACACCGACGACCGCGCCAACGGCCTCGCCGTCGTAGCCGGCCTCGCGCCCGCCTCCCGCCACCGCGCGGTCACCGAGGTGCTGCGCACCCACCTCAACGCCAGCCCTTACATGGAGTTCTATGTCCTGGAGGCGCTGTACCTGATGGGTGCGGCCATCGTCGCCGAGGAACGCATGCGTAACCGCTACGCCGCCCAGGTCGCCGACCCCGCCTGCTACAGGACAAGGCGGGCGGCGCCGACAACCACGCCTGGAACGGCGGTCCCCTGTACACCCTGTCCGCCTACGCCGCCTGACCCTCACCTCCCCCAGCGGAACCACCGCGCGGGTCGGGGTCCCGACGTACCGCGGCTCGTCACCGGTCATCAAGGCCAACGGAACCACCGTCTTCACCGGCGGCTCCTCCACCGGCAGCGTCACCGGCCTCGCCTACGCGAGCAAGGACTCCTCGTACTCCTCGTACGTCTACTCCACCCTCCAGCCGGGCACCTGGACATTCACGGTCACCGGCGCCGGCCGCCTCGACGACCTCGCCCTCGGCCGACCCGTCTCCAGCAACAGCAGCCTGGAGAACGGCGACTGGGGCAAGAACCGGCTCACCGACGGCAAGCTCACCAGCGTGACCGGCGCCAAGGGCTACACGAGCAACGACTTCCCCGCCGCCGACGTCAGCGCCAACCCCGTCTGGATGGAGATCGACCTCGGCGCCGACACCGACCTCGACGCCGTATGCCTCTTCCCGCGCACGGACACTCCTGCGGTCGGCGGAGCCACCGCGGGCTTCCCCGTCGACTTCACGATCCAGGTCCGGGCCGACAGCGCCACCGCGTACACCACCGTCCGCACGGTCACCGCCGAACCCAACCCGGGCGGGCTGGTCCAGACGTACGGCTTCAAGACCACCACCGATTCTGCGAACCGTGCCTGAGCATCGACTGACTTGTACTGCAGAGGCGGCCCTCGAAGTCGAGAACCGCATGCTCCTGGAACAGAACGCCGCCCTGCGACGGACCCTTCACGAGGTGCAGAACGAGCTGCGCACGCTACGCGCCCACGAACTGGGTGCCCGCCTCCGCGACGGCCTGAACGCCCGCTCGCTGCGTGACACGGAGATGGAGGAACTGCGCGAGCAACGAGACGCCGCACTCGCAGCCAGCCACCAAGCAGAGACCGCCATGCAGGCACTCCGCAACGTCAACCAGCGGCTGATGATCGAGAACAGCCGGCTGATCGCCGCAGATGCTCCGCAGGCATCGGACGAGGTGCCTTTCTCGCGTCAGTGTGATGAGATGGGACCCTTTTGATATGCCCATGCCGCCTCTGTTCGGCTGGGCGAGGGGGGACCATGAAGAAACGCACGTACAGATACGCCGTCACGCGAGTTGTCGCTGCGGTGTTGGGCGTTCTCGCTGTACTCACGTCGATGTTGGTGTCAGCCAGTACCGCGCAGGCGGCTCCTTTGCCGCTGCCTGGCGGGAAGGCCAACTGGGTCGTCTCCGTGGGGGGGCTGGCCAGCGGCAAGGATCCGGGCAATTGGGTGCGGCTCGGTTACTACGTCTTCGACCCGGACGACGGCACCGTCACCACCAACTACTGGTCGTGGTCGGAGGGCGCTCAGCCGAAACGGGTCAACACTGTGAAGGCGGATTGCGATGGGACCGTTCCTCACTGTTATGTCCGGACGGTCGAAGGATTCACTGGCGACCCGACGGGGGGATACCGAGGCCGGTTCGAGTACGACGCCTCTGGTCGGCTCGTTGTGACCTGGACGGCGGACAGGTACGGCAACGACATCCTCGATCTCAGAGAGACCTGGAACCTGGAGACGAGCCTCGTTGCTGGCGGCGTGGCCCGCATCACCAGCCCGACGTACTACACCAACACGGGCACCGACGCGAAACCGGGCGCGGAGGTCCCTGCATCGGGCTCGTTCACCAGCTACGACGCCACCTTCGGTATCGGGTACGGCAGCAACTACTCGCTGGACTCGGCCAGTCGCGTGAACATGAGCGAGCTCGCGAACAACAGCGCGTACAACACGCTGCAGTACAAGGGCACCTTCGTCCGGGTCACGGGGGAGCAGCTCGGCCGTGAGTGGGCAGGTGGTAACTGGACTTTCAGTGGACAAAAAGGCGACAACTCCGCCAACCCGTGGCAGAAGTGTGACGGCGCCGAGTGCCTGGGATTCGTGCAGCACGGTACGTCCTGCAGCGACGACAACGACCCCGACAAGGACCGGGCCCGATATATCGCTGAGATTGGTGGCGGGCGACGCAACACCGAGGAGTACTGGTGCATGCTCCTGGCAGGCAGCGGCGACTGCTATGCATACAATTCCCATCCGAGACCGATGCTTCAGATCATCGATGATTCCGGTAAGTTCCAGGGATGGGTCGGCGCCGAGGTGTTCACCCATGTGGACACAGGTACCGGGCAGCCGGACAACGTCTGGAGCAAGTACTACACGGGCATCTTCGACACGGTGTCTCCCGACCTGAAACCGCAGATCCCAAGCACTTGGAACGGCCGACAGGCAGTGCCTGGATTCAGCCTGTCGTATGGCAACAGCGTCGCTACCGGTGATCTGGCGTGGAAGAAGGACGCCCTGCAGTTCGGTGGCAGGAACTTCGTTGTGAGCGGCTGCCGTTTCGTCGAATTGGTCGCCACCGGTGTGGACGGGACGACGCGGAGAGGCACGTCCAGTCCACTGTGCGTCGGTATGGAGTCCGATGGAACCCGCGCCTTCAAGGGAGAGTTGGGGTTTGCCGGTGGTGCGACGAGTGTTCTGATCTCCTACTGGGTGTCAGAGGATAGCGGCGACACGTACTCGACTAAGGGCGTCCTGGAGTGCACACCGCAGGCCTGTGTCAATTCCAGCAGGTATCCGGTGACCGAGTTCAAGGTGGGCTACGGCAACAGCGTGGCCACGGGGTCGCTGACGTGGTTCAACCAGTCTCTTAGTTTTGAGGGCACGAATCACGTCGCCAGCGGTTGCCGCTTCGTCGAACTGATCGCCACTGGAGCGGACGGCTCGCAGAAGCGAGCCACATCCAGCCGGTTCTGTGCCTCCGGAGGAGACCTCGCGTTCGGGCCGCAAAAGATCGACTTCTCTGGCGTTGTCGGCGGCGCCACCAATGTGGTCGTGACGTACTGGGTGTCAGACGACGGCGGACTTACCTACGCCACCAAAGAGACGGACAAGTGCACCCGCGACGGGTGCGCCACCGACATCGATGCTCGGAACCGGGTGACCGAGTTCAAGGTGGGCTACGGCAACAGCCTGGCCACGGGGTCGCTGACGTGGTTCAACCAGTCTCTTAGTTTTGAGGGCACGAATCACGTCGCCAGCGGTTGCCGCTTCGTCGAACTGATCGCCACTGGAGCGGACGGCTCGCAGAAGCGAGCCACATCCAGCCGGTTCTGTGCCTCCGGAGGAGACCTTGCATTCGGGCCGCAAAAGATCGACTTCTCTGGCGTTGTCGGCGGCGCCACCAATGTGGTCGTGACGTACTGGGTGTCAGACGACGGCGGACTTACCTACGCCACCAAAGAGACGGACAAGTGCACCCGCAACGGGTGCGCGTAGCACCCCACGCCCCGTCACGAGCGGTGTCCTGCCCGGAATCTCCCCCGGGCAGGACGACCGCGGGATCATGAGCGGGAGTTACTCGTCCCACATGCCCCGGGCCGCGACCGGCAGCCTCCTGTACGTCGAGGTCGAACAGGTCCGAGGCGACAGCTTCCGAGCTGACTGGCGCATCTCCGATCTGATCCGGCACGCCGCGGCCTGCGGAGCGCCCGACCCCGGCGTGGTCTGCTCCGACGACGGCCCGGAGTTCACCGCCCTCGAGGAGCATGTCCGCGCGGCCCTGGAGGAGGAGCCCGGCAAGGAGCCCGACCTGGCCGGGCGGACAAGACGATCGGTCGAGCCGGGAATTGCCGGTGAACGTCGCCCCGTCGAACCGGGCGCGGCCGATCCTCTCTTCATTGGTGATGCCAGGGAGCCGGAGAGGCCGGAGAAGTGAGTCCAGGAGGTCGCCGGTGAAGGGGGTACTGCGGTGGTTGATGTCGGCACCGGGAGCCAGACCCTCCAGGTAGGCGGCACGGTCGGTCTCGGTGAGGTGGGCAAGGCAGGCGACATGGTCGTGGACACGGCGGCCGCGGCAGCACCGCGTCATGAGGCTGGACGGTCAGATCGCCGCGGATGCCGACCACGTACGTGTGTCCCCGCTCCGCCGGGCCGGCGCGGAAGCCGGTGTTCTGGCCGTAGCCGGCATCGGCCACCACCACCGGCGGCACCAGGTGCCATCCGGCCAGTTCATCCAGGGCGTCCAGTGCCAGTCGCCATTTCTCCAGGTGCCCGACGTCTTCCGGCACGCCGGTCCGCCGGGCGTCGGACAGCGTCATCCGCCCACTCCCTGGGCAGGAACAGCCGCCAGTTCAGCGGGCACGATGCCGCATCGGAGACGGCGTGCACGCTGACCGGCGCCCGGGGCTTCACCAACATCGACTTCCCCACCGCCGACGTCAGCGCCACGCCCGTGTGGATCGAGATCGACCTCGGCACCGACCGGGCGATCGGCTCTGTCACCCTCCACCCGCGCACCGACATCAACGGCGCCAGCGGCGGCACCGCCGGCTTCCCCGTCGACTTCGCCTACCAGACCCGCCCCGATGGAGCGGGCACCTAAACCACCGCCCGCACCGTCACCGCCGAACCCAACCCGGGTGGAGCCGCTCAGACCTACACCCTGACGTCCAGCACCGGCCGCTACGCGAGACGAGGCTGTGGTGCAGGTCGTCCTTCACCACGACCTCTCCGCAGAGGTGGCCGAAGCCAACCGTCTTGCCGGGACCCAGACTCTGAGTCCCGGCAAGACGGCCAGGGGGACACGGACCGCCGGGGCGCTCCCTTCAGGGAGGGTTCACCGCGGCGGGCACGCCGCTACGGCAGCGGCGGGTAGGCGTTATGCATCAACTGCTGGAACTGGGCGGAGAACCAGTGCCCCGCCACCGGCGCGTTCGGCAGGGCGCCGGTGGGGTTGTTGCCGTTGCGGGCGTTGCCGCCGTAGGTGGGGTCGCACATCCGGTCGAAGCCCTTGCCCTCGTCGTTGGGCACGGCGGAGCTGGATCCGTCGGACTCCCCCGGCGGCTTGACCCACACATAGGCGTCGATCCCGGTGGCCGGGGCCGCGGTGGGCCGCTCGCCGATCCCCGCGCCGCTCTGGTTGCACCAGTTGCCGGCGTGGATGCGCCGGTCGACGCGGCTGCCGTTGACGTAGTCGTCGACGGAGGTCGTCGGGCCCGCCTTGGTGGGCCGGGCGGAGCCGCCCCAGCCGTTGCGGGAGGTGTCGATCAGCATGCCGAGACCGGAGTCGAACCCGGCCGCGACCAGCTTGTCCCGCAGCGCCTGGGCGAAGGACTGCTCGTCCACGTACTGGTTCCAGTCCACCCACTTCGACTGGCGCACGGTCTGACCGTTCACCATGTCGGTGACCTTGTAGTACGGCTCCTTGGTGGGGCTGGTGTTCGCGGTGTTGACGATGAAACCGGCCACGTCGCTCACGCTCGCGCCGTTGGTCGTGGCGACCTTGGCGAACTCCTGCACGGACGGGCCCAGGTTGCTGTCCCAGCCCAGCCAGCCGTGGTGACCGGCATCGATGTAGTTGTACACGTTCGCGAGGGCGCCGAGCTTGTCGAGAGCGTAGGAGACGCCCTTCTCGTAGTTGCCGTTGCTCTTCATCGTCACGCACGCGTCGGTGGTGGTGTTCGTACCGCCGGCGTTGGTGACCAGGTTGGGCAGCGAGTCGGGCTCGATGACGGTGGCGATCCGCAGACCCGCGTACTTCGCGTCCGAGAGGATCGACGTGATCGGGTCGATGTACTGGCTCTTGTACTTGTCGAGGTCGTTCGGTCCCAGTTCGCCGTTGGAGGCGAGGGCGGCGCAGTCACGGCCCGGCAGGTCGTAGATGACCAGCTGGACGACGAGTTCACCGCTGCCCTTCTGCTTCAGCGCCTCGTCCAGGTGGGCGCGCAGGCCCATGCCGCCGTTCACGCCGTTGATGGCGGCGATGCGGTCCAGCCACACGGCGGTGGGCTGGTTCGCTATGCGGCTGCCGCCCGGTTCGGCGGCCGCCTTGGCCGACCACTCCGGGTTCACGTAGACCTTCGCGCCCACGTACGGGTTGGCGGCCTTCGGCCCACCCGGACCCGGATCCGTCGGTCCCGGATCGGTGGGCCCCGGGTCCGTGGGTCCCGGGTCGGTCGGCCCACCGCCGTCGACATTGCAGGTCACGCCATCGAGGGTGAACGTGGCCGGAATCGCGTTGGTCCCGCTGTAGGACGCCTGGAAACCGAAGCCGACCGAACCACCGGTGGCGAGCGTGCCGTTGTAGCTCTCGTTGGCGGCCGTCACAGAAGTGCCGCTCTGGCTGACCTTCGCGTTCCAGCCATTGCTGATCTTCTGATTCCCGTCGTACGACCACTTCAGCGACCAACTCGACTTGGCAGCACCGTTGTTGGTGATCGTGACAGCCGTGGTGAAGCCGGTGTCCCACTGGTTCTGCACCTTGTAGTCCACCGTGCAGGGCGCGGCCGCCGCGACGGCGCCGGCGGGCGCCGAGACGAGTGCGGCCGCCGAGGTCCCGCTGAGCAGCGCGAGCGCTGCGAGCAATGAGGTTTTGGTGCGACTCATGATGACGGGTTCCTTCTGGTTGGAGGATTTCTCCGCTGATCGAGCACGCGCAGGTGATCGCGCACCTTGATGCGAACGGGCCGACATGGCCTCGTGGCGAAGGTCAGGGACGAACTGACTTTGGGAGCGCTCCCGAATGGGAGTTCAACGGGCGAAGCAGCCGACGCTCACGTCCGTCAGGATCAAGCCTGACCAGCTGTCATTCGTGACGCATCGCCGACGAGAGCCGACGGCCGGTCCACGAGTGCCGGACGCGGGCAGGGCATTGCGGTTCGACACAGATCCTTGGAAGCCGAGGTCCCGCGACCGGCCACGGCGCGTGCGGTGACGTGGAGAAATGAACGTGGGGGGTGTCGCATGAGCGACTCCTCGCAGTGTGGCGCGCCGTGTCCGGCGCGTCGACTGATGGGAACCGCTCCCACTGGTGCGAAGGAAGGTAGCGCCAAGTGGCGCGGTTGCCCAGAGGTACGGCTGAACTTCCTTTGAACTAAACCCTTTCGCGTGTTCGACTCTTCAAGCTCCTTGACCCCCGCCGTCGCCATCCCCATGATGGGAGCGCTCCCACTGGCCAAGACTTGTGCTTCCCCCGTGCTTTGAGCCACTTGGAGGAACCAGTTCATGGATCCCGGACGCAAACGCATAACCTTTCGGCGGGCGTTGACCGCCACGGCAACCGCCCTGGCCCTGCCCCTGTCGATGCTGGCCACGGGTGCGACGACCGCGCGTGCAGCGGGCGTTCAGTGCAGCGTGGACTACAAGACGAACGACTGGGGCTCCGGTTTCACCACGGACGTCACCATCACCAACCGCGGTACGGACGCCATCAACGGCTGGACCCTGACGTACGCCTACGCCGGCAACCAGAAGCTGATGAACGGCTGGAACGGCACCTGGTCCCAGTCCGGCCAGAACATCAGCGTGAAGGACGCCGGTTACAACGGCAAGATCGCCGCGGGTGCGTCCACCTCCGCCGGCGCCCAGTTCAGCTACAGCGGCACCAATGCCGCGCCCATCAACTTCGCGATCAACGGCACCAGTTGCACCGGCGCTCACCAGCCGCCGATCACGGTGCTGACCAGCCCCGCCCCTGGCGCCGTCTACACCCAGGGGGAGGCGGTCCCGCTCGCGGCCACGGCAGCGGCCGCGGACAACGCGACCATCAGCAAGGTGGAGTTCTACGACGACACCGAACTGCTGGGCACGGACACCACGGCGCCGTACGCGCTCTCCGCCTCCGGTTTGACCGTGGGCAGTCATTCGCTGCTGGCGAAGGCGTACGACAGCCTGGGCGCCTCCGCGGAAAGTACGCCTGTCGGCATCACGGTCGCCTCGGGCCCGTCCGTGGTCGCCACGCCCTCCCAACTGGGCGTCCAGCAGGGCAAGACGGGCACGTACGAGGTGAAGCTGTCGAAGCAGCCGAGCGCGAACGTGACGGTGACCACGACTCGCGCGAGCGGCAACTCCGGCCTGTCGGTGACCGGCGGCGCCTCGCTCACCTTCACGCCGTCGAACTGGAACACTGCGCAGACGGCGACCATCACCGCCAACGCCTCCGGCACAGGCGCCGCGACGTTCGAGTCTGCCGCCCCCGGGCACGCGAAGGCCTCGGTCACCGTTACGCAACTCGGCGCGACGAAGGCGTACGACGCCCGTTTCCTGGAGTTGTACGGCAAGATCACCAACCCGGCGAACGGCTACTTCTCCCCCGAGGGCATCCCCTACCACTCGGTCGAGACGCTGATCGTCGAGGCGCCGGACCACGGCCACGAGACCACGTCGGAGGCGTACAGCTACCTCCTGTGGCTCCAGGCCATGTACGGCAAGGTGACCGGCGACTGGTCCAAGTTCAACGGCGCCTGGGACATCATGGAGAAGTACATGATCCCCACCCACGCCGACCAGCCCACCAACTCCTTCTACAACGCCTCCAAGCCGGCCACCTACGCGCCCGAGCTGGACACCCCCAACGAGTACCCGGCGAAACTCGACGCGTCGGTCGCTTCCGGTTCGGACCCGATCGCCGGTGAGCTGAAGAGCGCGTACGGCACCGACGACGTCTACGGCATGCACTGGCTCCAGGACGTCGACAACGTCTACGGCTACGGCAACTCGCCCGGCAAGTGCGAGGCGGGGCCTGCGGACACCGGACCGTCGTACATCAACACCTTCCAGCGCGGCGCGCAGGAGTCGGTGTGGGAGACGGTGCCGCAGCCGACGTGTGACGCTTTCAAGTACGGCGGCAAGAACGGGTATCTGGACCTGTTCACCGGTGACTCTTCGTACGCCAAGCAGTGGAAGTTCACCAACGCCCCGGACGCCGACGCGCGGGCCGTGCAGGCCGCGTACTGGGCCGACAAGTGGGCGAAGGAGCAGGGCAAGGGCTCCGACGTCTCCGCGACCGTGGGCAAGGCCGCGAAGATGGGCGACTATCTGCGCTACGCCATGTACGACAAGTACTTCAAGAAGATCGGCAACTGCGTCGGTCCGTCCACCTGCCAGGCCGGCACCGGCAAGGACGCCTCGATGTACCTGCTCTCCTGGTACTACGCCTGGGGCGGGGCAACCGACACCTCGGCGGGCTGGGCCTGGCGCATCGGCTCCAGCCACGCACACGGCGACTACCAGAACCCTCTCGCGGCCTATGCGTTGAGCTCGTCTGCCGACCTGAAGCCGAAGTCGGCGACTGGACAGGCGGACTGGGCCAAGTCCCTCGGGCGGCAGCTGGAGTTCTACCGCTGGCTCCAGTCCGACGAGGGAGCCATCGCGGGCGGTGCGACCAACAGCTGGGCGGGCCGCTACGCGCCTCCCCCGGCCGGCAAGTCGACCTTCTACGGCATGTACTACGACGAGCAGCCCGTCTACCACGACCCGCCGTCCAACCAGTGGTTCGGCTTCCAGGCGTGGTCGATGGAGCGGGTGGCCGAGTACTACCAGCAGACGGGAAACGCGCAGGCCAAGGCGGTGCTCGACAAGTGGGTGAAGTGGGCACTGTCCAAGACCACGATCAACCCGGACGGCACCTACCGGATCCCCTCCACGCTGCAGTGGTCGGGGCAGCCCGACACCTGGAACGCGGCAAGTCCCGGCGCCAACAGCGGACTTCACGTCACCGTGGCCGACTACACCAACGACGTCGGGGTGGCCGCCGCGTACGCCAAGACGCTGACGTACTACGCGGACCGCTCCGGTGACACGGCCGCCGCCACGACCGCGAAGTCGCTGCTGGACGGCATGTGGAACAACTACCAGGACAGCCTGGGGATCGCGGTTCCGGAGTCGCGCGCGGACTACAACCGGTTCGACGACTCGGTCTACGTGCCGAGCGGGTGGACCGGGACGATGCCGAACGGTGACGCGATCAACTCGTCGTCGACCTTCGAGTCGATCCGGTCGTTCTACGAGGACGATCCTGCCTGGTCGAAGATCGAGGCGTATCTGGCCGGAGGTGCGGTGCCGTCGTTCACGTATCACCGGTTCTGGGCCCAGGCGCACATCGCCCTGGCCATGGGCTCGTACGCGGAACTCCTCGAGTAGCCCCTCGCTGAGACCGCGTGCGCGGCCCCGTCACCCGACGACGGGGTCACCAGCCGGGGCGGCCTCCGCCCCCTTGGGGGCCGCCCGGTACCCGGATCAACAAGCTGTCGCAGCCCGTCCCACCCCGCATCAGCAGCCGCTTCGCCAGTCCCCTCAAGACATCCGAGTCACCCTCCTTGTCAGGAACATGATCCTCTCCTACAGTCCCAGCGAGTTCGCTTTTTGGGAGCGCTCCCAATCCCTGCAGAAGCCCTCGCCCCCCACATCCCTCGCGGAGGACCCGCATGCAGCCTTCACGCCCCCAAGCCCGCAGGACGCGCGCGCTCTGCGGTGCGCTGCTGACCACGCTCGTCGCCCTGGCCGCACTGCTGACCGGCGCTACCGCTTCCCAGGCCGACACGACGATCTGCGAGGCGTTCGGCACCACCACCATCCAGGGCCGATACGTCGTGCAGAACAACCGCTGGGGCACCAGTGCCACCCAGTGCATCACCGTCACGGACTCGGGCTTCAGGGTCACCCAGGCCGACGGTTCCGTTCCGACGAACGGGGCCCCGAAGTCGTACCCGTCCGTGTACAACGGCTGCCACTACACCAACTGCTCGCCCGGCACGAACCTCCCGGCCCGGCTCAGCTCCATCTCGAGCGCGCCCACGGGTATCTCCTACAGCTACGTGAGCGGTGCGGCCTACGACGCCGCCTATGACATCTGGCTGGACCCGACCCCGCGCACCGACGGCGTGAACCGGACCGAGATCATGATCTGGTTCAACCGTGTGGGGTCCGTGCAGCCGGTCGGCTCGCCCGTCGGTTCCGCCACGGTGGCCGGGCGCCAGTGGCAGGTGTGGTCCGGCAACAACGGCTCCAACGACGTCCTGTCCTTCGTCGCGCCGTCGGCGATCGACAGCTGGAACTTCGACGTGATGGACTTCGTCCGGCAGGCCGTCTCGCGCGGACTCGCGCAGGACAACTGGTACCTGACGAGCATTCAGGCGGGCTTCGAGCCGTGGCAGAACGGCGCGGGCCTGGCCGTGAACTCGTTCTCCTCCAGCGTGAACCTCGGCGGCAGCACCCCTGGCGGCCCCGGCACCCCCAGCGGGCCCGTCGCGTGCAAGGTGACCTACGGCACGAACGTCTGGCAGGACGGCTTCACTGCCGACATCACCGTGGCCAACACGGGTTCCTCCCCGGTCGATGGCTGGAAGGTCGCGTTCACGCTGCCCTCCGGGCAGCGGATCTCCAACGCCTGGAATGCCACCGTGTCGTCGTCGACGGGATCCGTGACGGCAGCCAACGTCGCACACAACGCCTCCATCACACCAGGTGGGCAGGTCTCCTTCGGGTTCCAGGGCACCTACAGCGGCAGCTTCGCCAAGCCGGCCGCCTTCAGCCTCAACGGCACGTCCTGCACCGCCGGGTAACCCACAGGAGGCTTCCTCCGCCCGGGGCCCGCTCCGTCGGCCGACTGCCGACCGGGCGGGCCCCGCTGCTCCTCGCCGGACTCGCCGAATCCGGCGAGGAGTGCAGATCAGACACTCCGCAACGACCAGTACCCCACTCCTTGGCCGGCGCGGCGGGTTCCCCGGAAGACGTGTACACGGTTCCTTCGGCCCGTAAGATCGGCTATCTCGTGGGGGAGGTGGTCATGGGCACGCGACGCCCCGGCACGCCGACGCTGGAAGAGGTGGCCGCTCACGCCGGGGTGGGGCGGGGAACGGTCTCCCGCGTCATCAACAACGCGGCGGGCGTGAAGGAATCGACACGCCTGGCCGTGCAGCGGGCCATCGAAGAGCTGGGGTACGTCCCCAATCTCGCTGCCCGCTCACTGGCCGGTCAGCGAAGCAACGCCGTCGCTCTCGTCCTGACCGAACCCGACTGGCGAGTGTTCGCGGAGCCCTTCTTCTCCGAGATCGTCCGCTCGCTCGGGGACGCGCTGGCCGGCATCGGAATGCAGCTGATGCTGACCCTGGTTCGCTCGGACGCCGATCGGAAGCGCTTCCTGGAGTACGCGCGCGGCAGCCGGGTCGACGGAGTTCTGCTGCTGTCCGTGCGCGCCGGGGACCGGCTGCCGGACATGCTCGCCGAGGCGCGGTTGCCGACCGTGATGCTGGGGCGCCGCTCGGGCGACGAGTACGTCAGTTATGTGGACGCGGACAACGTGGGGGGCGCCCGCAGCGCCGTTTCCCACCTGTTGGCACGGGGCCGTAGGACCATCGCCACCATCACCGGGCCACTGGACATGGACGCCGCCCGGTGCAGACTGCGCGGCTATCAGGACGCTCTGACACTGGCCGGCCTGGACAGCGAGAAGTCGCTGGTGGCCGAAGGTGACTTCACGCAGGACAGCGGGCGCCGCGCCATGACCGAACTGCTCGAACGGCACCCGGAGATCGACGGTGTGCTCGCCGCGTCGGACACCACGGCCGCAGGGGCTCTGCAGGCCCTGCGCGCGGCGGGACGACGTGTGCCTCAGGACGTCGCCGTGATCGGCTTCGACGACTTCTCGCTGGCTCAGCGCACCAAGCCACGGCTCACCACGGTGCGTCAACCACTGGAGGAGATGGGCCGGGCCATGATCCGGCTGCTCCTCGAGGACATGGAGGAGCCGTCCGTGGCCTACCGGCACGTCATCCTCCGTACAACGCTGGTCGTCCGCGAATCGGCCTGAGGAACGCCCACCGCTCTGCACCGGTCTTGACCGCCCAGGGCTCGGGAGCGCTCCCGTCCTGCATGCCCGCTCGTACGTCCGCCGGATGCGCCCAAAGTTCCCGCAAAGTCGTCGGCAACCTTTTCGCCGCGGGTGGCCACTGACCAGTGCACCATCGGCTCAACTCTGAACGGACAGGTAATCATGGCAACGAGGCAGGTCATACGGCAACGCAGGCGCCGACGCAGACTCATGCTGGGCGCCACGGTGGCGGTCACCACCGTCGGCGTCCTCGTGTATCTGGTCATGGCGTTGCTCCCTGGCCACAAGGTCGATGCGGGGCCGGCCGCGGCCACTCCCCTCGTGACCAACCAGCCAACGGTCGCCGAAACCGCCGACACGCCGTCGCCGAGCGCGACGTCCAGCCCGTCGCCGAGTCAGAGTGCGAGCAGCTCGGCCAGTACGAAAAACACGGCAAGCCCAAAGGTGGCGAAGCCCTCGGCCAAGGGCGCTCAGAAGTCCTCGCGCGGGTCGGCCACTCCCCCGGCAGCGGGGCGGATCCGGCCCAACACGTCGTATCAGGGCGTCGCGACCGCCTACGAGGCCGGTGTCGGGGACGGGGCGTGTCTGTTCGGTCCGAGCCCGGACATGATGATCGCGGCGATGAACACCACCGACTACGAGACCTCCCGGGCCTGCGGCGCGTACGTGCTCGTCCGCGCGGCCAACGGCAAGTCGATCACGGTACGGATAACCAACGAATGCCCTCTGCCCTGCGCACCGGGGCAGATCGACCTGAGCCAGCAGGCCTTCGCCAAGCTCGCCGACCTCAAGGTCGGCCGGCTCTCCATCACCTGGAGCCTGGTGAGCCCGAGCTCCATCGGCACGATGTCCATCAGGTACAAGACCGGCTCCAGCGCCTACTGGTGCGGCATCCAGGTGATCGGTCACCGCAACCCGGTCGCGCGCCTGGAAGTGAGCACCGGGGGCGGCTGGCGGTCGTTGCCCCGCACCAGCTTCAACTACTTCATCTCCGCCGACGGCAGTGGTTGCGGCAAGGCGATCAGAGTCACCGACATCTACGGGGAACAGCTGACCGTGAGCGGGCTCGCGGTGCGGCCGAACGTCGCACAACCGACACGGGTCCAGTTCGCCCGGCACTAAGGCGTGACCTGCCCTTCCGAGCCGTATCGCGTGGCGACAGTGCGGTGTCTCTTTGAGTCGGTTGATCCCGCACTCGACTGCATGACGCTCGCGGTGATCGGCCACCGCGGGAGCCGAGCTTCCGCCGGTTGCGCGCCTCGTCGGACTTGTCGGGGACGGTGCAGCGGATTCCGCGGCGGCGCAGATCGGCGCGGTTCCCGCGGGAGGCGTACGCCTTGTGCGCGCGGCCACGAGGGGACGGGCGCGTGATCGGCCAGGCCGCGTGCGGTGCACGCGGCCTGCGGAGGGCTCCTTGCGCGGGTCACTCCGGGTGAACTGTTGCCGTTTTCGGCCGTGTGCGGAGCATGGTCCGCCAGTCGAGGTGATCGTGGGGAGATGTATCTGCACCCGGCCAAAGACCTTCCACTGAGCGACCCGCATGGTGAGACTGGCAGCCGGCCTCGGGCTCCAGGACAGGTGCCGGCGGCCGAACCTCAGCCGTCGGCAAAGGAGTTCAGATGCATCTGCGCAAGCGGGCGCTGGGGGTCATGTTCGTGGCCACCTCGGTGTTCAGTGCCCTCGGACCACAGGCCATGGCCGCCCCCATGCCCTGGGAGACCAGCAAGACCCCCACGGCCGTCACCCATCACACCTCCGCGACGGCCCGCGAGCACGGCATGGTCACCGTGCTGTGCACCGGCGGCTGTTACCAGTAGGGGGCCGCAAACGGACTCATGGCTCCTCGAAGTCGACGTGAAGCCGTTCGCACAGCGCGGCTCCAACTCCTTGCGCCCTGTGGTGTTGGGCCGCCACCGCGTGACCGAGTTCGCTGTTTCGGTGCCCTTGGCGGTGTTGTCCCGTCGGTCGTACTCGATGGTCGGTCTGTCGTTGCGCTGCGCGGTCACTCCTCGGGCGGCTGAGGGTTTTGCCCTAGGTCGGGTCGAGGATGGCCTGGATGGCCGGGGCGAGGCCGGCTTCGATCTCGTCCGGCGTCAGGGTGGTCACCGCCGGGAGGCGTAGCAGGTAGCGGGTGAGTCCCAGGCCCAGGAGTTGCGCGGAGACCAATCCGGCCCGGCGTCCGGCGAGTTCCGGACCGAGGGCCGCCGCCAGGGTCGGGGCGACCTGGGCCGCGAAGATCTCGTGCATCCGTGCCGCGGCCTGTTCGTTGGTGACCGCCGAACGCATCAGGACCAGCAGGGCGTCGTCGGCCGGGTCGCCTTCCCAGCGTTCGAGGAAGTGACGCACCAGGGCCTGGGCGAGTTCGTCCGCCGGGACTCCTGTGAGGTCGGGAAGTCGCAGGTCGATGGCGAGCGTCGCGTCGAAGAGCTGTGCCTTGTTGCCGAAGTAGCGCATGACCATGGACGGGTCGATGCCCGCGTCCGAAGCCACGGCTCTGATGGTGGTGCGCTCATATCCCTGGGCCGCGAAGCGTTCGCGTGCGGCGCGCAGGATCGTGGCCTTGGTGCGGTCCGAACGCTTGTCGGTGGTGCCTGTCTCAGTGTCCTGATTCACGCCAACAACTGTAGGCCAACGCCTGTTGACTTTCCAGCGTGGAACCATGCACCATGTCAACAAGCGTTGGCCAACAGCCGTTGGCAAACGACCGTTGACTCTGCCGGGCAGAAGGGAATCCCCGCCATGAACACCACCACACTCCCCGGCCGCACCGAGGTCGCCGTCGTCGGCGGCGGTCCGACCGGGCTCGCGCTCGCCGTCACGCTCGCTGCCGCCGGGATCGACTTCGTCGTCCTGGACAAGCTGGCCGAGGGCGCGAACACTTCGCGTGCCGCCGTCGTCCACGCCCGCACCCTGGAGGTCCTCGACGAGCTCGGAGCCTCCGGGGAGCTGATCGCGCGAGGTGTCCGGGTCACCCGGTTCGCCGTGCGCGACGGCGCGCCCGCCGGCTGCTGACGGTGCCGTTCGATCAGCTGCCCACCACTCACCCGTACACGCTGATGGTTCCCCAGTACGAGACCGAAAGCGTGCTGCTGGACCGGCTGCGGGCGCTCGGCGGCGATGTGCACCGCCCCTACGAGGTCGCCTCCGTCGTCCAGGGCGACGACGGCGTGACACTCACCATGACCACCGGCGAAACGCTGCGCGCCTCGTACGCCGTCGGCGCGGACGGCATGCACAGCACCGTGCGCGAAGCGGCGGGCATCGGGTTCACCGGCAACGCCTACGCCGAGTCCTTCGTGCTCGCCGACGTCGTGATGGACTGGGCCCCCGGCCCCAGCGAGGTCTCGCTCACTTTCGGCACCGCGGGACTCACCGTCGTCGCCCCGCTCCCCGGCGATCACTACCGGGTCGTGGCCACCGTCGACGACGCGCCCGCCGCACCGGACACCCACTTCGTCCAGCAACTGCTCGATGAGCGCGCCCCCGGCCAGGCCAAGGTCACGGGGCTGGCGTGGTCGTCTCGGTTCCGGGTGCACCACCGGGTCGCCGACCACTACCGTGCCGGCCGTCTGCTGCTGGCCGGCGACGCCGCCCATGTGCACAGCCCCGCGGGCGGGCAGGGGATGAACACCGGCATCCAGGACGGCTACGCCCTCGGCCGGGCGATCGCGTCCGGACAGCTCGACGGTTACGAGGCGCAGCGCCGCCCCGTGGCCCAACGGGTTGTCGCCTTCACCCACCGGATGACCCGCGTGGCCACCACGCGCAACCCGATGGCCCGCGGGGCACGCAACACCGTGCTCCCTCTGCTCGGCCACACGGGCATACCGAAGAAGCTCGCCACCGAACTGGCCGAGCTCAACTACCAGTAGTGCGAACGTCGTTCACCGGCCTTTCAAGCTGTTGCCTCCGCGAAGGCCAGTACATGGCGGCCGGTGTCCCAGAGCAGAGCCAGCAGAGCATGTACCGAGGCCTGGTCGACGTTCTCGACGGTCAGTACGGTGCCGTCCGCGCCCGGCGTCGACGCGTGGTGGACCTGTTCAGGATCACGTCCAGCAGGGTGCGGGAGATCGTGCGTTCGAGCGACGCGGCACTGACGAACAGGTCGCGATGGCCCGTTGCGGCCCCGGCAGCACCTCGGCAGCGACAGCAGATGCCGGTCGTCGCCGCCGCGTCAGGTCAGCCCGCCACTTGGCGGATCGGGGCCGGCGTGGCTCCCGTCCGGCGGCGCCGCGCGGTGAGGCCGAGTGCGGTGGTGGCGACGGTTCCGGCGAGGGCGAGTACGCCCAGGGCGTTCGCCAGGGTGCCGACGGCCGAGGTCAGTGCGAGGACCGCGAGCGGGCAGATGAACTGGCCGAGGAAGAAGGAGCCCGTCCACAGGCCGGTGCCGCGGCCGCGGTCGGCGTAGTCGAGCTTGGACATGGCGAGGGTGAGCAGGCTCGGCAGCATGATGCCGCTGCCGAGGCAGTTGATCACGGCACCGACGGTCAGGACGACCGGGTTGGGGGCGAGCCAGATCACCGCGAAGCCCAGGGTGCACAGGCCGAAGGCGGTGGGCAGCCAGACCTGCGGGCTGCGGCCGGCCTTGGCGAAGACGACGGCGCCGACCACGACCGCGGCACTGGACCCGGCTGTGGCCAGTCCGATGACGCCGGAGTTGCTCACGCCCATGTCGTCCAGGAGGAACGCCATCTCCACCTGAACGGTGTAGAAGAGGATGGCGCCGAAGACGGTCAGCGCGCACGTCCCGGCCAGCGGACGCCAGGGGAAGGGCCGCTTGATCGCCTGCTCCGTCAGTTCGGAGGCGGTGGGGGAAGGCTCGTTCGCGCGGTCGGTCGGTCGGGGCCGGGGCAGGAACGCGGCCATGGCGGGAGCGAGCACCAGGCTCACGGCGTAGGCCCAGAACGGCATGCGCCAGCCGGCCGATCCAGCCGCTCCGCCCAGGACGAAGAAGGCCGTCGCGGAGATCGAGGCGCACATCGTCTGCATCGCCAGGTAGCGATCGCGTTGCCGACCGGAGTAGTAGTCGCCGATCAGCGTGGTGCTGCAGGTCATGATGGCGGCTTCGGCGACACCGACCAGGGCGCGGCTGGCGACGATGGCGCCGAGGGAGTCCAGCCACAGCGGGGCGGTGCCGAGGATCGCGTACAGCACGGTCGAGACGACGAGCAGGCGTTTGCGTCCGAGCCGGTCGACGATGACGCCGGCGAAGGGGGCCAGCAGCGCCAGGGAGAGGGCGGGGATGGTCAGCGCCATGGGGACGAGCGCGTCGACGCCCGGCACGTCGGCGAAGTGGGCCTGCATCTGCGGCAGGACGGGGGCGATGAGTACGGCGCCCAGGATGGGCAGGCAGCTGCCGGCCATCAGCAGCGTGAGGCGAAGCCGGTGACCGGGGCCGGACACCGGCTGCTCGGTCGGGGTGTCCTCGACGGCTGTGGGCGTCGGGGACGGGAGCGGAGGCACGGGTGCAGGCATGCGGGAACTCCACGTGGCGGGTCGGGAGGGGACGAGGGGTGCGGCCGTCGTGGTCGGGCCGCCCGGTACCGGTGGCAGGTTCGGAGCGGGATGCCGATGACTGCCGGCGTCGCGACGGGCAGGCGCGCCGGGCGCCCGCGTGTCCCGGCCGGGGGGGGTGATGGTGCGGCTCCGGCGCCGGGTTGAGACGACTATGGGCCAAGGGGCAGGTCCTGCCTAGCCCTCATCCGATCGATATCGAGGATGTGGATCATCCGGCGTCTGGATGCCGGGCACCTGCAGGAGCCCGCTATCGCGGTGCGACCGTGTCGATACGGCCGGGCTCGGAAGCGGCCAGCTCCGCTCCCACGCGGGCCGCGGTCTCGCGCAGCCAGATGTGGGCCGCGTCGTGGGTGTGCACCGGGTGCCACCACAGTGCCTCCTGGAGCGGGACCGCCCCGTAGGGCGGTTCCATGAGGCGTACGGCGGCCACGCCGCGCAGCAGCTCGGCCAGCCGCTGCTGTACCAGGGCGATCCGGCGGGTGCCGGCGACCAGGAAGGGCAGCGCCTGGAAGCTGTCGACGGAGATCTCCACGCGGGGATCGACGCCGAGCATGCTCAGCTGCCGGGCGGCCGGAGCGTCGTAGGCGCGCTGGTAGACGACCCACGGCAGCCGTGCCAGGTCGTCCATGGTCAGCTGGTCGCCGACCTCGTCGTTCGTCTCGGCCACCAGGAAGGCCCAGCGGTCGGTGAACAGGTCGACGGCGGGGAAACCGCTGATGACGCCGCGCGGCATCAGCAGCCCGTCGGCCGTACTGAGCAGCGGTGTCGTGTCCTCCGTGACGTCGATGGGCGTCCGTTGGAAGCGCAGCCGCACCCCCGGGGCCTCGGCGTGCACGGTCCGGGCGAGCTCTGCGCCGAACACGGAGAGGGCGTAGTCGGAGGTGAGCAGGGTGAACTCGTGCTCCTCGGTGCCCGCGGCGAAGTCGGCCCTGCTGCTGAAGACCCGTTCCAGCAGGTCGCAGGCGGTCGAGGTGCGGTTCAGCAGAGCGCGGCCGAGGGCGGTCAGTTCGTACTGCTTGCCGACGCGCGAGAGCAGGTCGTCGTCGAAGTGGCGGCGCAGGCGGGCCAGGGCCGCGCTCATCGCCGGCTGACTGAGACCGACGCGCTGCCCGGCACGGGTGACGTTGCGCTCCTCCAACAGGGCCCGCAGGGACAGGACGAGATTGAGATCGAGGCCGGAGAGGGACACGACGCCTCCAGAGCGAGGCCGCTGCGGCAGCGACATATACACGACAGATGATCAACATCTAAAGAATCTATTTCACAGATTACGCGGCGGGGGCCACATTGGTCTCACCGCAATCTGGAGGACATTCCCGTGAAACCCGCAGCCTCTTCCACGCCCTTCTCCGGACCCTTCGCCCTGGGCGTCTTCTCCGCCCCTGACCAGGCGCCTTTCCCCGGTCTCGTGATCCCCGGGAGGCGCGTGCTGGAGCTTCCCACGGCGCTCGCAGAGCCGGGCCTGACGACCCGGGGGATCCTCGAGCGCTGGGACGAGATACTCCCTCGCCTGCACGAGCTCGCGGCCGACGAGACGGCCGACTGGCAACCGTTGGAGCACCTGCGGGCGCACGCCCCGGTGGAGCCCCGTCAGGTCTTCCAGTCCGGCGCCAACTACCGGCAGCACGTGATCGACCTGGAGGTCGCCCACCGTGCCCCCGACGACCCCCGCACCGTGGAGGAGGCACGCGCCGAAATTGCCGCGATCATGGACCGTAGGGCGGCCGAGGACCTGCCGTACGTGTTCACCGGCCTGCCGAGCGCGATCACCGGCCCCTTCGACGACGTCGTACTTCCGGACTGGGCCGAACAGCCCGACTGGGAGCTGGAGTTGGCGGCCGTCATCGCAAGGCCCGCCTACCGGGTGACGGTCGAGGAGGCCCTGGAGTACGTCGCGGGCTACACGATCGCCAACGACCTCACCGACCGCGCCACCGTCTTCCGCCGGGACATGAAGGCCATCGGAACCGACTGGCTGCGCAGCAAGAACGCCCCCGGCTTCACCCCGCTCGGCCCCTGGCTCGTGCCCGCCGAGTCGATATCCGACCCGGGTGACCTGCGCGTCACGCTGAAGCTCAACGGCGAGACCATGCAGGACGAGTCCACCAAGGACATGCTCTTCGGCGTCGCGCGGCTGGTGTCGTACATCTCCCGGACCTCCCGGCTCCTGCCCGGAGATCTGGTGCTCACCGGCAGTCCGGCCGGCAACGGCATGCACTGGGGGCGGCTGCTGCGCGACGGCGATGTCATGGAGGGCTCCATCACGGGTCTGGGCACCCAGCGCACCCGCTGTGTCGCGGAGGGGACCGCGTCGTGACGGCCCCGCTCGACCCCACGGATGCCGAGGGCGCGATCGACGAAGCCGCCAAGCGGGTCTCCAACTGGGGGCGTTGGGGCGAGGACGACGTCCTCGGCACGCTGAACTTCCTCGACGAGGCCAAGCGGCGCGAGGGCGCCGCCCTGGTCCGCCGCGGCGTGAGTTTCTCGCTGTCGCAACGGTTCGACATGAACGGCCCGCAGAAGGGCTGGCGCCGCCGCACCAACCCCGTCCACACCATGCTGGACACGGGCACCGACGCGGCCCTCGGCAACCAGGGCTTCCCGCACGGCATCGGCGGCGCCGACGACGTGATCGCGATGCCCCTGCAGTGCTCCACCCAGTGGGACGGGCTCGGGCACATCTTCGACCACGGCAAGGCGTGGAACGGACGCGACGCCGCGAAGACCGTCACCTCCGAGGGTGATCTGGTCACCGGCATCGAGCACATGGCTCCGTACGTCGCCGGGCGCGGAGTCCTCCTCGACGTCGGCCGGGTGATCGGCGACGAACGCGGAGAACTGCCCGACGGTTTCGCGATCACCGAGGACCACCTGACCGCGACCGCCGAGGCGCACGGCGTGGCCGTGGGCCGCGGGGACATCGTCGTCGTACGGACCGGGCGGCTGGCGCGCACCCGCCGCGAGGGCTGGGGCGACTACGCGGGCGGAGACTCGCCCGGTCTGTCCTTCACCACCGCCGGCTGGCTGCACGCGAGCGAGATCGCCGCCATCGCCACCGACACCTGGGGCTTCGAGGTACGCCCGAACGAGTTCGACGGCGCCTTCCAGCCGCTGCACCAGGTCGCCATCCCCAACATGGGCCTGCTGATCGGCGAGATGTGGGACCCCGACGCCCTCGCGGCCGACTGCGCCCTTGACGGCGTGTACGAGTTCTGGCTCACCGCCGCGCCCCTGCCCATCACCGGAGCCGTCGGCTCCCCCGTCAATCCGGTCGCCGTCAAGTGACCTGTCCAACAAAGGAGTTGGCCATGGAAGGAAAGAGAGTCCTGGTCATCGGAGGGGGCACCTCCGGCAACGTCATGACCGTGCTGCTGCGGCGGGCCGGCATCCACGTCGACCTCGTCGAGGTCGGACCGGACTGGAACGTACGCGGTTCCGGCATCACCCTTCAGGGCAACGCCCTGCGCGTGCTGCGCGAGATCGGCGTCTGGGACGAGGTCCGCGTGCACGGCTTCGGCTTCGACGCCCTGGGGCTGACCACACCCGACGGCACCGTGCTCCACGTGGGTGACGTCCTGCGCACCGGCGGAGACGACCTCCCCGCCACCCTCGGCATGCAGCGCCCGGTACTCCAACGCATCCTCGCCGACGCCGTCCGGGCATCCGGCGCGAACGTCCGGCTCGGCACCACCGCCGAGATCCTCACCCAGGACGACACGTCAGTGACCGTCCGGTTCAGTGACGGCACCGAGGGCGGCTACGACCTCGTCGTGGCCGCAGACGGCCTCAACTCCGCGACCCGCACCGCCATCGGCATCGACGTCAAACCCGAGCCGACCGGCATGGCCATCTGGCGTGTCCCGGCCCCCCGCCCGGCAGGCGTGGAGCGCAGCGACCTCTCCCACGGCGGCCCCTGCTACATCGCCGGCTACACCCCCACCAGCAAGGACACGATCTACGCCTATCTGGTGGAGGCCGGCCGCGACCGCGCCACGATTCCGCCCGAGACCTACGCGCAGGAGATGCGCCGCCTCGCCGAGGGCTACGGCGGTGCCTGGGACGAGATCCGCGACTCGATCACCGACCCGGCGCAGGTGAACTACACCTGGTTCGACCGGATGCTGGTCGAGGGTTCCTGGCACCGGGGCCGGGTCGTCCTCGTCGGCGACGCCGCGCACTGCTGCCCGCCCACCATGGCCCAGGGCGCGGCAATGGCGATGGAGGACGCCTGGGTGCTGTCCCAGCTGCTGACCAGCGGATCCGCGTGGGACGAGGAACTGCTCACGCGCTACTACGAGCGGCGGATCGACCGGGTCCGGATGGTCGTCGACGCGTCCGTGCAGATCGGGCAGTGGCAGCTCGACGGCGTGCCCGGTGACGTGCCCGGGCTGCTGGACGCCACCCTGCCGGTGCTCAGGGAGCTGCCGTGACGGCCCAGCCGCCCCGGGCCACCGCCGGCAGCCGCCCCCAACCCGATACCCGCCCCGCGCCGAGCGCCGACGCGCACACTTCCCCGACCGTCGACGTACACGCGCACATCCTGATCCCGGAGGTCGAGGCCCTGGTGGCCGACCTGCCGGGCCTGGCGGAGGCCAGGGCCCTCGACGCCCGCCGCAACGGGCCCGCGGCCCTGGCCGTCAGCGGCCCCATGGTCCGTGAACGCGTCCCGCGGCTGACCGACGTGCGCCTACGTCTGGCCGCGATGGACGCGCAGGGCGTGGACGTCCAGCTGGTGAGCCCGTCCCCTTCGCACTACCACTACTGGGCGGACGAGGAGACGGCCGAGAAGCTCTACCGGCTCGCGGGCGAGGCGACGGCCGCGCACTGCGCACAGGCGCCCGACCGGCTGCGGGGGCTCGGCCTCGCCCCCCTCCAGCATCCGGAGCAGGCCGTACAGGCCCTCGAACACGCCCTGGACCAGGGTCTTCTGGGTGTCGAGATCTCCAGTCACGCGCCGGGCCGCGAGCTGTCCGACCCTGCGTACGAACCCTTCTGGAAGCGGGCCGAGGAGACGGGCGCGATCCTCTTCCTGCACCCCTTCGGCTGCACGCTCGACGAGCGCCTGGACCAGTGGTACCTGTCCAACACCGTCGGACAGCCCACCGAGAACGCCGTCGCCCTGTCCCATCTGATCTTCTCCGGAGTGCTGGACCGGCATCCCGAGCTGAAGATCGTCGCGGCTCATGGCGGCGGCTACCTGCCCACTCACATCGGCCGCAGCGACCACGCCTGGTCGGCCCGCTCCGACGCGGGCGCCGGCTGCGCCCACCGGCCCAGCAGCTACCTCGAGCGGATCTACTTCGACTCCCTCGTCCACGACCCTCACGTGCTGCGGGAGCTGGTCCGCGCGGTAGGCGCGGACCGGGTGCTGCTCGGCTCCGACTTCCCCTTCGACATGGGCACCGACGACCCCGTGGGCGCGCTGCGCGCGGCGGGGCTGTCCGACCCGGACTTCCACGCCGTACGAGGCGGTAACGCCGCCGCCCTCCTTCGGAAGGACTGACATCATGCGTCTGCTCACCCATCTGCGGCATGTCGACCTGGCCGTGCCCGACTACGACAGGCAGCTCGACTTCTACTCCGGCGTGTGGGGCCTGACCAAGGTCGCCGAGGACTCCGGGATCTCGTTCCTGGCCGCCGAAGGCTCCCCGGAGCAGTACGTCGTGCGGCTGCGCAAGGCCGAGGAGAAGCGCCTCGACCTGGTGTCCTACGGTGCCGGTTCCGCCGAGGACGTGGACACCCTCGCCGAGCAACTGCTCGCGGACGGCGTCCAGTTGATCTCCCAGCCGGGCAAGGTCGACACGCCCGGCGGCGGCTACGGCTTCCGCTTCTTCGACGTCGACGGACGCACCATCGAGGTCTCGGCGGACGTCGAGGTCAGGCAGCACCGCAAGATCGAGGAGAAGGAGTCGATCCCGGTCAAGCTGTCGCACGTCGTCCTCAACTCCCCGGACCTGAACCGCACTCGGGATTGGTACGAGCGTCACCTCGGGTTCCGGCTCTCCGACACGCTGATGCATCCCAGGATGGGCGAAGCGATGCACTTCATGCGTATCAGCAACCAGCACCACTCCATGGCCATAGCCCAGGGCCCGCACACCGCCCTGCACCACATCTCCTTCGAGATGCGCGGCATCGACGAGTACATGCGCGGCTCCGGCCGGGTGATCCGGGCCGGCTTCAAGAAGATCTGGGGCCCGGGCCGGCACCTCGCCGGCGACAACACCTTCACCTACTTCCTCGACCCGCACGGCAACACCGTCGAGTACACCACCGAGCTCGAGCTGCTGGACGAGGACACCTGGCACCCGCACGTCTACGACTTCTCCCGGCCCGAGGTCACCGACCAGTGGGGAACGGCGAACCCGATGAACGAGCTGGTCGCCAAGGAGTCGTTCAACGACGTCGACCGCGGCGTGTTCGTCGCCCCGCCGGTCTGATCCCTCAGGTTCCGGGGCGCGGTGGCCCTGTCCTCTGCCCTGACTCCCCGCCCCGCGTCACCGGTCCCCTTCTGCCGACGCCCGTCGTCGGAACCTGGAGCCGCACATGCGATTCGCCGCCTACGAACACGAGCAACAACACCGCGTCGCCGTCGTCGAGGAGAACGGCATCCTGTACTCGATCCCCGGAGCTCGCTCGCTCACGGAGCTGATCCGCTCCGGCGGCGGACTCGACGCGCTCCTGCACGCCGGTGCCGCCACGCTCGACGTCCCGCCGGGCCCCCACGTGTCCGAGGTGCGACTGCTGCCACCGCTAAAGCCGCCCACCGTGCGGGA
This sequence comes from Streptomyces griseorubiginosus, assembly GCF_036345115.1. Classification (GTDB taxonomy): domain Bacteria; phylum Actinomycetota; class Actinomycetes; order Streptomycetales; family Streptomycetaceae; genus Streptomyces; species Streptomyces griseorubiginosus_C. Next base: position 160,483 of record NZ_CP107766.1, read on the forward strand.
CTTCGTCACCTTCGAGGAGCACGTCGAAGGAGTACGGCGATCCGTCGACGGGGACGGCGTCGGCGGGGTGCCCGAAGCCTGGTACGACGCCCCGACGTTCTACTTCACCAACCCGTACGCCGTCATCGGCGCCCACGACGACGTCCCGGTGCCGCCGGGCAGCGAAGTCCTCGACTTCGAGCTGGAGGTCGCCGCCGTCATCGGACAGGAGGGGCGGGACCTGACGCCAGAGGCGGCACGGGAGCACATCATCGGCTACACGGTCTTCAACGACTGGTCGGCCCGCGACCTGCAGTCCCGCGAGATGCAGGTCCGCCTCGGCCCGTGCAAGGGCAAGGACACCGCCGCCACCCTCGGCCCGTACCTGGTCACCGCCGACGAACTGGAGCCGTACCGCGACACCGACGGCTTTCTGCGCCTGGCGCTGACCGCCTCGGTGAACGGCGAGGTCGTCGGCAAGGACCTGCTGTCCAACATGAGCTGGACCTTCGAGGAGATGGTCGCCTACGCCTCGCGCGGCACCGTCGTCCGCCCCGGCGACGTGCTCGGCTCCGGCACCTGCGGCAACGGCGGCTGCCTCGCCGAGCTGTGGGGCGTCCGGGGTGAGCAGTCCCCGCCCCCGCTGAAGCCGGGCGACACCGTCACCCTCACCGTGGAGGGCATCGGCACCGTGTCCAACACCGTGGTGGCGGGCAGGGATCCGCAGCCGCTGCCGGCCGCCCGCCGCCGTACCAGGGAGCGGCCGTGAACGACCCGCACCCCAAGAAACTCCTCGGCAAGGTCGTCGTCGTCACCGGCGCCGCGCGCGGCCAGGGCGCCGCCGAGGCCGAGGCCCTGACCCGTGAGGGCGCCCTCGTCATCGCCACCGACGTGACCGATGCCCCCGGCTGCCGCCGCCTCGACGTCACCGACGAGGAGCACTGGGCACGGTTGGCCGCCGAGTTGCGGGAGTCGTACGGCCAGGTGCACGGCCTGGTCAACAACGCGGGCATCACCTGGCGTGCCCGCCTCGGCGAGGTGACCCCCGACGACTTCGCCCGCGTCCACGCCGTGAACGTCACGGGCCCGCTCCTCGCCATCCAGCACCTGACGCCGCTGATGCCGCCCGGCTCGTCCATCGTCAACGTCGGCTCCACCGCCGCGCTCAGCGGCCATTACCCGGTCGCCTACACGACGAGCAAATGGGCACTGCGCGGCCTGTCGAAGACCGCCGCCATGGAGCTGGGCCCGCGAGGCATCCGCGTCAACACGATCCACCCCGGCTTCATCGAGACCGAGATGACCGCCTCCGCCGCGCCCGCCTTCCGTGAGGCGAACATCCGCGAGACACCCCTCGGCCGTACCGGCACGGTGGACGAGGTCGCCCCGCTCGTGGTCTTCCTCCTGTCCGACGAGTCGTCCTTCATCACCGGCGCCGAGATCCCGGTCGACGGCGGCCTCACCGCACACGGCGGCGTCAAGTCCCTCTCGGATTCTCTGGGTTCGGCTGCGTCACGTTCGGAGGGGCATTGAGACGCCGGCAGGGAAGGTGGCTCTGAGGTCCGCGGTCAGAGAGCAGCGAGGGCGCTGCGGTTCGCGGCCGAGGGCGCGATCGGCGTCGGCGGCGACCTGCGGCACGAGTCCGCGCTGGTGACCCATCCTCTCGTCGCACGAGCGGGGGCACGGCCGTCGCCTCCGGCCAGCCGGCCGCGGACGCCTCCGGGGCATCGACATCCTTCTGCGGCTACCGCGTGCCCGGAGAGGCCCGCCCCGTGCGGACCTCTCCGCGCGGGACCGCCTACGGTGTCGCGGCGGGAAGCCGTGTCGGTACCACCGGGAGCACCATGCCGTCATCGAGCGGTGCCGTGTGCGGCACGAGCGCGCCCTCCCTGGCGATCTGGAGCAGGTTCGGCAGTGCGTAGGGTTCGGCTCCCTCCAGGTCGACCTGGTAGCCGAGGTCGCCGAGGCTCGCCGCGGTCATCCGGCTCAGCGGGTTCCCGGCTCCGGAGATGAACGGCGACATGAGTTCGGTGACGAAGACCGCCTCACGCCAGTGGCTGTCCTGGGTTCCGGGCCCGCCGAAGTTGGCGACCGGTACCGGCACCGGGTCCTCCTCACCGAGGAGCGCGGCGAACTCGGCCATCGCGCCGGCACCGACGAAGGTGGGGTTCTGGGTGCCGGCGCCCTTGAGGAGGTCGAAGGCCGTCCACAGGGTGCCGACACCCAGGACGTGGCCCATCTCGTGCGTGATCACGTCGACGAGCGTGCCGTCCGCTTCCATCCGGGCGAGATCGGCGGAGTCGAACCGCATCACGCCCTTCGCCGGCAGGAACGCACCGAACTGCGCTGATTCGTCGCGGAAGTCCGTGGGACCGGCCATCCCCAGTACCCGGCCGGGACCGTCGATCGTGACACCTTCGGCTTCGATGAGCAGGTCGTCGATGACGTCGCCGTTGACGAGCGCGGTGTCCAGATCCCCGACGATGACCTTCGCCCAGCGGTCGGCCGCCGCGGCGAACGCGTCCTGCTGAGTGGTCGTCAGTCCGCCGAGGAAGCGGATCTCGATGGTGAACGGCGACGTCGTGCGGGCCAGCTCTCTGGCCCGCTCGAAACTGGCGACCGCCCGATACGTCTGGAAGGTGTTGGTGGCGACCTTGCTCATCACGGTTCTCCTCCATGTCGGTCCGGACGAAGAGTCACCCCTCTTCCCACACTAGGCCGACAGGGTGAGGGGGTGCGCGTCGAGGATCCGTGCCGGCCTCGGGTGATCGAGTTGCCCGCCCTCGACGTGAATCGGACAATTGACGGTGTCGCCGCCTTCCGCCGCGGGCCCTTCCGCTCCTCCTGATCGGGAACTCCCCTGCGAAGGAGCAAGGCAATGGGAGACAAGCAACAAACGCTCAGCACCGGCGAGTTGGGGCTCGCGGACATGCTCGGCGGGCTGCGACGGGAGCTGGAAGAGGCACAGCGGCGAGCCGCGGGGGAAGAGCTGCGCTTCGGCGTCGCCGATGTCGAGGTGGAGGCCACGGTCCAGATCACCCGTACCGCCGAGGGCCGGGCGGGCATCCAGTTCTGGGTGGTCCAGGCCGGTGGCGACTACGCGCACGGCAACGCCACAACGCACCGGATCAAGCTGAACCTCACGCTGCCGCCCGACACGCGCGTCTCGGACAAGGAAGACGGCGTCGAATGACCGGGCTCGACGCCGAGCGGCTGGTCTCGCTCACCGCGGACGGCAGACGAGGCTCGGGGTATCTGCTGACACCGGAACTCATCCTCACCGCGGGTCACTGCGTCGGGCCAAAAGGCTCCGCGGTCACCGTCCGCGCCTACGTGCGCCATGAGGGGAGTTACGACCTCTCGGAGGAGCGGCACACCTTCCGGGTGGCGGTCCGGGGGGATGACGAGCCCGACTACGCGCTGCTGGCATCCACCGACGACGATCCGTTCCGGACGGCACGGGACGGCCCGTCGGGCGAGGTGCGCCTGGGCCGGCTCATCGGCGAGGGCGCCGTAGCCGCGCAGGCGCTGGGCTTCCCGAAGTCAGGGGTGCAGCAAGCTGGGGAGAGACGGTTGTTGAACCCGGAGGACGTGCGGGGGCGCGTCCTTCCGCTCACCGGGTGGAGGCGCCAGGTGCGTCGTCTGAACCTGCAGATCAGGACAGGCTCGTCGCCGCTCGCCCGGGGGGCGTCGCTCTGGAGCGGCATGTCGGGTGCGGCCCTGTTCAGCGGGGATCACCTCATCGGCGTGATCACGGAGGACCGCGCCACGATCGAGGGACGGCTGATCGCGCTGCCCGTCAGCGCGGTCTTCGGCGACGACGGGCAGGCCGAGGCGAACGCCTGCCTGCTGGCGGCCCGCGACACGACGGCACCCGAGGAACGCGTCACGCTGGACCCCGTCTGGGCGGGTGGCGAGATCCTGCAGCCCGCGTACAGCCCCCTGCCGCCACGCGATCAGTGGTCCGAGGCGGACCTGCTCGAATCCCGCCACGGTGTCGTGCCCTTCCGGGGGCGCGCGCAGCAGCTCCGAGCGCTGGTCGACTGGTGCGAGCACGAGGACGACCGGGGCGGCGGACCACGCATCCGGCTGCTCACGGGCGGCAGCACGGTCGGCAAGACCCGTCTCGCCCGTGAGCTGTGCCGCACGATGGCGGGGAGGGGGTGGGTCGCCGGTGTCGTCGACCCGCTGCACGTGGACTTCTCCGGTGTCTGCGCCCTGCCCGAGGACCGACTGCTCGTCATCGACGACGCCGACGCCCACGCCGGACAACTGCACGTCCTCCTCGCCCAGGCCACCGAGCGCGGCGGCCACCATCCGCTGCGCGTCCTGGCGGTCGCCCACCGCGGCGGCCCGTGGTGGGACGCGGTCAGGCGGCGCTACGAGGCCCTGGTCGACGCGGAGGATCCCGCCCCGCTTCCGCCACTGCCGGAAACCGACCGTGAGGACGTCTACCGGGCGGCCTACGCCGCGTTCCGGGGCTGGTACGAGGAGAGCGACAGCAAGGCCGATGCCACTGTGCCCGCGGGTGCCGTACCGGAAGGCGAGACCTCGACGGACGGCGCCGCGCCCGCCGTGACCGCTGTCCCGGGCCTCGATGAGCCCGACTTCGGCAGCTATCTGCTCATCCTCATCCAGGCACTGGTGGACGCCCGCACCCTGCTGCACAAGACGCACTCGGCCACCGCGGGACCGCCCACCCGCTCACGCGCCAACGCGCTGCTGGACTACGCCCTCGACGTGGAACGCCAGAGGTGGCAGGCGTCCGCCGAGCGCCAGAGGCTGCCGCACGACCCGGTCCTGCTCGAACGGATCGTCGCCGTCTCCAGTCTGGCGGTGGCCGACGGCGAGACGGACGGTGAGCGGGAGACCGAGGCGGCGCGCCGGCTGCGGCTCGTGCCCGACCTCGCCGACGAACCGGAGTGGCTCACGCGTGCCTTCGCCCGCTGGCAGCACGCGGAACTGGCCGGAGAGGGCTACCTGCGGTCGCTCCAGCCGCTGAGGCTCGCCGAGCGGCTCGGCGCGAAGGTCATCGCCGCGTTTCCCGACATCGCCCCGCAACTGCTCGACGTCGGCGGCGACGGCCCGGGGATCCCCCAGGACGCGACGGACCAGGCGCGCCAGATTCTGAACGTGCTGCACGTCCTTCAGCTCACCGCCGGCTCCGACGGCTGCCGGGCCGACGGGACGGGTGAGCCGTCGGCCCAGCAGCGGGCCCGCGAGGCGCTGGACGCCGCGCTGCGCAGTCACGCCCGCCCCCTCGTCCGGCTGGTCAAACAGGTCGCGGCCACCGATCAGGACCAGTTCGCGAGCGCCATCGGCACCTCGCTGGCCTGCGCGCTGAACTCCACGCTCCGCAAGGAGTCCGCGCAGGAGGTCGCCGCCCAGGTCCTCGGGGAACTCGACCTCGCCTGCCCGGACGTCCTGTTGGAGCTCGCCACGGCCGTCGCGGAACACGCGGTGCAGCACTACCGCCAGGGCGGCGCAGCGCCCGTTCAGGACAACCGGGGAGAGCTGGCCCGGGCCCTTCAGCGCTGGTCGCTGTACCTGGCCAGTTCGGGGCTGCGCATCCAGGCGCACGAGGTCGCCGGGCAGGCGGTGGACATGTACCACGCCCTGCACCAGCTCAGTCCGTCCGAGGAGCACGAGTTCGCCCTGGCGGAGGCTCTCAAGGACCTGGCCGACCGGCTCGTCGACGTGGGGCGGTTCGAGGACGCGGACCTGTGTGCCCGGGACTCCATACGGCGTCTGGAACCGCTGTTCCAGCGCAACCCCAGCCGCCGGAACGCCTTCGGTCTGGTGAAGTCCCTGTGCACGCTGGCCACGGCCACCCACCGCATCGGCCGTCAGCGCGAGGCCCTGCAGGCGGCGACCGAGGCGTGCGAGCTGATCGAACGGCTGCCGCAGGCCCAGGAGAACGACGGGCACGGGCCGGACGAGATCCAGGGCTTGCGGGCGTTCGCGCTGCGCTGTCTGGCGTGGCAGCTCGGTGCGAGCGGACGCGTCGACGATGCGGTGGCCAGGGCCTCGCAGAGCGTGGAGATCTACGAGGCCCTGCGCGAGAGGTGTCCGGGCCTGTGGAAACGGGACATCGCCGAGGCCCTGTCCATCCTGGGCGTCCAGCATGCCGCCCGGCAGGAGTGGGACGAGAGCGTCGACCGGCACACCGAAGCCCTGACCCGTCATTACGAGGCCCTGGAGCGGGAGTACCGCGAGGCCGTACGGCCGCAGCACGCTCTGGCGCTGGGCCGGCTGGCGGAGGCACACCTGGGCAGGGCGCGCGCCCGTCCGACGGAGAGCCGGCAGGACCTGCTCGAGGCACTGGAACACGTCGAGCAGGCCCTGAAACAGTACGAGGGGATGCGCAAGGAGGACCGGTGGGCCAATCGCGTCCACGAGGCATGGACGAGCTGTCTGGAGGCGGAGGTTCTGCTGGCGCTGGACGCGACAGGCCGGCCGCAGCGTGCCGCACCCGCGATCCGGCAGACCTGTGGACGGGCCGAGGCCGCGGCCCGCCGGGCACTGACGCTGTACGACGAATTGGACGTACGTGCCTGGCGGCTCAGGTTCAACAGGGCCCGGGCGCAGGCGGTGCTGGCCCAGTCGTACGGAGGCCGGGGCCGCCCCCGGGCCAAGGTGCTGCGCGCGCACGAGCAGGCGCGCAACGCGTTCGCCCGGCTCGACGCGGAGGAACCGGGGCGCGCCGAGGCGGAGTTGCGCGCGATCGAGGACACGATCGAGAGCCTGCGGCAATCCGGTCCGCCCGCCCAGGCGCGTGCGCAGACGTCCGTGAACCCGTCGGGCAAACGACGCAAACGGCACCAGCCGAAGCCCCGCCTTCGCGGCCGTCAAGGTCGTCAGGGTGCGGCCGGGCGCAGAAGACACCGGTGACACGTTACGGCCGCCCTCAGGACTGATTCACATCCCGCAGTTCTCAATATCAGAACCAATTGCTGTTGGATTTCCAGATCGGTGATTTCTAGAGTGGGCACTCGAGCCCCTGAGAACTCACATCACGGCGAAAGAGTCACATGAAGACCTTCACCCTGCCCGGCACCGACATGGTGGTCCCCAACGTCGTCCTCGGGCTGATGCGTATCCAGGACATGAGCGACGAGGCGGTGCGCGAGCTCGTGAACACCGCGCGCGATGCCGGCATCACGTTCCTCGACCACGCCGACGTCTACGGCACGGACGACCACGGTTGCGAGCGCCGTTTCGCCGAAGCCATGAAACTCAGCTCCTCGGAGCGCGAGCAGTTCGTCATTCAGTCGAAGGCCGGAATCGTCAAGGACGGGCCGTACTTCGACTTCTCCTACGACCACATCATCGAGTCCGTGAACGGTTCACTCCGGGCACTGGACACGGACTATCTCGACATTCTGCTGCTGCACCGCCCTGACGCTCTCGTCGAGCCGGAGGAGGTGGCCCGCGCCTTCGACGAGTTGTCGGCCGCAGGAAAGGTCCGTGCCTTCGGCGTCTCCAACCAGACCCCGCGACAGCTCGACCTGCTGCGCAAGTACGTGACGCAGCCCATCGTGGCGAACCAGCTGCAGCTGTCGATCACGCACGCGCCGATGATCGCGCAGGGCATCGCGGCGAACATGCAGGACCTCGACCAGTCGGTCGTACGCGATGACGGAATCGTCGACTACTGCCGCCTGCACGACATCACCATCCAGGCGTGGTCGCCGTTCCAGGCCGGATTCTTCGACGGCCCCTTCCTCGGCTCCGAACGCTTCCCCGAGTTGAACGCGGTGGTCGACCGGCTGAGCGAGAAGTACGGCGTGCCGGCCGAGGCGATCGCGGTCGCCTGGATCACGCGCCACCCGGCGCAGATGCAGGTCGTGCTGGGCACCACGACGCCGGAACGTGTCAAGGCCGCGGCGCTCGGTTCCGACCTCCCGCTCACGCGGTCCGAGTGGTACGAACTGTTCCGTGCGGCCGGATACAAGGTGCCGTAGCCTCGACCCCCTTCCCCCACCTTCGTGCGGCCACGCCCGCAGCGTCTCCTCCAGCCGCCGCGCGGTCGCGGACCACAGCATCCCCGTGCAGTGGCCGGCATGTGACCGCACTGCCCGGGTTCGCTGCGGTCGGAGCCGTCACTCGTCGTTCACCCACCGCATGAGCCGTTGCAGGGGGTAGAAGCCGTCGTGCGAGAGGCCCGGTGGCATGCCGCCCGCCCTGCCGAGGGAGACCACGCGTTGTACGCCGGCGCAGGCGAGGGCGTCGCGCAGTTCCGCCTTGCGGGTGTCCGGGTACACACCGACCGTCTGGGTGGCGACCCCGGCATGGGCGACGGCCTCGGACAGTGCGCCGACCGGGACGACGTCGACGATCTTCCCGTCGGGGTGGAAGTCCACGGGTTCCGGTGAGCGGATGACCAGGCCCGTGCCGTCGTAGCCGCCCCACACCCGGTAGTCGGGTGCCATGGACCGCAGGACGTCGATCTCCTCGCGCAGTTCCGGGGCGACCCGCGGGCCGCCGGCCGAGCTGAACTCCCTTGCCGTGCCCAGGCGTTCACACAGCAGGGCGGCGTAGCGGTCGGCGTCGTCCCGGGATCCCTCGACGAACTGGAAGCGGCTGGCCACGCAGGCCTGCTGGTTGAAGAAGGTCGCGTCGGCGGCGCCCGCGTCGGCCGCCCGTGCCAAGGTCTCCTCGGACGCGAAGGCCTCGCGGCCGATCATCGAGATGGAGGTCTTGGGGTCGAAGGAGACGAGCTCGAACCCCGGACCGACGTACTTCAGCGCGCTGCGGATGGTGGCCTCGCCGCCCCAGGCGACCAGCTTGTCGAAGAACTGGGGGCGGAACAGCGCGCTCTCCACCACCTCGTCGCCGCCGCGCCAGTACGCCGCGGAGAACGACCGCACCACCGGATGCCCGGGGGCGACGGCGGCCATGGTGCGCAGAATCGCGGTCGCGGTGAACAGGTCGTTCGAGGGCAGTTTGACGAGGTTGACGCCCTTGGTGAGCGCGCCGCGCACGACCGACATCGCCGCGACGCCGGGTGCGTTGCCCGCGATGATGTGCACCAGACGGGGCGGGAACGCGCGGATGGCCGCGACCCGCTCGTCGGGCAGGCGCACCTCGCGCCAGCCGTCGAGGACGTCCGCTCCGCCGAGTTCGTGGTCGATCTGGGCGTACAGGCCGGGGCGTTGGAAGCTGCGCCACAGCACGGCGTAGGCGCGTTCCAGCACCTCCGCGGGCAGTGGGCTGACCGGGGCCATCCGTTCCAGGGCTTCGGCGAGCAAGCCCGCGCGGTCCGCCTTGAGGGCCTCGCCGGTCTCCACCAGCAGGTCGACGATCTCCGCCACGGGCACGTGGAAGGCGGGGCCTGGTTCGGTGCGGGGCCACACGAGGCGGTCCAGGTCGAGGGCCGGTGCGGTCAACCGGCCGAGGTCGACGGGGGTGCCGTGGTCGACCTCGCCGCGGATCATGTGGACGACGGTCACGGGGGCCGTGGCGTGGTCGTCGAGTGTCGTACGGCTCATCCGTGGATCATCCCCCGCACATAGGAGTCGAGTGTCGCCGCACAGGTGATCTTGTCGTCGCCGCCGAGGTCGCCGTAGCGCTGGATGTCCGGCAGGACGGCCGGTCCCGGCCGGCCGCAGCCGCACTCCGAGAAGTCGACGAGGACCCGGTCGCCGCTGATCAGTCCGCCCCAGCGGCCTTCGAGGGAGACGTCGAGGAAGGCGAACCGGCCCTCGACGACGCCGTGTTCGGGGTTGAGCAGGGTCTCGCCCTCCTGGTCGAGGACCAGTGGGATCACCCACGGCGGCACGTGGTAGTTGCCCTTCTCGCAGGCGAGGCAGGAGCCCTGGAGTTCCGTCATGCCGTAGCTGCGGACGCGGCGGACACCGTCGTAGAAGGCGGCGAGCTGCTGCTGGTAGTCGTCGGGCAGGGCGCGGCCCTTGTTGCCGCCGCCGCTGAGCACCAGGGTGTCGGGGTGGAGGCTGCCGTCCTGGACGCCGCGGGCCCGCAGGGCCTGGATCAGGGTGAACTGCTGGTTATTCATCCCGGCGATCAGCAGCGGCTCGTCGCGGTGCTCCCAGATGTCGTCGACGATGCGGGCCACGGCCGCGTCGAGTTCCTGTTCCCGTGCCGCCGAGACGCTCTCGAAGGAGCTGATCTCCTGCGGGGTCGCGGTGCCCTCCGCCATCCGGCGGCGCAGCAGGGCGCTGCTCATCAGCTCGGAGACCCGCAGCGGGTCCTCGGTCAGCAGGCGGGTCCCGCCGGGGAGCGCGAAGACCTCCGCGTGCCAGCGGAAGCCGTCGATGGAGCGCATGGGGCCGCTCGCCGGTGCGAGGAGGTAGCCGTGGCGGGTGGGTTTCGGCGGGAGGGGGTCGGGCCAGCAGGTGAGGTTCTCCAGGATGTCGTGCAGGAAACTCAGGTCGCTCTCGGCGCAGTTGAGGAAGGAGACCTTTCCGGAGGTGCCGCTGGTGATGTACGGGCGGTGGCCGGCGGCCGTGATGCGTTCGGTCCACTCGTCGATGTCGCGTACGCCCTCGACGTCGACGTCCGCCGGTTCGAGCGCCGAGACGGTGGTGTACCAGCGCAGCAGCCGGTCCCAGCGGCCGGCGGTGATGAGGGAGACGGGGTAGGACTTGTAGCTGGTGTGGGAGAAGAGGAGGGGCACGAGGTCGGCCAGGGTCGTCACCTCGCGGACACCGGTCTCCTCGGCCCGGGTCCGCAGCAGGGGGATGCGCTCGCGGTGGGCGGCGAAGGCCTCCCGTGCCGCTTCGAGCTGCAACTCCCTCATGGTGGCGGCGGGTTGCTCGAAGGTGTCGCCGGACAGGGCCAGGGATCGGATCTGTTCGCGTGCGCTTGCCACAGCATCTACCTCAATCAGTTGCGTACGTGGTCTTCTCGGCGAGGTACGACGACTCGATCGCGGCCAGGTTCCCGCGCAGTTCCTCCGGGGTGCCGGTCAGGGTGACGCGGCCGCGGTGCAGGACGTAGACGCGGTCCGCGATGTCCAGGACCTTGCGCACATGCTGTTCGACCAGCAGGGCGCCCAGACCGCGGTCGGCCGCCTCGCGCACGGCGCGCAGCAGGCGGTCGACCACCAGCGGGGCGAGTCCGAGGGAGAGTTCGTCGGCGAGGAGGAGTCTGGGGGCCCGGCCCAGGGCGCGTGCCAGTGACAGCATCTGCTGTTCGCCGCCGGACAGCATGCCCGCGCCGGTCCTCAGGCGTTTTTCGAGTTCGGGGAAGAGTTCCAGGGCCTGCGCGGTCGTCACCCGGCCGACCCGTAGGTTGTCCGCGGTGTCGAGGCGGGTGAGGACCGCCCGCTCGCCGACGTACGCCAGGCCCTGGCGGGCGCGGCGGTGCAGCGGAGTGCGGGCGGTGTCGCCCAGCCAGCGCACCTCGCCGTCCATCGGGGCCAGCTCGCCCGACAGCACCCGCAATGTGGTGGTCTTGCCCGCGCCGTTCGGTCCGAGGAGGGCGACGACCTCGCCGGGGCGGACCTCGATGTCGAGGTCGCGCAGGACGGGTCGGCTGCCGTAACCGGCGGACAGGGCGCGGGCTTCGATCAGGGGCTCGGTGTCGTGCACGGACGTTCCCCTCCGGTCAGCCGGCCGGGACGGCCGTGAGGACCTTGCGGACGTCGACGAAGGTCGACCCCGGCTTCGCCCACTCGATCTGGCCGTTGCGGATGGTCAGTTCGGTGGCGGTGGTGTTGTGGATGCGGTTCAGGCCCTTGATGGGCAGGGCGGTCGAGGTCTGCCAGTTCAGGGCGGGGGTCAGGCCGCCGGTGTCGATGCCCGAGGTGGTGTTCAGCTCCTGGACGAGGGTCTTGGCCGAGATCGAGGGCAGCTTGCCGATCGCCTCGGTGAGGACCTTGAACGCCACCCAGGTCGTCTCGTTGGCGCCGTTGGAGACGTCGATGTCCTTGTCGCCCTTGGTGGCTGCCAGGAAGTCCTTCCAGGCAGGGTCGGAGGTCGGCGGGAAGTAGCCGGTGATCGCGGCGCCCTCCAGCGGACTGCCGCTTCCGCCGGTGCTCGCGGCGAGCTGCGGGGTGAGGTTGCCGACGACACTGCCGAGCTTCGTCTTGGCGCCGGACTGGACGTACGACTTCACGAACAGGTCGGAGTGCGTGCCGAGGATGACGCTGACGCAGTCGCTGCCCTTGGTGGCGGCGGCGACCTGCGGGGCGAGGTCGGTGGCGGTGACCGGCACCTTGAGGTCCTTGGGCGGGGCCCCGCCTGCCGAGACCGCGCCGAGGGTGAGGAACTGCGACACGATGGCGGCGGCCGCCAGGTCGTACCGTACGCCGGAGATCTTCTTGCAGCCGTCCTGCACCAGCTGCCGGCCGTGGGCCGCGAACACCACCGGGGTGCCGCCGTTGACCGGGAACGACAGCGGGTTGGAGAACTCGGCCGCGGAGACCCCGGTGCCGCCGATGTAGGGGATGCCGGCCTTCTGCAGGATGGGCATGTAGCGGTCGCCCGCGAGGCTGTACGACCCCACCACCGCGACCACCTTGTCGGCCACGGCCTGCTGGGCGCACTTCTCGGCCTCGTCGGGGTCGTTCTTCTCGTTGCAGGTCAGCACCTTCAGCGGGCCGCCCTTGATGCCGCCGTGGGCGTTGATCCACTTCTCGTAGGCCTGGGCGGTGAGCCGCACCCCGGGCTGGGCGCTGCCCTGGGTGTCCTCCGGGTTCCAGACCATCACCTTGACCGGGGCACCCTTGAGCGAGGAGGTCTCGGCCGCGCTGCCGGACGCCTCTCCCCCGCAGCCGGCGGCGAGCAGTGCTCCGGTGACCGCGAGACAGGTCGCTGCTGCGGTTCTGTGTCGGCGTGAGTCGTTCATGGTCCCTCCGCGGGGCTCGTCATCGAGATGGCGAACAGCATGGGGTGCGTTTTCTGGTTAGTGAAGTACTCTCGGCACAATTATTTAAATAAATACGCTGTCTGGCATGTCCCTGGGAGGTTCACCCGATGGCCGACATCCTGCGTTTCGCACTGCTGGGCCTGGGCCTCGGCGCGCTCTACGCCCTCACCGCGCACGGCATCGTGCTGGTCTACCGGGGCTCGGGCGTCCTCAACCTCGCGCACGGCGCGATCGGGATGGCGGGCGCCTACGTGCAGTGGGAACTCGCCGTGAACGAGGACGTGCCGTACTGGCCGGCCGTCGCCTGCGGGGTGCTCACCTCCGCGGCACTGGGCGTGCTCACCCATCTCCTGGTGATCAGGCCCCTGCGCCGGGCGTCGTCGCTGGCGCGGTTGGTCGGCACGCTCGCGGTGTTCATCGTGCTCACCGCTGTCGCCGTCAAACGCTACGGCGACAGCCTGCAGTTGGTGCCGGGCAAGCTGCCCACCCGGCTGCTGACGATCGCCGGGGCCACGGTCTCCGAGGACCGTCTCTGGCTGCTCGGCATCGCCCTTGCCGTCACCGCGGTGCTCCATCTCCTGTACCGGCGCACCCTGTTCGGCCTGGGCACCACCGCGGTCGCGGAGAACGAGCACGTCGCCGCCTCGCTCGGCTGGTCCCCCGACCTCGTCGCCACCGGCAACTGGGCCCTGGGCTCGGCGCTCGCCGGCCTGACGGGCATCCTCATCGTGCCGGTCATCGGACTGTCGGTCACCGGCCTGACCACCCTCCTGCTGAGCGCGCTGGCCGCCGCCCTGGTCGGCAGGTTCTCCTCGTTCCCCGTGACCCTGGCGGGCGGCCTGGCCATCGGCGTCGTGCAGTCCGAGCTGACCCGCTTCGGTACCGGCGTCACCGGTCTCGCCTCCTCCGTCCCCTTCCTCTTCATCGCCCTGGTGCTGGTCGCGCGCGGCCGGGCGCTGCCGCTGCGCGGCACCTTCCTGGAACGGCTGCCGGCGCTGGGCAGCGGCCGGGTACGGCCCGTGCCGCTGGCGTGCGCCGTCGCGGTCGGCCTGCTGCTGGTGAGTCTGTCGACACCGCTGTGGGCCGACGCGATCACCAGCACCCTGGTCCTCGGCCTGATCATCCTGTCGATCATCGTGGTCACCGGGTACGCGGGACAGGTCTCCCTCGCGGCCTACGCCCTGGCCGGCACCGGCGCCTTCATCGCCGGACATGCCGCCGCCGACTGGGGCTGGCCGTTCGAACTCGCCCTGCTGGCAGGCGTGTTGGGCACCGTCCCGATCGGCCTGCTGTTCGCGCTCCCGGCCGTCCGCACCCGCGGAGTCAACCTCGCGATCATCACCCTCGGCCTCGGCACCACGCTGGAGGCGATGGTCTTCCAGAACACCGACCTGTCCACGACCACCGGCAGCGACGGCATCGCGGTGGGCAAGCAGACCCTCTTCGGCATCAGCATCTCCGGGGTCGACCATCCGCAGCGGTACGCCGCGGTGGTCCTCGTGCTGTTCGTCGCCGCCACGCTCGTGGTCGCCAACGTGCGGCGCAGCAGGACCGGCCGCCGGCTCATCGCCGTACGTGCGAACGAACGGGCCGCCGCCGCCCTCGGCATCGACGTTCGTGCGGCCAAGCTGTACGCCTTCGGCCTCTCCTCCGCCGTCGCCGCGCTGGCCGGAGTGCTCACCGGATTCCGTTCGACCTCGGTGGTCTTCTCGGACTTCGCCAGCTTCGACTCGATCACCGCGCTCGGGCTTGCCGTCATCGGCGGTGTCGGCTTCCTCGTGGGCCCGCTGTTCGGCGCCGTCTTCGCCGCGGGCACGGTCGGCGCGCGGTTCGGGGACTGGGTGCTGCCGGGTCTGAGCGCGTGGATGCCGCTGATCGGCGGGATCATCCTGGTGCTGACGCTGGTGGGCAACCAGGACGGTATCGGCAAGGAGGTCGGACGGCAGGCCGCGGGCGTCCGACGCAGGCTGTTCCCGAAAGCCCGACGGCGCGCTGCCGTCGCGTCGCCGGAGGAAGAGACGATCGCACCGGACGTCCCCCGCGCCGCACCGCTCCCCCTCCACATCCGGGACCTGACCGTGCGCTACGGCGGTGTCGTCGCCGTCGACGGGCTCTCGCTGGACGTCGAACCGGGCCGGGTCGTGGGACTCATCGGACCCAACGGCGCCGGCAAGACCTCCGCCATCGACGCCGTCACCGGCTTCACGCGCGCCGCGTCCGGCAGTGTGCGCCTGGACCAGCGGGACGTGACCCGTGCGCCCGTGCACCGGCGGGCCGCGGCCGGGCTGAGCCGCTCCTTCCAGTCGCTGGAGCTGTTCGAGGACATGACCGTGCTGGACAACCTCTACGCGGCCTGCGACCGGCCCGGCAGATGGGCGTGGCTCACGGACCTGATCCGTCCCGGCAGCCGCCCGCTGCCGTCCCACGTGCTCATCGCCGTGCGGGAGTTCGGTCTCCAGGACAGTCTGGACCGGCCGGTGGGCGATCTGTCGTACGGCGAACGCAGGCTGCTGGCCATCGCCCGCGCGGTGGCGGCCTCGCCGTCCGTGCTGCTCCTCGACGAACCCGCCGCCGGGCTGTCGGACGACGAGACGCGGGAACTGGCGCACCTGGTACGGCGGCTGGCCGAGGACTGGGGCATGGGCGTCCTGCTCGTCGAGCACGACGTCGACATGGTGATGAGCGTCTGCGACCAGGTCGTGGTCCTGGACTTCGGACGCCGTATCTGCGCGGGCACGCCGGAGGAGGTGCGCCGCGACCCGGCGGTGCGGGCGGCCTACCTGGGCGACCTGGAGCCGGAGACGCTGGCCTGAGAGCCGGCACGGCTTTGAGCCGGAGGTGCCCGTCGGCGCCTCCGGCTCTCGTAGGTCTGTGTCAGGCGTCCCGCAGGTCCGCGACGTACGGCGCGTGGGACAGCAGTCCGCCGTCCACGCGCAGGGTGTGGCCGGTGATGAAGGCGGACTCATCGGAAGCGAGGAAGACGACCGCGGAGGCGACGTCCTCGGGGCTTCCGAGGCGCGGGGTGAGGTGATGGCGCAGCATCGCCTCCCGGATCGCGCCGTGCGCCGAACCGGAACTGGCCGGCGTGACGATGAAGCCGGGCGCGATGGCGTTGCAGCGCACGCCCTGCTTGCCGTACTGGGTGGCGACGTACTGCGTGAGGTTGATCAGGGCGGCCTTGGACGCGCCGTACGCGGGATTGCGCAGGTCGCCCGCGAGGCCGGACCCGGACGAGGTGTTGATGATCGAGCCGCCGCCCCGGGCGATCAGGTGCGGGACGGCGGCCTGGACGGCGACCATGGTGCCGCGCAGGTTGATGCGCATCGTGTCGTCCCAGACCGCCGGGTCGGCCTCCGCCACGGCGAGGTCCTGGCGGGCGGCGAGGTGGGTGGCCGCCGCGTTGTTGTGCAGGACGTCGAGGCCGCCGTACGTCTCGACCGCCGCGGCCACCATGGCTCGTACGCTCGCCACGTCCCCGAGGTCGACCTTGACCGCCGTCGCGGATCCCCCGGCGGCTCGGATCTCCTTCGTCACCGCCTCGGCGCCGTCGAGGTTCAGGTCGGCGACCACTGTGTGCGCGCCCTCGGCCGCCACCCGACGTGCCGTGGCGGCGCCGATGCCCGACGCCGCCCCGGTCACGACGGCGATCTTGCCGTCGAGTCGTCCCATGCCCCAACCGCCTTGTCTATGCGCTGAGTTCGCTGCCGACGATGGACACGAAGGACACGCATTCGCCGGGTCCGCCGCCCAGGTTGTGGGTGAGGGCGAGCGAGCGTCCCTCGGCCACCGACTTCACGGTCCGCTCGGCGGGCGCCTCGCCCCGCAGTTGCAGCCAGGCCTCGAACATCATGCGCAGGCCCGAGGCGCCGATGGGATGCCCGAAGGCCTTGAGGCCGCCGTCCGGATTGACCGGCAGCGAGCCGTCGAGGTCGAACGACCCGCTCGTCACGTCCTTCCACGCCTGTCCGCGCTCGGCGAAGCCCAGGTCCTCCATCAGGACCAACTCCGTTGGTGTGAAGCAGTCGTGGACCTCGGCGAGGGCGAGTTCGGCGCGCGGGTCGGTGACGCCGGCCTGCCGGTAGGCCTCCTGGGCGGAGGCGACGACCTCGGGGAAGGTGGTGAAGTCGTACTCCGGGTCGAGGAGCCCGTCCGCCGGGCCGGCGACAAAGGACAGCGCCTTCACGAAGATCGGCCTGTCGGTGTACTTGTAGGCGTCCTCGGCGCGTACGACGATCGCCGCCGCCGAACCGTCCGAGACACCCGAGCAGTCGAACACGCCGAGCATGCCCGCGACGATAGGGGCCGACCGGATGCGTTCCAGCGGCACCTCCTTGCGGAACTGGGCGCGCGGGTTGCGGGCGCCGTTGACGTGGTTCTTCCAGGCGATACGGGTGATGACGTCCTTCAACTCCTCTTCCGCGAGGCCGTACTTGGCGGCGTACGCGGGGGCCAGGAGGGAGAAGTTCGCGGGGGCGGTGACCTCGCCGCGGCTGTCGTCGCCGGCGCCCGGGATCGCCGTACCGGAGAGACCGGACATGCCGGAGTCCTTGAGCTTCTCCACGCCGACCGCCATCGCCACGTCGTACGCGCCGGAGGCGACGGCGTAGCAGGCGTTGCGCAGGGCCTCGGAGCCGGTCGCGCACATGTTCTCGACGCGGGTGACCGGCTTGTGGGGCAGGCGCAGCGCGCGGCTCAGGGTCAGTCCGGACACGCCGGAGGCCTGGGTGCCGAACCAGAACGCGTCGATGTCGTCGATCGTGATGCCGGCCGAGGTCACCGCCTCGCCCACGGCGTCCACCAGCAGATCGTCGGCCGATCGGGTCCAGTGCTCGCCGAAGGGCGTGCAGCCCATGCCGACGATCGCGACCCGGTCCCGGATTCCGTGCGAGCTCATCCGTGTGTCTCCTCGGTCTCGTCCCCGGTCTCGCCCGTGCGCACCGGCCGGGCCTTCCAGAAGTAGTTGTGGATGCCGGACGCGGTGACGGTGCGCCGGAAGGTCATCTCCACGCGGGCGCCGATGACGGCGTCCGCCTCGGTGGCGTCGGTGAGCTGGCAGCGGAAGCGGCCGCCGCCGTCGTAGTCGACGACCACGACGAGCATCGGCGGGCTCGGTGTGTGGGCCAGCCGGTCGACGGTGAACGTGGCGACCGTGCCCCGCACGTGCTCCATCGGCTCGTCGGTCATGGCGTCGACGCTCCGGCAGGAGGTGCACACCCGGTCCGGCGGCAGATGCCGGGTGCCGCACTTCTCGCAACGGGAGGCGACGAAGCCGTACTTCCAGGCGGTGCGACGGTGCGCGGGCGGGGCGTAGGGCGGCTCGGGGTCGGGGCGCCGGGGTGGTTCGCGGTCGAGGAGGCCGCGCCAGGAGAGGTAGGTGGCGTACGGCATCGGGGCGCTGCCCGCGGTGATCTGCGCGGCGACCGGGCGGGTGCTGCGGTGGGCCGGGAGCGCGTCGGTGGTGCGGAGCAGGACGACTCCGGCGCCGTCGCCGAGGACGACGAGGGCGATGACCTCGCCGGGCTTTGCGCGGTCGAGGACGTCGGCCAGGAGCAGGCCGGGCTGGGCGGTGCCGGCGTTGCCGATCACCCCGGTGAGGTCCGGGACCGCCGCCTCGGGGCGGGCACCGGCCGTACGCCGTACCGTCGCGCACGCGCGTGCGTGCAGGCCGGAGACGATGAGGTGGTCGATGGCGCCGCGGTCCAGGCCCGCCTGGTCGAGAGCGGCGGTCAGGGCCTTGTCCGCGAGGGACACGTAGATCTCCTCGGCGAAACGCTCCTCCCAGGCGCGGGAGGCGGGGGCGCCCGGCAGCCGCCAGCGGTCGAGGATCTCGTCGCTGACGGTGTCATGGGCGAGCAGTTCGGCCAGGACGGGTGCGCCGTTGCGGTGGCCGCCGAAGACGAACGCCGCCGCGCCGTCACCGCCGGCGACCTCGTCGCTGCCGCCGGGCAGGCCGGTGCGCAGGTCGGAGAGGACGGTGAGGGTGGGGACGGCGGAGCGGGCGGCGGTGACCAGGGCGCCGAGGCCGGAGCGGACCGAGCCGGCCATGTCGACGGCGAGGACGTGCTCGTCGAGGCGGAGCGCGGCGTGGACGGCGGTCGCGTTGGTCTTGTCGAGGTAGGCGGGTGCGGCCGTGGCGAGGAAGAGCTGGCCGATGCGGGGGCGCAGGCAGTCGCGGGCGAGGGCCACGCGGGCCGCCTCCACCGCCATGGAGGTGGTGTCCTCGTCGTAGCCCGCTACGGCGCGGGTGCCGCGTCCCGGCGGTGTCCCCAGCGTGGCGGCGACGTCGGCGCGGGCCAGGCGGTGGTACGGCACGTGGGCGCCGTATGCGATCAGTCCGGCCATGTCAGCGTCCTCCCTGAGCGGTGTTTTCGAAGATGGCTGCGAGGCCCTGGCCGCCGCCGAGGCACATGGTCTCCAGGCCGTAGCGGGCCTGACGGCGGTCGAGTTCGCGCAGCAGGGTGGCGAGGATGCGGCCGCCGGTGGCTCCGACGGGGTGACCGAGCGAGATGCCGGAGCCGTTGACGTTGAACCGCTCGAAGTCGGTCTCGGTCAGGGCCCATTCACGGGTGCAGGCGAGCACCTGGGCGGCGAAGGCCTCGTTGAGTTCGATCAGGTCGATGTCGGCGAGCTTGAGCCCGGCTCGTTCGAGGGCCCTTGCCGTGGCGGGCACCGGGCCGATGCCCATCGTCTCGGGTGGTACGCCGACGACGGCCCAGGAGACCAGGCGGCCCAGTGGGCGCAGCCCGAGTTCGGCGGCGCGCTCGGGGTGGGTCACGACGCACAGGGCGGCGCCGTCGTTCTGGCCGCTGGCGTTGCCCGCGGTCACCGTCGCCTCCGGGTCCTGGCGGCCGAGCACCGGACGCAGCTTTGCGAGCTTGTCCAACGAGGAGTCGGGGCGCGGGTGTTCGTCGGTGTCCACGACGGTCTCGCCTTTTCGGCTTCGTACGGTGACGGGGACGATCTCGTCGGCGAAGCGGCCCTCGCGCTGGGCCGCGACCGCCTTCTCGTGCGAGCGCACGGCGAGCAGGTCCTGCTCCTCACGGGAGATGCCGTACTCGCGACGCAGGTTCTCCGCGGTCTCCAGCATGCCCCCGGGCACGGGGTGGTTGACGCCGCCGGAGGTGACCCGGCCCCGTGCGAGGCGGTCGTGCAGGGTGGTGCCCGCGCCGCGCACGCCCCAGCGCACGTCGGTGGTGTAGAACTCGGCCTGGCTCATGGACTCGACGCCTCCGGCCAGCACGAGGTCGCTCGCGCCGGTCTGCACCTGCATCGCCGCGGTGATGACGGCCTGGAGTCCGGAGCCACAGCGGCGGTCGATCTGGAGGCCGGGCACCTCGACGGGCAGTCCGGCGTCCAGGGCGGCCACGCGGCCGATGGCCGGGGCCTCGCCGTTGGGGTAGCACTGGCCGAGGAGCACGTCGTCGACGGCCGTGGCCGGGATGCCGGTGCGGTCCAGGAGGGCCCGTACGACGGTGGCGGCGAGTGCTGCCGCGGTGACGTCCCGGAAGGCTCCCCCGTAGCCCCCGACCGGGGTCCGTATCGGTTCGCAGATCACCGCGTCACGCATCGGTCATGCCTTTCATCAGCGGGTTGGGGGGCCTCATCGGAGGGCTCACATGTACCGGCCGCCGGTCACCTCGACCACGGCTCCGGTGATGTAGCTCGCCATGTCGGAGGCGAGGAAGAGGACGACCTGGGCGACCTCGGCGGGTTCGCCCGCGCGGCCCAGGGGGATCTCGGCGAGCTTCGCGTCCCAGGCGGCCGGGGGCATCGCCTCGGTCATGGCCGTGCGGATCAGGCCGGGCTGCACGGCGTTGACGCGGACGCCCGCCTTCGCGAGCTCCTTGGCGGAGGCCTTGGTGAGTCCCACGAGCGCGGCCTTGGCGGCGCTGTAGTTGGTCTGGCCGAAGTTGCCGACCTTGCCGGCGATGGAGGAGATGTTGACGATGCTGCCGCCCTGTCCGTGCGCCCGCATCGCCTCGGCGGCGTACCGGGTGCCGTTCCAGGCGCCGGTGACGTGGACGTCGAGGACGGCGCGGAAGTCGGTGAGGGGCATCTTGCGCAGGGTCGCGTCCCGGGTGATGCCGGCGTTGTTGACCATGACGCCGACCGGACCGAAGGTGCTGGTGCAGTGGGCCACCAGGGCAGCGACCTCGTCCTCGTCGGTGACGTCGCAGCGCAGTGAAGTCGCCTTGATGCCGTTCGCGGCGAGGCGCTCGGCGGCTTCGCGTGCCGCTTCCCCGTTGATGTCGCCGAGGACGACGGCCGCGCCCGCGTCGCCGAGGACGCCGGCGATCTCGTACCCGATGCCCTGCGCGCCGCCGGTGATCACGGCGTTCCGTCCGTCCAGCAATCCCATGTCAGCCCGCCCTGGCTCGACGCTCTTCCCAGCTAAATAGATAACCTATTATGCTGAAACAATCAATACAGCGATCAGCTGTGCGTGCGGGCCCGGACGAGGAGCGACCACAGGTGGACATCAGCTATCCCCCGGAGACCGAGACGTTCCGGGCCGAGGTCAGGACGTTCCTCGCCGAGAACCTGCCGCCGGACTGGAAGGGCATCGGCGCCCTGGACGAGGACGCCGCCTGGTCCTTCGCCCGGGACTGGCGCCGCCGGCTCGTCGAGCGCGGCTTCCTCTCCCTCACCTGGCCCGAGCGGTACGGCGGCCTGGGCCTGTCCAAGCTCCACCAGGTCGTCCTGATGGAGGAACTCGCCCTGGCCGGTGTCCCGTTCGGGCTGCCGCAGGACACCTTCGGCGTGAAGATGCTGGCGAACACGCTGCTGCGCTGGGGCACGGAGGAGCAGAAGAGCCATTTCCTCCCCCGCATCCTGAGCGGCCAGGACACCTGGTGCCAGGGGTACTCGGAGCCGGACGCGGGGTCCGATCTGGCCTCCCTGAAGACCCGGGCGGTGCGCGATGGCGACCAGTGGGTGATCGACGGACAGAAGGTGTGGACCTCCGGCGCCCACCACAGCGACTGGATCTTCGTCCTGGCCCGTACGAACCGGGACGCCCCCAAGCACCGCGGCATCTCCTTCCTCCTCGTGCCGCTGGACCAACCCGGCGTCGAGGTACGGCCGTTCCGCATGATGAGCGGGCAGCTGCACTTCAACGAGGTCTTCTTCAGCGGCGCCCGGACCCGCGCCGATCTGGTCGTCGGCGGCGTGGACAACGGCTGGGCGGTCGCCCAGAGCCTCCTGGGCGTCGAACGCGGCGAGGAGGCGGCGACCAACCCGATCCTCTTCCGCGCCGAGGTGGAGCGTCTCGTCGCGCTCGCACGGCAGTACGGCAAGGACCAGGACCCGGTGATCCGGCAGCGGATCGCCTGGTGCTGGTCCAAGGTCGAGATCATGCGCTGCCTCGGCTACCGGATCCTCACCGGCTGGCTGAAGGGCGCGGAGCCGGGGCCCGAGACGTCGATCGCCAAGCTGTACTGGAGCGAGTACCACACCGAGGTCACCGACCTGGCGATGGACATCATGGGCCTGCACGGCCAGGTCCCGGTCGGACGGGGGCCGCTGCGCACATACCGCACGGACGACCCCGGCGCGGCCAACAGCTCGGGGTCCTGGTCGACGACGTACCTGATCGCCCGCTCCGGAACGATCTACGCCGGCACATCCCAGGTGCAGCGCAACATCCTCGCGGAGAAGGTGCTGGGCCTTCCGCGCGAGCCGCGGCTCACGACTCCGTAGGACCCTCGAAGCTGCTGAGTTCCGGGACCGGGCGGGGGCTGGGTCCCGGGACCCAGCCCGCGTCGAGCTTGCGCAGACCCACGCCGTCGGGTGCCCAGATGTGGCAGCTGTTCATCACCCAGGCGGAGGCGCGCGGGTCGTGGGAGCGGGGTCCGGCCGCGCGGCTTCGGGCCGAGATGGCCGACTGGACGACGGCTGGGCCGAGCGCGCGGGTCAGTTCGTACAGGTGGGTGCAGCCGGACACCCCGTGGAAGCGCTGCTGGACGGCCCGGTTGTAGCCGCTCGCCACGCTGAGCCCCACCAGGGCGTCGAAGGCGGGTGCGATCAGGGGGCACTCGGTGTGCGGGAAGTCCTTCATGCCCGCCTCGGCGGCCGTGATCGTCATGTCCGCGAGGCGCACCCGCACCGCCAGCACCATGCGGTGGACGACACCGCCCGGCGGCTCCTCCCAGGGACGCTCGTCGCGCAGTTCCGCCTCGACGGAGATCTCGCCGCCGTCCTCCTCGTAAGCGGTGACGGTGATCGTGCGACGGTGCAGCGGGAGTTCGGTGCGGGTCATGACGAGGCCTCCTCCAGCTCGCTCTCCTCCACCGCCGACGCGCCCTCCCCCAGTGCCGGGAAGGCCGGTGGGCGGCGCTCGATGAAGCTGAGCACGCCCTCCCGGTAGTCCGGTGCGCGCTTCGCCGTGGCCAGCAGGGCGGCCGCGGACTCACTGCTCTCGGCGAAGGTTCTCACCTGGTCGTCGGCGAGCTGGCGTTTGATGAGGGACATCGCGTACGGGCTGGCCGAGCGCGCCAGTTCGGTCGCGTAGGCGAGGGCCTGCGGGAGCAGGTCGTCCGGCTCGGCCAGGCGGTTGACGAGGCCCATCGACAGGGCCTCCGTGCCGGTGACACGGCGCGAGGACAGGAGAAGGTGGGCGGCGTTGCCGTAGCCGACGAGCCGGGGCAGGATCCAGGACACGCCGTCCTCGGCCACCAGCCCTCGTGCACTGAAGGCCGCGGCGAACTTGGCCTGCGGTACGGCGAACCGGACGTCGCACATCAGCGCCTGGTTGAACCCGATGCCGGCGCAGGCGCCGTTGACGGCCGCTATGACGGGCTTCGGGAAGGACATGGGGCGGGTGCGCGGGGGCAGCTGGCCGGTGGGCCACGGGCGGGCGCCGGACGACGCGCCGTCCAGCACGCTCATGTCCATCCCGGGGCAGAAGCTGCGCCCGGCGCCGGTGAGCACCACCGCCCGCACCCGCGCATCCGCCTCCGCCCGGTCGAACAGCTCGTTGTAGAGCAGCTCCATCTCCAGCGTCCAGGCGTTGTGCCGGTCCGGACGGTTCAGGGTGAGGAGCATGACCCCGTCGTCGGTGAGTTCGGTGATGATCACCGGGGCCGCATTCTCGGTCATCGAGGTCACTCCCACGGGCCTGCTGACTTAATAGATAGATGAATCATCTATATACCAGCCGCAGCCACGGCGCCAGATCCCCCTGCCGAGAGAAGATCCAACCATCCCTTGACCTGGTACCCTCGATGCACTAAGACGATTCATTTGGCTATATGAGGAGCCCCATCGTGTCCGAGGCAGCCCGCGCAAGTGAAACGGTGGCCGTACCCGCACCTTCCCGCAGCCGCGTCGGACGCCAGGTACGGGTCCCGAAGACCGCCGAGCTGGTCGCGGGCCACCTGCGCCGCCAGATCGTACGGGGTGAGCTGAAGCCCGGCGACGCGCTGCCGCCGGAGTCGGGGCTGATGGAGCAGTTCGGCATCTCGCGCCCGACCCTGCGCGAGGCCTTCCGCGTCCTGGAGTCCGAGTCCCTGATCACGGTGCGCCGTGGCGCGCACGGCGGCGCCCGGGTGAGCGCGCCCGACGCCGATGTCGCCGCCCGCTTCGCCGGTCTGATCCTCGAGTACCGCGGGGCCACCCTGGGCGACCTCTACCGCGCGGCAGCCCTCATCGAACCGCCCTGCGCCCGCCAGCTCGCCACCAAGCCAACCGCCGCCGACATCAAGCGGCTGCGCGACGCGGTGGCCGCCGAGAAGGCCGTCCTGGAGGACCCCCTGGCGCTGGTCGAGGCGCAGGACGCCTTCCACGCGCTGCTGGTCGAGCTCACCGGCAACCAGACCCTGATCCTGCTGTGCAGCATGGTCCGCAACATCATCGACCGGGCCAACGCCTCCTACACCGCCGCCGCCACCGACGCCGAGACGCAGAAGGCGCAGGCACTCAAGGGGCACCGGGCGCACGTCCGGCTGGTCGGGCTGATCGAGGCCGGGAAGGCGGACGAGGCCGAGAAGCTCTGGCAGCGCCACATCTCCAGCGCCGACGACGTCGTGAACTCCGCCGGACCCAAGACGGTGCTCGAACTCCTGGACTGACCGCGCCCCGGCGACCGACCGCGCCCGCGCACGACCGACCGCATCCCGACCCCGGTCACCACCACCCCCTTGCCTCCAAGAAACAGTTAGATAATTATAGGAGGCGTACCGATTAGATCCGGGGTCCGGAGGCGACGGCATGGCCGAACAGCGCAAGCGAATCTTCGACTGCGACCAGCACATGTACGAGGAGCGGGACTCCTTCACCCGCTACCTCCCGAAGGAGTTCCTCGGCTCGGCGGTCGCGCCGGTCACCCTGCCCGACGGGCGGGAGGTGATCCTCGCCGGCGACCGGATCGTCGTCTGCCTGGAGCCCGAGTTCGGGCAGGTCTACCGCCCCGGCTCACTGAAGGAGATGCTCAAGGCGATGGCCTCGGGCAATCCGGAGGAGACGTACCAGTTCGAGCCGATGCACGAGTCCTACCAGAACCGGGACGCCCGGCTGCGGGTCATGGACGAGCAGGGCCTCGACCAGTCGATCATGTACCCGGGCGGCTGGGCCCTGGTCGCCGAGGAGTACGTGAAGGGCGTCGAGCCGCTCTACGCCAACTACCACTCGTTCAACCGCTACATGAACGAGGTCTGGGGCTTCGACCACCAGGGCCGCATCTACGCCCCCGCCCTGCTCTCCCTGCGCGACCTGGACCACGCGGTCAAGGAGCTGGAGTACGTCCTGAACCAGGGCGCCCGCTTCATCCTCCTGCCCACCGGCCCGGTGTACGGCCGCTCGCCGGGCGACCCGTACTTCGACCCGTTCTGGAAGCTGGTCAACGAGGCCAAGGCGAGCGTCTGCTACCACATCAGCGAGTTCTACTACAACTCGCAGGTCGCCCCCTCCTGGGGCTTCGACCCGAACCCGATCCACTTCCGGATGTCGGCCTGGCAGTGGCAGAACACCTACGGCCAGCGCCCCATCGAGGAGACGCTGTCCGCGCTCATCTTCGACAACCTCTTCGGCCGCTTCCCCGACATCAACGTCCTGGTCTCCGAGTTCGGCTCCGAGTGGGTGCCGCACTTCGTCCGCCACATGGACAAGAGCCGGGGCATGGGCCGCAACGGCCCCTGGGTCGGCGGGCAGTTGACCGAGCGTCCCAGCCAGTTGTTCCGCAAGCACGTGCGCGTGGTGCCCTACCCCGAGGACGACATCGTGGACGTCGTCCGCCGGCTCGGCTACCACGAGTCCATCGTCATGGGCTCCGACTTCCCGCACGCGGAGGGCCTTGCATCACCGGCCGACTTCCGCAAGCTGATCGCGGAGCTCGACGAGTCCGCTCAGGACGACATCATGTTCCACAACGCTCAGCAGCTGATCAGCCGCTGAGCCGGACCGCCGCTCCGTGGCTTGGAGCAGGCGCGACGTAGGACGGCTCCCCGAGCGTCTCGCCGGGGAGCCAAGTGTTGTTCCTTTGGCCACCTGCCCTGGTTGCCTGCCCATTTGTCAGCGTGCCCGGATGGCAGAGCCGGGCCTCGTGGCATGGGGCGCCGAGCAGTGGCTCGGCATTCGGTCGTAGGTCAGGGCAGCTCGGTGGCCAAGCCCCCCGCCAGGTCCGCGATGTCCCTGAGCAGGGCCGTACCGTGCGGGGAGTGGTCGTAGCCGGCGAGTGGGTAGCCGTTGCTCAGGCAGGCGAAGGAGAGGCCCGACTCCGGGTCCATGAAGCCCAGTTGGTACGCGGCGCCGGCGCTGCCGAAGAGGGACGGGGAGCCGGTCGAGGGCAGGTTGCTTCCCGCGTCCGGGCCGGCCACCGTCACGAACAGGCCCATGCTGGTGCGCCGTTCGTCGCCGCCGCCGTAGATCTGGTCCCCGTACGGGTGGTCGGTGAGCCGGATCCGGGTGCCCTCCGCCACCGCCTCCGGCTTCCACAGACCGGAGTGCTCCAGTGCCTGGAAGTACAGGACGACGTCCGCGGCGGTGGCGACGAGGGCGTGGCTGGGCTCTCCGGCCGCGAGGACTTTCGGGTCGGAGAGGTACCACGGCCCCCAGGGGTCGGGCTCCTGCTCGTCGCTGGTGCGGTCGGTGGCGGTCATCGGGGCGACGGTGCCGGGCTGACGGTCCTCCGGCACCCCCAGTTCGATCGACTCCAGGCCCAGCGGCCGCGCCAGCCGCTCCCGCAGGTAGTCGGCGAAGGCCAGGCCCGTGCGTCGCTCGACGATCTCGGCGATCAGCCAGGCCGCCGAGGTGAGGTGGAACTGGAAGCGGGTGCCCGGCGGGTAGTCCAGCCGCCAGCGTCCGAAGGCGGCGAGCCGCTGCTCGCGGTCGAGCATCTTGGGGAATCCCAGGGGGGCGAAGGGAAAGCCCGCGGTGTGCGTCAGCACCTGCTCGACCGTCACCTCCTCCTTCCCGTTCGGTGCGAACTCCGGGATGATCGCGGCGACTTGCTCTCCCACGTCGAGGAGTCCGTCGCCGATCAGCTTCCACACCACGCCCGCGACGATCGACCGCCCGACGGACTGCAGCACGTACCGGGTATCGGGGCCCGCGTCACCGTACGTCTCGAAGGCCACCAGTCGGCCGGCGCGAGCGACGGCGACCTGCGCGGACGGCAGGGGGCCGCGTTCGACCTCCCGGCGGATCCGGTGCAGCAGGACGTCGAGTCGCTCGGGGGCGACGAGGTCAGACACCTGTTCCTCCTTCGTACGGCTCCCGCAGGCCGCGGCGTACGACCTTGCCGTTGGCGTTGCGGGGCAGGTCGTCCACGAACCACCAGCGGACGGGGACCTTGAACCCGGACAGCCGGGCGCGGACATGGCTTCTGAGGGCGGCCGGATCGGGAGGGGCGTGGGGCGCGGCCGGTACGACGAAGGCGACGACGGTCTGGCCCAGGCGCTCGTCCGGTACGCCTATCACCGCGGCGTCCGCCACGCCGGGATGGTCGGCCAGGACGGTCTCCACCTCCAGCGGGTGGACGTTCTCGCCGCCCCGGATGATCATGTCGGTGCCGCGGCCGAGGAGGTAGAGGTAGCCGTCCTGGGCGATCCGGCCCAGGTCGCCGCTGTGCAGCCAGCCTTCGGCGTCGATCCGGAAGAAGTGGTCGGCGCGGGCGTGGATCTCGCCGATGCCGTCCGGCCCGGCGGCGTCGACCCTGACCTCGACCCCGGGGGCGGGCCGCCCGACCGAGCGGAGCAGCTCGGTGCGGCCCGCGATCGCTTCGCGGTGGTCCTCGGGGGTGAGCACGCTGATCGGTGAACCCTCGGTCTGGCCGAACATGTTGAGCATCCGGACACCCGGCATCGCCTCGTACGTCCGCCGCAGGGTGCCGGGGCGGACGGGCGCGCCCCCGTACTGGAGGGTCCGCAGGGTCTCGTGCCGTGCCTCGCCGGCGGCCAGCAGGGTCTCCAGCATCGCCGGGACCATGCTGGTGTGGGTGGTGCCGAGGTCCCTGAGCAGGGTCCAGCCCTCGACGGTGAAGCGGGGCAGGCCGGTGATCAGCGCGCCGGCGGCGAGGGCGACGGCGAGGTTGCCCAGGCCCGCGATGTGGTGGAAGGGCGCGCTGCCGCCGTAGAAACTGTCGGGGTCCAGGCCGCAGAGGCTTCCGTTGACGCGGGCGCGGGCGGCCAGTCGCCGCTGGGTCATCGGGACGGGTTTGGGCAGGCCGGTGGTGCCGGAGGTGTGCAGGACGGCGGCGAGTTCGTCGGGGCGAGCCGTCAAGGTGCGGGTGCTGCCGGGCAGTTCGGGCACGGTGGCGACGCACCGGCCGGAGAGTTCTGCCACCTGCTCCGCGAGTTCGGTGAACTCGGGCTGGGTCAGCACGACTTGGCACGGGAGTTGGCGGACCACGGCGGCGATCTCGTGCGCGGTCATGCGGACGCCGAGCGGGGCGAGCGGGTGACCGGATCCGGCGGCGCCGATCACCAGCGCGAGGGCGTCGGCGGAGGTGGCGACCAGGGCCGGGACCGGGGCGCCGGGCTCCAGTCCGAGCGAGTCCAGCCAGTCGGCGGCGCCGGCCGCGCGGTCCAGGAGTTCTCGCCCGGTCCAGGTCGAGTCCCCGAACCGGACGGCGGGGCGGGAGTGGTCGTAGGCACGACTGACCATGGCGGTCCAGGTGACGCCTACCGCCTGAGCCATCGGCGCGGGGCCGTTTCCTCCAGCCACCTCGGTCTCCCGCACGGGCCCGAGGCCCCGGGGAGGCACACCCACTGCCCCAGCACCCGCATCCCGTACCGCGGTCACCGGGTCACGGCTCCAGGCGGGCCGCCGCCGTGCCGGTGACCACCTCGACGCCGTTCTGGTTGACCGTGCGCAGGGTGAAGTGGGCGACCGGGGCGTCCGGGGTGTCGTCGATCGAGTCGACCGTCACCGTGGCGGTGAGGGTGTCGCCCGGCCAGACCTGGGCCTTGAAGCGCACGCCGTAGCGCAGCAGCGACTCCGGGCCGACCCAGTCGGTCAGGACGCGGCCGGTCATGCCCATGGAGAGCATGCCGTGGGCGAAGACGCCGGGGTATCCCGCGGCCTCGACGGCGAACCGCTCGTCGGTGTGCAGCGGGTTGAAGTCGCCGGAGGCGCCCGCGTACTGCACGATCCGGGTGCGCTTGAGGTCCTCGACGAGGACGCTCTCACGGGTCTCGCCGACCTTGATGTCGTTGCTGCTCAGGCTCATCGCGCGTCCTTCGGGGTCGCGGGGCCCTCGGGTACGACGGCCACGGTCACGGCGCTGACGACGGGCTCGCCGTCGGCGTCCCGGTACTCGGTGACGCGCTCGCTGAACAGCAGACGGCCGCTGCGCCCCTGCTTCTCCCAGCTGCGTCCGGGAACGGTGTGGGCGTAGAGCGTCTCGCCGGCGCGCACCGGGCGGTGGTACTCGAAGTGCTGCTCGGCGTGGAGTCCGCCGCCGCCCTCGGCCATCACCCCGGGGCCGCCGCCGGATCCGAACCACTCCTCGTCCGGCTTGGGACGCAGGTGGTAGTCGGGGTCGTAGTGGGCGCTCGCCATGGTGAAGGTCGGTGGGGCGAGGGCCGACTGGCCCTGGTACGCGGGGTGTTCGTCGCCGATGGCGCGGGCGAACATCATGATGTGCCCGGCCTCGACGGGGAACGGCTGCGGGATCGGCTGCCCTGTCATCGTCAGGAACCTCCTTGTTCAGTACGGCAGGAACGCGTCGCGGGTGGCCTCGTCCGGGTCGAAGTCCGGCGGCAGGCCCTCGAACTTCGGCTCGCGCTTCTCCACGAAACTCGCGACGCCCTCGCGGAAGTCGGGTGAGCCCGCGAAGAACTCCATGGCGGAGTAGGAGCGGGCGAGCGCGTCGGTGAAGGGGCGGTCGAGATCGCCGTACACCTGGTGCCGTACGACGGCCATGGCGCGCGGTGAGCAGTTGCGGGCGATGTCCCGGGCGTAGGCGCGGGCGGCGTCCAGCAGGTCCTCGGGTTCGACGACGCGGCTGACGAGGCCGAGCTCCTTGGCCTCGTCAGCGTCGAAGACGCGGCCCGACAGCAGCAGGTCCAGGGCGTTCTCCAGGCCGATGACGCGGGGGAGCACGTACGGCAGGTTGTACTCGCCGGCCAGGCCGCGCCGGGTGAAGGCGGTGGTGAAGCGGGCGCCGCGGGCGGCGAAGCGGACGTCGCAGATCAGCGCCTGGACCAGGCCGATGCCGGCGCAGGCGCCGTTGACGGCGGCGATCATCGGCTTCGGCAGCAGGCGTCTGCTGTACATGGGGACGCGGGCCTGGAGGTTGAGGGACTGGCCCGGCTGGGAGTTCTGTTCCAGGCGCTGGACGTCCATGCCGGGGCAGAAGGCCCTGCCCGCGCCCGTGACGATCACGACGCGGACGGCCGGGTCGTTCGCGGCCTCGTCGAGGAGCGCGAAGAAGCGGCGCTCCATGGGGATGCTCCAGGCGTTCTTGCGCTCGGGGCGGTTGAGGGTGACGGTCGCGACGCCGTCCTCGTCGACCTCGTACAGCACCAGGTCGTCCTGGGCGGGCTCCTCGGTCATCGGGTCACTCCTCCGTCAGAGAGTCGATGGGGCCAATGGGATACATGGGGTTGCCGGGCTCGGCGTCGGCCGGGTCCGCGGGGGCTATCGGTTCGCCTACGCCCGGTCGCTCCCCGGCGATGCTCACCACCACCTGCCCCCGGGCGCAGAGGCGTCCGTCGGTCATCACGTCGACGTCGGCGAAGTGCAGCCTGCGGCCCCGCCGTACGCAGCGCGCGTAGGCGACGGCCTCGCGGCCGCGGGCGGGTGCGAGGAACTGAACCGACATCGACACGGTGCTCAGCCGGCTGCCCTTGTCGAAGTCGTGCCCGGCGATCACGGCTCCCGCCCCTGCGGTGTCGATGAGCGCCGAGATCACCCCGCCGTGGAAGACGTCCTCGTGGGCGGAGAGGGCCTCGGCGTAGGGCAGCAGGATCTCCACGGCCTCCGCGTCCCAGCGGGTCACGCGGATGCGGCAGTGCCGGTTGAAGGCGACCCCGCGCTCCCAGCGGGCCCGGAACCAGATCCGGCGTTCACGCTGTTCCTGGTCGCTGAGGGTCCTCGCCGCGACGGTCATCAGCACGCCCTCCGGTCTCGGTCCGGCGACCGATCCATATAGTTACATGAATTGAATAGTTCAAGCAATCAAGCGGGATGTGATCCAGCCGCTAGATGTATTATTTATATAACTCATTGGCCGCTCGTGAACAGAGGGAGACCTCGATGCCGTCGACCGCCCTGGCCGGGATCCGCGTCCTCGATCTGTCCCGCATCCTCGCCGCGCCCCTGGCCACCCAGATGCTGGCGGACCTCGGCGCAGAGGTGATCAAGGTCGAACGGCCGGGGACGGGTGACGACTCACGCACGTACGGGCCACCGTTCGCGCCCGGCACGGACACCGCCGCCTTCTACCTCTCCTGCAACCGCAACAAGCGGTCGGTCACGGTCAACCACGCCACCGCCGAGGGGCAGGAGGTGATCCGTGCGCTCGCCGCCCGCTCGGACGTGGTCGTCGAGAACTTCCGGACCGGCACACTGGCGAAGTACGGCCTGGACCACGAGAGCCTGCGGGAACTCGATCCACGCCTCGTCTACCTCTCGGTCACGGGCTTCGGTCAGACCGGGCCGTACGCCGAACGGCCCGGCTACGACGGCATCTTCCAGGCCATGTCCGGGATGATGAGCGTCTCCGGGCACCCGGAGGAGCCGATGAAGGTCGGGGTCAGCATGGTCGACATCCTCACCGGCCTGTACGCCTCGACGGCCGTCCTGGCGGCCCTGCGGCACCGTGACGTCACCGGAGAGGGCCAGTTCATCGACCTGTCCCTCCTGGACTGCGGGCTGGCCTCGCTGTCGCACTTCGCGATGAACTACCTGGTCTCCGGCCAGGTGCCCGCGCGGCGCGGCAACGGCGGATACGGCGGCATCCCGTCCCAGGCGTTCCAGTGCGCGGACAAGCCGATCTTCCTCGTCGCGGGCAACGACAAGCAGTTCGCCGCGTTCTGCGCGGCCGCCGACCGCACCGATCTCCTCCAGGACGCGCGGTTCGCCACCACCTCGGCCCGGATCGCGCACCGCGAGGAGATCCTGCCGGTGCTGGAGGCGATCCTGCGCACCCGGACCCGGGACGACTGGCTGACGGTCCTCGACGCACACGATGTTCCGGCCGGCCCGTTCAACGAGATGCCCGAGGTCTTCGCCGACCCGCAGATACGGCACCGGGGGATGCTGGTGGAGGTCGAGGACCCGGTGTCGGGGCGACTGCCGTTGCTCGCCAACCCGATCCGGTTCGCGGCGACGCCGGTCGACGGGTACGCCCCGCCGCCGGGGTTGGGCGAGCACACCGATGAAGTGCTCGGCGAGGTAGCGGGGTTGACGCGGGATCAGATAGCGGGACTGCGCGCGCGGGGCGTCGTGTGACGGACCCCGACCCCGGTCCGACTATCCGAGCAGTGTCCTGCCGCCCTCCAGCATCAGTGTCGCGCCGGTCAGATAGGCCATGTCGTCGCTGACGAGCGCGGCCACCGCCCGCCCGATGTCCGTCTCCGGGTCACCCATCCTGCCCAGCGGAATGCCGGCCACCACCTTCTCGGCCTGGTCCGGGCGGGCGGCGAAGTACGCCTCCGCGGCCGGGCTCAGGGCGGCCGGACAGACGACGTTCACCCGGATCCCGTACGGGCCCCACTCCCGCGCAGCCACGCGCGTGAGTCCCCGGATGGCCTCCTTCGCCATCGCATAGGCCGCGAAGCCCGCCTCGCCCTGCACCGCGGCCGACGAACCGAGGTTGACGACGCTGCCGCGGCCGGCCTTCAGGTGGGGCAGGGCGGACCGCATCGCGTGAAAGACCGCCAACGGGCCACTGCGGTAGGCGAGTTCCACGTCGTCGTACGACGTCTCCTCCAGCCGGCGCTGCACGGAGCTCTGCGCGTTGTTGACGAGCACGTCCAGGCCGCCGAACTCCCGTACCGTCTCCGCCACCATGCGGTCGACGTCCGACCGCTCGCCCACGTCCCCGACGACGCTGTGGACCCGCCCACCGCGTTCGGCGATCTCTCCCGCGGTGTCCTTGAGCTTGCCCTCGGTACGGCCCGTGATCACCACCGCCGCCCCTTCGGCCGCCAGGGCGAGAGCGATCCCGCGGCCCACGCCCTGCCCGCCGCCGGTGACCAGAGCCGTCTTGCCCGCCAACCGCTCCATCACGTCTCCTTCCAGAAGGGGCCCCAGGTGGGGAAGGCGGCCGGCAGTGCCGGCCGTCCGGCGCCCGCCCAGCCCTCGAAACCGACCTGCTGGGGGCGCTCGGTCACGTCCGCCGCGTACCAGTGCTGCTCCCGGCGCCGGGAGAAGTACCACTCGCCGTCCACGCGCGCGTACTCGTCGAGATAGCGGATCGCCATCACGATCCACCGCTCCCCCACCTCGTGCTCGGCACGGCAGTACACGGAACCGGTGGCCGTGTCGCGGCCGGCGAACTCGATGCGGTGACCGCAGATCTGGTGGACGGACCGATGGAAGCCGCGGACGAGGGGCTCGATGTAGGCCAGCAGCGCCTCGCGGCCACGGCCGTGGCGGCCCAGGTCGACGTCGGGTCGGAAGCAGCCCGCCCAGGCGTCGAGGTCGCGGGCGTCCACGGCGAGCGCGTACCGCACGGGCAGCTGCTGGATGGCGAGGTGGGACTCGACGCGGTCGAGGCGGTCCTCGATCGGCGTCATGGCCGGGGCTCCTTGGGCAGGCCGAGGACCTGCTCGCCGATGATGTTGCGCTGGATCTCGCTGGATCCGCCGTAGATCGTTTCCGCCAGGGAGAGCAGGAAGGAGCGCTGCCGCATGTCCAGGCCGTAGTCCTCGCCGACGATCTGACCGGCCGGGCCCGCCAACTCCTGCGCCAGGTGACCGAGTTGCTGGTGGCGGGTGGAGGCGTAGAGCTTGGCCGTGGTGGACTGGGCGCCCGGGGTGCGGCCCGCGGTCAGTTCGGCGAGGGTGCGCAGGTTGGTGGTGCGCATGATGCGTACGGAGATCCAGGCGTCGATGATGCGGCGGCGCAGCATCGGGTCGTCGAGCGCGCCTCGCTCCCGGGCCAGGTCGATCAGCGCCTCGGCCTCACGTTCGAAGGTGAGCTGCTGGGGCAGGAGCGTGGTGCCGCGTTCGATGCCGAGGGTGGCCATCGCGGTGCGCCAGCCCTGTCCGACCTCGCCGACGATCATGTCCGCGCCGGTGCGCGCGTCGGAGAGGAACACCTCGGCGAACTCGTCCTGGCCGGCGAGGTTGCGGATGGGGCGGATCTCGACACCGGGCTGGTCCGTGGGCAGGAGCAGCATGGTCAGGCCCTTGTGCCGTACCGAGTCGGGGTCGGTGCGGGCGAGGACGTAGAGCCAGTCGGCGTGGATACCGAAGGAGGTCCACACCTTCTGCCCGCTGACCACCCATTGGTCGCCGTCGCGCTCGGCCCGGGTGCGGACCGAGGCCAGGTCGGAGCCGGCGCCGGGCTCGCTGAAGCCCTGGCCCCACAGTTCCTCGACGGCGAGGATCGGCGGCAGGAAGCGCTTCTTCTGCTCCTCGCCGCCCATCTTCAGGAGCATCGGGCCGAGGAGGTCGAGGGCGTTGCCGGTGGCCCGGTAGGGGGCGTTCGCGCGGGCGTACTCGTACTCGAAGACGATCTCCTCGAGGAGTCCGAGTCCTCGTCCCCCGTACTCCTTGGGCCAGCCCACACCCAGCCAACCGCCGTTCGAGAGCTCGCGGTCCCAGGCCAGCCGGACCTCCCAGGCCTCCCCGTCGGTGGGGCCGCCGACGCCGCGGTGTGCCGCGAACTCGCCGGTGAGATGGTCCGCCAGCCAGTCCCGCAGCTCGTCGCGGAAGTCACGTACGGCGGGTCCGAAGTCCAGCTCCATGCCGACTTCCTTCCAGAGGTCCAGAGGTTCAGAGGCCCAGAGGGGGTTCAGGGGTTCAGATGCCGAGCCGGGTGGCCAGCAGCTCGCGGTGGTACGACGGTGTGCCGAGCAGCACCTCGGAGCTCTTGGCCCGCTTGAAGTACAGGTGGGCGGGGTGTTCCCAGGTGAAGCCGATACCGCCGTGCACCTGGATGTTGTCGCCGGCGACCTTGGTGAACGCCTCAGAGCAGAAGGCCTGTGCCAGGGCCGCCGCGACGGGGGTCTCCGTGTCGTCGTCCGCGTCCAGGGCCCACAGCCCGGCGTACGCGGCCGAGCGGGCGGCCTCGATCTCCACCAGCATGTCGGCGCACTTGTGCTTGATCCCCTGGAAGGAGCCGATGGGGCGCCCGTACTGCACCCGGATCTTGGCGTAGTCCACGGCGGCGTCCAGAGCGGCGGCCGCTCCCCCGACCTGTTCGGCGGCGAGGAGCACGGACGCGGTGGCGAGGGTGCGTTCGAGTGCGGGCCACGCCGTGTCCTGGCTGCCGATCAGGCGTGCGGGGGTGTCGGTGAAGTCCAGCCGTGCCTGTTTGCGGGTCTGGTCGAGGGTGGGCAGGGCGGTGCGGACGAGACCCGCTGCGTCGCCGTCGACCGCGAAGAGGCTGATGCCCCCAGGGGTGCGGGCGGCGACCAGGACCAGGTCGGCGAGGTGTCCGTCGGGGACGTAGGTCTTCGTGCCGGTCAGCCTCGGGCCGTCGGCGGTGGTGCGGCCGGTGAGCCGGATGCCCTGCTCGTCCCAGCGGCCGCTGTCCTCGGTGAGCGCCAGCGTGGCCACCGTCTCACCGGACGCGATGCCCGGCAGGAGGTCGCGCCGGGCCTGTTCGTCGTCGCAGCGCAGGAGGGCTTCGGCCGCCAGGGCGACGGTGGCGAAGTACGGCCCGCACAACAGCGCCCGGCCGGCCTCCTCGAAGACGATGCCGAGGTCGACGTAGCCGAAGCCGTGACCGCCGTACTCCTCCGGGATCGCGAGCCCCTGGAGGCCCAGTTCGCCGGCCATCCGCCGCCAGAGGACCGGGTCGTGGCCCAGCGGTTCGGCGGCCAGGCGGCGCACGGCCGCCTCGTCGGAGTGCTTGGCCAGGAACGACCGTACGACCTTGCGCAGTTCGTCCTGTTCCTGGCTGAAGGTGAGATCCATGCCGAGCTTCCCGTCCTCGGTGCGACGCGTCTGCCGATCGCTTGCCGCTCTCCGCTCGATACAGTTAGATAATTATAGTATCCACACTGAATGCACCAGGAGCGCGACGTGACCGATCTCTACGCCCCGTTCACGAGCCTGACCTTCGAGCGGCCCGCGCCCGGCGTGCTGCGCGTCGTGCTCGACGCCCCGAACCTCAACGCGGTCGACCCGCGGATGCACTGCGAGCTGGCCGACATCTGGCCGGTGATCGACCGGGACGAACAGACCCGGGCGGTGCTGGTCCAGGGGGCCGGCCGGGCGTTCTCGGCGGGCGGGACCTTCGACTCCATCGAGGCCATGACCGAGGACTACGCGGTGCGCGCCCGGGTGATGCGCGAGGCGCGGGACATGGTCTACGGGGTGATGAACTGCTCCAAGCCCGTGGTCTCCGCGATCCACGGTCCGGCGGTCGGTGCGGGACTGGTCATCGGCATGCTGGCGGACATCTCGATCGCCGCCCGCACCGCGAAGATCGTCGACGGGCACACCCGGCTCGGTGTCGCTGCGGGCGATCACGCCGCCATCTGCTGGCCGTTGCTGTGCGGCATGGCCAAGGCCAAGTACTACCTGCTCACCTGTGAGGCGCTCACCGGCGAGGAGGCCGAGCGGATCGGGCTGGTGTCGAAGTGCGTGGCCGACGAGGACGTGCACGCGGAGGCGCTCCGGGTGGCGAGCGTCCTGGCCGCCGGCCCCACCAGCGCCATCAGCTGGACCAAGCGGTCCCTCAACCACTGGTACCGCACCGCCCAGCCGATCTTCGAAGCCTCGCTCGGGCTGGAGTTCTTCGGGTTCGCGGGCCACGAGGTCGTCGAGGGCCTGGCCGCCCACCGCGACAAGCGCGCCCCGGACTTCGAGGGCGTGGGCGACAAGAACCCGCTGGCTCTGTGATCACCGGACCAGAACCCTTTGGCTCTGTGACCACCGCACTAGAACCCCCTGGCTCTCCGACCGCCGCACAAGAGGAACCGATCATGACTGCTGAGCAGATCACCACCGAAGTCCCGCCGCTGGTACGGGGGTTGACCTACGAGGAGATGCCGGTCGGGCAGGTCTTCCGTACCGCCCGCCGTACCGTCACCGAGACCGACCTGGTCAACTTCGTCACCTGGGGCGGCTTCACCGAGCCGCTCTTCTGGGACGCCACGCACGCGGCGGAGGGCGGGTACACGGGCCGACTGGTGCCCGGCGGCCTGACCTACTGTCTGGCCGAAGGGCTCGTCCTGCAGACGAACGTGCTGCACGGCACCGGACTCGCCTTCCTCCACATGGAGCTCGACGTGCTGGGACCGGTCTACGTCGGCGACACGCTGTACGCCGTCGTGGAGACCACGGGCTGCCGCCCCTCCAGCAAGCCCGGCCGGGGCGTGGTGACCAGCCGGATCACCGTGCGCAACCAGCGGGACGAGGACGTCCTGGTCTACTGCCCGGTGCGGCTGATCCGCGGCCGGGACTACGAGGCGCCGGCGCCGTGAGAGCGGGGGACGAGGGACAGTCCGGGCTTCGGACCCACGGCGGACTCGGTGGACTCGATGGCGAACGCTCCCCCGTGCACCCAGTCGGACGGCATCGCGGGTCGCGGGGCCAGCTCGTGGTCCGGGATCGCCATCGCGTAGAGGCGGGTGTAGCGGAACTTGGCCTCCAGGTTGTCGAGGACCGACCAGTACTCGTAGCCGCACACCTCGACACCGGCGGCGACGAGTCCCGCCAGCCAGGCGAGCCGGGCCCGCAGGAGGGCCCGACGCCGGGTGTCGTCACTGTGTCCCGTCTCGTCCACCAGGTCCAGGTCGCCCATGCCGTTGTCGACGACCGACAGCGGGGGCAGCGTGTCCCCGTACTGGTCGCACAGCCCGGCTACGGCGTCGGCGAGCCCCTCGGGGATGATCGGCCAGCCGTAGGCGGTCGTCTCCACGTCGTCGAAGGGCACGATCGCGAACCCGAGTCCCACGAGCAGGCGGTTGACCTCGTTGAGGGCGCTGCGGCACTTGGTGGTCGGCAGGACGCGGGGCAGGTTCTCCGGCGCGGTGACGCGGAACGGCGTGTGCCAGGACAGGCCCAGCAGGTCCTGGGCGGTGGCGATGACCTCCAGGTCGCCGGGGCGTACGCAGCCGGAGGCCGCCACCGGGGCTTCGTCGTCCTCGGTCACCATGTGTTCCCCGAGCAGCAGGGGGTCGAGGAACAGGCGGTTGGTCCAGGCGTCCAGACGCTCCAGGGCGAGCCGGTCGTAGGGGTCGTCGGTGGCCGCGTAGCCGCCGACGAGGGTGACCGTCGTCCCGATCCGGCCCGTGGCGCCGACGGACCTGAGGGCCTGGGTGGCGAGCCCGTTGGCCAGAAGGATGTGGTGGACCGCCGGCAGCCCGGCGCGGCCCGCGCCCCGGCCCGGTGAGTACATTCCGGCCACATGGTCGGCGAGTGTGGGACCGGCGAGGTCGGTGGAGGTGATCCAGCGGTCCACCCGGTCGCCGAAGCGGCGGCCCAGCTCGGCGGCGTACGCGGCGAAGTGCTCCGCGGTGTCGCGGCTGAGCCAGCCGCCCGCGGCGTCCAGCCAGGGGGGCAGGGTGCGGTCGAACAGGGTGAGTGCGGGGCGCCTGCCCTGTGCGAGCAGGGCGTCGAGCGCGCGCTCGCAGCGGTCCAGCGCCTGCCGGTCCCAACGGCCTGGGCCGTCGGGCTGGAGCTGCGGCCACCCGGCGACCATGCGGTGGGTGTCCGGGGTGACGCCGAGCAGCTGCCGGATGTCGTCCGTCCACTGCCGGAAGTGCCCGCCGCGTTCCGGCGGGGGCGGCGGTGGAGCCGCGATGGTGTC
Source organism: Streptomyces griseorubiginosus (assembly GCF_036345115.1). Lineage (GTDB taxonomy): Bacteria > Actinomycetota > Actinomycetes > Streptomycetales > Streptomycetaceae > Streptomyces > Streptomyces griseorubiginosus_C. Next base: position 199,663 of record NZ_CP107766.1, read on the forward strand.
CGCCGTGGCGACCCCCCAGTCGACACCGCGCAAGGACTCATGCAGGAAACCATCGCTCATGGGCACCGTCCAGGCGGTCAATGGTTTAGCGCATTCAACTGAATGTCCGCCGCCCGGACGCTAACACTTCATGCAAACCACGACAATGTTTCGGCCAGATCTCCTGGATGTGTAAACCCCGCGGCCGCCTACTCCCCGAAGGGCCGGAAGTCCTCGTCCTGCCACCAGGGGTAGACGTCCGGCATGTCCTTGCTGACCCGGCCGGGGAAGGCGGGCGGCCTCTTGGCCAGGAACGACTCGACTCCCTCGACCGGGTCCGGGCCGCCGCCTATCTGGCTCATGATGCGGGAGTCGAGCCGGTGCGCGGTCATGGGGTGGGGCTCGCCCAGCATCCGCCACATCATCTGGCGGGCCAGGGCGACCGAGATCGCCGAGGTGGTCCCGGCGATCTCCCGGGCGAGTTCGTACGCCGCCGGCAGCAGGTCCTCCGGCGAGTGGACGGAGCGGACCAGACCGGCCTCCAGCGCCTCGTCGGGACCGAAGAGGCGGCCCGTCGCCACCCACTCCATGGCCCGCTGCATGCCGACCGCCCGGGGCAGGAACCAGCTCGCCGCCGACTCCGGCACGATGCCGCGGCGCGCGAAGACGAAGCCGAACTTCGCCGTCGTCGATGCCAGCCGGATGTCCATCGGCAGGGTCATGCTCGCCCCGACGCCCGCCGCCGGGCCGTTGATCGCCGCGATGACCGGTTTGGTGCTGGAGAAGATCCGCAGCGCGACCCGGCCGCCGGTGTCCCGGTGCCAGGCGCCCGCCCTGCGGTGGTCGAAGGACGAGCCGCCGGAGCTGACGTCGGCGCCCGCGCAGAAGCCACGGCCGGCGCCCGTCACCACGACCACCCGCACCTCGTCGTCCGCGTCGGCCGCGTCCAGCACGTCGAGCAGGTCCTGCATCATCTGCGGGTTGAAGGCGTTGAGCCGCTCGGGCCGGTCGAGGGTGACGGTGAGGATCCGGTCCGCCGTCTCGGCCCGCACGGTCTCGTACTCCTGCTGCGCCATGCGTGTCCTCCGTCGCTCCACGAGCCCGTTTCCAGAAAGCTTAATTAGTTATAGCATTCAACTCTAACGAAAGATCCTGGACGGGCGTTCCTGGACGTCGGTCCGGGACGAGCGAGTCCGAACGAGGGCGGTGGACATGACGGATCTGGTGGTGACGGCCGTCGGGCCGGTCCGGCTGATCGAGCTGAACCGGCCCGAGCAGCGGAACGCGATGAGCGACGAACTGCACACCGGCCTGGCGTCGGTGTGGGACGAGGTCGCCGCCGACCCGGAAGCCCGGGTGATCGTGCTCACCGGGCGCGGCCCGGCCTTCAGCGCCGGCGGAAACCTCGACACCATGACCCGGGTCCAGCGCGACAATGCCTTCCGGGAGCGGCAGGTCGACGAGGCTCGCGGGATCATCACGGGCCTGGTCCGCTGCCCCCTGCCCGTGATCGCGGCGGTCAACGGCCCGGCCGTCGGCCTCGGTTGCAGCCTGGCCCTGCTGAGCGACCTCGTGCTGATCGCCGACGACACCTATCTCGCCGATCCGCACGTCCAGGTCGGCCTCGTAGCGGGCGACGGCGGCGCGTACGTCCTGCCGCTGCTCGTGGGCCTGACCCGCGCGAAGGAACTCCTGTTCCTGGGCGAGCGGGTGAGCGCCGAGGACGCCGTGCGGCTGGGCATCGCCAACCGTGCCGTGCCCAGGGACAAGCTGATGGACGAGGCCATGGACCTGGCCGGGCGGCTGGCGGCCCTGCCCGCGCAGGCGCTGCGCGAGACCAAGCGCGCGGTCAACCGGCATCTGGAGCAGGCCCTCGACACCGTGATGGAACCGGCCCTGCTCGCCGAGCGGGACACCATGCACGCACCGGACCACATCGCGGCGGTCGAGCGGATGATCGCGGCGCGCGGTCGCCGCTGAGCCCCCAGAGCCTTACAGGCGCAGAGGCGCAGAGCCGCAGCCGCAGCCGCAGCCGCAGCCGCAGCCGGAAAGGAGTACCCGCATGGACTTCGCGTTCAGCGAGGAGCAGGAGGAACTCGGGCGCACGGTGAGGGCGTTCCTCGCGGACACCTCGCCCGAGACCGAGGTACGGCGCCTCATGGAGACCCCGGAGGGGTTCGACCGTGCGCTGTGGCGCCGTATGGGCACGGAGCTGGGCCTTCAGGGACTGGCCGTGCCCGAGGAGTACGGCGGCGCCGGGTGCGGGCCGGTCGAGGTGGGCGTGGTCATGGAGGAGGCGGGCCGTGCGCTGCTGTGCGCGCCCTTGCTGTCCTCGGCCGTCCTCGCGACCACCACGCTGCTCCGCTGCGCCGACGAGGAGGCCCGCAAGCGGCTGTTGCCGGGCCTGGCTTCCGGGGAGCTGGTCGGGACACTGGCCCTGACCGAGGACTCCGCGCGCTGGGACGCGGCGGGCGTGCGGCTCACCGCCCGTGCGTCCGCCGGGAGTTGGCTGCTGACCGGGCACAAGACGTTCGTCCTGGACGGCGCGGCCGCCGATGTCGTCCTCACCGTGGCCCGGGCCGACGACGGGATCGGCGTCTTCCTGGTGGACGGTGACGCACCCGGGCTGACGCGTGAGCCGCTGCCCACGCTGGACCCGACCCGCAGACAGGCGCGCCTCGACTACGCCGACGTACCGGCGATCCGGCTGCGGACGCACGGTGACGGCTGGGACCTGGTCGCACAGGTCCTGGACCGGGCCGCCGTCGCGCTGGCCGCCGAGCAGGTCGGGGTGGCCTCCCGCGCGCTGGAGACGGCGGTGGAGTACGCCAAGGTGCGGCACCAGTTCGGGCGGCCCATCGGGTCCTTCCAGGCCGTCAAGCACCTGCTGGCCGACGTCCTGCTGGAGGTCGAGTCGGCACGGGCCGCCGCGCACTACGGGCTGCTCGCGGCCTCGGACGAGGCGCCGGACCTGCCCGCCGTGGCGAGCCTGGCCAAGGCGTTCTGCTCCGACGCGTGTCTGCAGGCGACCGAGGAGAACATCCAGGTCCACGGCGGCATCGGCTTCACCTGGGAACACCCGGCCCACCTCTATCTGAAGCGGGCCAAGACATCGCAGTTGCTGTTCGGCGACCCCGCGTACCATCGCGAACTGCTCGCACAGCGCATCGGCATGGAAGCAGTCGGAGGAGCGGCATGAAGGTCGACGGCAAGCTCAACGTGTGGAGCACCGCGGAGGTCGTGGAGGAGGCCAGGCACCACGAGAAGGTGGGCTACGACGGCCTGTGGGCCTCGGAGTCCAAGCACGACCCCTTCCTGCCGCTGACGCTGGCCGCCGAGCACACCGACCGCCTCGAGGTGGGCACCGCCATCGCGGTGGCCTTCGCCCGCTCCCCCATGCAACTCGCGTACACCGCGCACGACTTGCAGACGTATGCCGGCGGGCGGTTCTCGCTCGGCCTCGGCAGCCAGATCAAACCGCACATCGAGCGGCGTTTCGCCATGCCGTGGAGCCGGCCGGCGGCCCGGATGCGGGAGTACGTGAGCGCGCTGCACGCCATCTGGGCCGCCTGGAACGAGGGCGAACGGCTCAACTTCCGCGGGGACTTCTACTCGCACACGCTGATGTCGCCGTTCTTCTCTCCCCCGCCCGCGACCGGAGGGGCGCCCAAGGTCTTCGTGGCCGCTGTCGGGTCGGCGATGACGCGGGTGGCCGGCGAGGTGGCCGACGGGCTGCTCGCGCACGGCTTCACCACGGAGCGCTATCTGCGCGAGGTCACGCTGCCGACCGTCGAGGCCGGGCTGGCCGCGTCGGGCCGTACGCGCTCCGATTTCTCCGTCTCCCACCTGCTGCTGACAGCGACCGGCCGCACCGAGGAGGAGATGGCCCGCGCGATCGACGGCACCCGCGGGCAGATCGCCTTCTACGGCAGCACGCCCGCCTACCGGGGCGTCCTGGAGCTGCACGGCTGGGGCGAACTCGGCGACGAACTGCACGCGTTGTCGACGTCCCGGCGCGAGGACAAGTGGGAGGCGATGACCCGGCTCGTCGACGACGAGGTGCTCCACACCTTCGCCGTGGTCGCGGAGCCGGAGCGGGTCGCGGGCGAGATCCGGCGCCGGTACGGGGCGCTGGTCGACCGGGTGTCCTTCTACACCGCGTACGAGATCGACGCCGAGGTGTGGGAGCCGATCGTGGCGGAGCTCCGCGAGAGCTGAGCAGTGGCAGAGCCGGCCGGTCAGCCGAGCAGGTCCAGGACGGTGGTCATGGACCTGCTCCGCAGCAGATAGTCCTCGGCCTCCTGGAGATGGACCCGCCACAGTTCCTCCGCGGCCTCGGCGCTGCGCGCGGCGACCAGGTCGACGAGCGCGCGGTGGGCGCGGAAACCCCGCCGGTTGGCCCGGATGTTCTCGGGGCTGCCGGCGTCGAGGTCGACATGGGACCAGTTCGCCTGGTCGATGATGTGCCGGACCATGCCGTTGAGGACGCCGAGGGTCTCGTTGCCCGCCAGTTCGACGACGAGCGCGTGGAACTCCATGTGGGCGCGGATGAAGGCCGACGGGTCGTCCATGAGCCCCTCGGCCTCGTCAACGGCGTCCCGCAGCCGCCGCAGGTCCTCGTCCGTGCGCCGCTCCGCCAGCAGACCGGCGCACGGCGCCTCGATGACCGTACGGGCGTCGTACACGTCCTTCAGGGTCGTCCCCCGGTACTCCAGCACCACGCCCGCGTACCGGGCCGCCACCGTGCCCTCCGGGACCTGCACCCGCGCCCCGCCCCGGGCGCCCCGGCGCACGGTGATCAGCGACTCGGACTCCAGCACCCGGAACGCCTCGCGCAGGGTGGGGCGGGACACGGCGAACTCCTCCATGAGGGCCGTCTCGGACGGCAGCGCGTCGCCCTCGGCGAGTTCGCCGCGCACGATCATCCGGCGCAGCCGTGCGGCCACCAGCTCGGCCATCTTGGGGACCCGCACCTGGACGCCGCCCAGCCCGCCTCCGCCCCGCCTTCCGGTCTCACTCATCGCGGGACCACCTCCGTCCGGCCGGCAGGCGCGCAGCGCGGCGCGTACCGGTGGCCCCACTCTACAACTAGATAACTATTTCAACTAGGTTATCGAGTTCGTCCGGATGAGATGGTCGGCCAGGGACAGCAGCAGGTCGCGGCCGACCGACCGTTCCCGCATGTCGCCCATCATCAGCGGGACTTCGGGGTCGAGGTCGAGCGCCTCGCGGACCTCGCCCTCGTCCCGGTCCCGGCGGCCGTGGAAGCAGTTGACGCCCACCACGAAGGGGATGCGCCGGCTCTCGAAGAAGTCGATGGAGGCGAAGCTGCTCTCCAGTCTGCGGGTGTCGGCGAGGACGACCGCGCCCAGGGCGCCGTGCACGAGGTCGTTCCACATGAACCAGAAGCGCTCCTGCCCGGGCGTGCCGAAGAGGTAGACCACCAGCCGGGGGCTGACCATGATGCGGCCGAAGTCCATGGCGACGGTGGTCGTGGTCTTGCGCTCGACACCCTCGACGTCGTCGACGCCGACACTGGCCACGGTGAGGTACTCCTCGGTGCGCAGCGGAGCCACCTCGCTGACCGCGCCGACGAGGGTCGTCTTGCCGACGCCGAAGCCGCCGGCCACGAGGATCTTGACGGCCGCGGGAGCGGCGCCGACGGTGCGTGAGGTGAAGTCAGAGTCTACGGAGACCATCTCTCACCGCCCTGAGCAGGTTCATGTCCACGGCGCTTCCTGCCGCTACTGCGAGCGGCGGACGGGTGGTCGCCCTGCCCAGGGCGACCAGGTCGTCGATCAGTATCTTGGCCACCGAGATCGGCAGGTCCAGGCCGGCGGCGATCTCGGCCACCGCCGCCGGCGTACGGCACTGCCGCAGGATGGCGCGGTGTTCGGGTTGCAGACCGCGCGAGGAGCGGCCCGCGACCTCCGGTTCGACGGTCGTGACGAGGGTGATCAGGGTGAGGTCGTCACGGCCCGGGGCAGTGCGGCCCTGGGTGATCGTGTAGGGCCGCACGGACTGGGCGTCCGCGTCGTCCGGCTCCAGGCCGTCCGTCCAGTGGCTCACTCACGTACACCGCCCTCGAGGGTGGGCAGGACGACGCGTGCCTCCGCGCCGAGGCGCTGGCCGACCTGCTGCATGAGCGTGTGCATGGCGACGGCCATGAGTTCCGCGTCCACCTCCTGGGAGGCCACGACCGCCAGGTGGGTGCCGCGGCCGGCGGCCGAGATGAACAGCCACAGGTCGGCCAGCTCGACGATGACCTGGTGGACCGGCCCCCCGTCGAAGAGCGTGCCGACCCCGCGGGCCAGGCTCTGCTGACCGGTGGCCACGGCGGCGAGGCGCTCCGCGTCGCCCCGGGCGATGGTGCTGGACTGGCTCACCACCAGGCCGTCGTCGGACAGCACGATGGCGTGCCGGGTGCCCGGGACCTGTTCGACCAGGCCGTCCAGCAGCCAGTCGAGGTCCTGAAATGTGGCGGTCGTGCGCAGCGTCATGGTCAGTCTTCCGTCGGGGAACTTCTGCGGGTCGGCAGGGCGTCGGCGGGGCCGCGGTCTGCCGTGGGGGTCGTACGCCGGGCCATCCGGGACTGGCGTTGGAAGGCGCCGATGGTGGCGCCGGAGCGGGCCGGGGTGGGCCGAGGCCCGGCCTCCCGCTCGTCCGAGGAGGGCCGTACGGCCGCGTCGGGGTCACGCAGTTCGTCGGCGAGGCTGGCCTGGCGCACGCGTTTGGGCAGCGGTCGTATCACGTCCGGGCCGGCGGTCCGGGCTGGTGCGCCGAGGGCGGCCGGTGCCTGATGACCCGGCGTCATCGAATGCGGTGCCGGATGGTCCGGCCTCGTCGAATGCCCTGGTGCCGGATGGTCCGGCGTCGAGTGGACCGGGGTGGGGTGGGCCGGCGTGGGCTGGGCCGATGCCGCATGGACCGGTGCCGGGCCGAACGGCTGGGACGGGAGGCGTCGGCGCGGTGGGGTGACCGGGTCCGCACCGTCACCCGGGGCCGGACCGTCGCCCGGGCCCGGCGCACGGAACTGACGCGGTACGGGACGGGGCCGCCCTGAGCCGTTCTGCAGCCTCTCCCGCAGCGCGGCCGCGCCGGGCGGTGCACCGGTCGTGGCCGGCCGTCGGACACGCGGTTCCGGGCCCTGGACCGCCGCGACCGGAGCCGACTCGACGTCCGACGTCACAGGATCGGGCACGGGCGCCGGCGCGGGCGGCCAGGAGCTCACGATCTCCTCGACGGGCGCGGAGTCGTCGATGACGACCAGTTCGTCCGGGATGAGGACGACCACCCGCGTCCCGCCGAACGCCGAGGGCCGCAGCTCCACCTGGATGCCGAGCCCCTGCGCGAGCCGGGCGACGACGTACAGGCCGAGCCTCACGTCGTCGGCCCGCGACATCACGTCCATGCGGGGCGGGTCGGCCATCATCCGGTTGACCGCCTCGTACTGCTCGGCGTCCATGCCCACTCCGCGGTCCTCGATCTCCACCGCGAGACCCCGGCCGACCTGGGCGGCGTACACCTCCACGGGAGTCGGCGGCCGGGAGAAGCCGACCGCGTTCTCCATCAGCTCGGCCAGGACGTGGATGACGAGGCCGACGGCGCGCTCGGAGAGCCAGACGCGGCCCTGCACCTCGATCTGGATCCGCCGGTAGTCCTGCACCTCGCTCTGTGCGGACCGCAGCACGTCCAGCACCAACACCGGTTTGCGCCAGCGCCGTTGGGGCTGACCGCCGCCGAGGATGACGAGGTTCTCCTCGTAGCGGCGCAGGCGGGCGGTGAGGTGGTCGAGGTCGAAGAGGTCTTCCAGGACCTCGGGGTCCTCGTGCTTGCGCTCCAGTTCGCTGAGCTTCTTCATCTGGAGGCCGATGAGCAGCTGGGTGCGGCGGGCGATGCGCTGGAGGAGCTTCTCGAAGCCGTGGAGCTGGCCCACCTGGGTCACCGTGGTGTCGAGGGCGGTGTGGCGGGCGAGGTTGAGGGCCCGGCCCAGCTGTCCGAGCTCGTCTCCGCCGTGCTGGATCGCCGGGAGTTCGGCGTCCTGGTCGACGACCTCGCCCCGGCGCAGGCGGGCCACCACGTCCGGCAGCCGGGTCTGCAGGTCCAGGGCGGCGGTGCGCAGGGCGGAGATCCTGCGGCGCAGCATGCGGGTGAACAGGGCGGTGATCAGGGCGACCACGAGCACGGCTACGGCGTTGGTGACGCTCGTGACGATCAGCCGGGTCTCCATCGACCGCAACTGCTTGTCGGTGGCGTCCGTGAGGGTCTTCGCGTAGGAGGCGTTTCGCTCCTGGAGTTGTGCGTAGACCTGCTGGACGCTGTCGCGCCAGTTCCGCCCGAGGTCCTTGGAGAAGCGGTCCGTGTCGCCGCCGGTGGCGGAGCCCGCCAGCACGGCCTGTTCGACGGCGGTCTTCTTCTTCCAGGCGCTGCCCGCCATGAGCTTGCGGAACTGCCGCGCCTCGTCGTCCGAGAGCAGCGGCACGACCTTGTCGTCGTAGATGAACTGCTGGGCGCCGATCCAGGCGGCGAGCTGTGCCCGCTCGTCACCGGTGAGTTTGCCGCTCACCGAGGCGCGGGTGAGCAGCGCGTCCTCGCGCGAGATCATCTCGGCGCCCCAGTCCTCGTCGATGACCGGGCGCACCAGGTGGTCGATGCCGGGCAGGCCGACGGTGCTGAGCGTGTTGAACACCTTCAGGTGCCGGGAGATCAGACCCGTGTAGTCGTCGAACGTCCGCTGCGGCGAGGCGGTTCGCCCGTCGACGCCGTCGCGGTAGCCGGCCAGGCTCCGCAGAGCTCTGCCCAGGTCGACGACGTCGCCGCGGATGTCGGCCGGCGCGTTCCACCCGCTGTCGGGCAACGCCTCTACGGCTTTGACGGCCGCGTCGGTGCGGGCCCGCTGGGCGCTCAGCTGCTTCCGGTACGCAGCGGGGTCGGCCAGAGTCGCCTCGCTCAGCCGTCGTTCCTCCTGGAGGCTGAAGAAGGCGCCCAGCACCGGCCGGGCGGCCTGCGTGGACACGTCGTTGCGGTCCTGCTGGCGTCGCCAGTCGGTGTAGAGCTGTGCGGAGTCGACCGCCCACAGCGCCACCAGGGTCACGATGGGCACCAGGGCCAGCACGAGCAGGACCGTCCGCAGGGCCGGCTGGCGTCCGGCTCGGGGTTCCCGTCGGCCCTGTCTCTTCGACGCTCGGGCATGCACTGCCACTTCAGGACCTCAGCGATGCTCACAGGGGCGGGCCGCCCCAGTGGGGCCCGCACGATGCGGGAGATGCTATCGCTGGAAACCGCTAACTCAATACACTTAGAGTAATCGGTGTTTAAATTGTGGTGAGGTAGTGAGCGGCGCGAGGGGCCGTTCAGCTCTCCGGTACGAAGTACGGCAGCGTGATCTCGTCGGTGAGGGCGCGGAAGTCCACCCGGACGCGCAGCCCGATGAGCACGTGGTCGGGGTCGCCCGCGTCCACGTGCGTGAGCAGGGTGCCCCCGTCGTCCAGGTCGACGACGGCCAGCGCGAAGGGCGCGTCGAAGCCGGGGCCGGGTGCCCGGTGCACGACGGTCACCGAGTAGACGGTCCCGCGGCCCGCACTCGGCGCGTACCGCCACTCCCGTGACAGACAGCCGGGGCAGGCCGGTTCGGGGGCGAAGAAGCGCAGGCCGCAGGCCGGGCACTGCGGCACGACGAGCTCCCCGCGCCGGGCGGCCTCCCAGAACGGCCGGGACAGCTCGGTGGGGACGGGGGCGGGCCGGTTCATCGCGTCCTCCCCAGCACGCTCATCTCGTAGTGCTGCGCGCCGGAGCCGGCGTTGCCCACGACGGCCAGTTCCGCGCCCTCGACCTGATGCACCGCCGTGCCGCGCAACTGCCGTACGGCTTCGACGACTTTGAGCGTCATCTGCTGGGTGCCGTTCCACGCGTAGGACAGACAGCCGCCGTCCGGGTTGACGGGGTACTTGCCGCCGACGGCGATGGCCCCGCTCGCGGCCAGCGGACCGCCCTCGCCCTCCCCGCACAGTCCGAGGATCTCCAACTGCCGGATGATCTCGAAGGAGTTGGGGTCGTAGAGCGAGAACACGTCCACGTCGTGCGGGCTCACACCGGCCATGGCGTACGCGCGGTTCGCGGCGTCGCGGCCGAGTCCGCCGACCTCCCGGTGCAGGGCCGGGTTGGCGTACGCGGCCTGGTGGTACTCCATGCCGCCACCGAGCACGGCGACGGGCGGGTGCGGCAGGTCCCGGGCCCGCTCGGCGGTGGTCACGACGAGCGCGGCGCCGCCCTCGCCGACGATGCAGCAGTCCAGCAGGTGGAAGGGGGTGGCCACCATGCGGGAGGCGAGCACGTCCTCGGCGGTGTACGGGCCGCGCCCGTACATCATCGCCTCCGGGTTGGTGGTGCCGTTGTTGCGGATGGTGGCGGCGACCTCCGCGAGCTGGCGCGAAGTCGTGCCGTACTCGTGCATGTGCCGTGCCGCCACCAGCGCGAACTGGGCGACGACATAGCTGCCCCACACATCGGCGAACTCCAGCGCCACCCCGGCCCCGACGGGCCCCGTCCCGCGCGAGACCAGCTTGCAGCCGCCGACGACGACGGTGTCCGCGAACCCGGCACGGATCGCCGCCGCCGCTTTCAGCAGGCCCCGCGAGCCGGCGTTGTCGAGCATGGAGTCGCTCGTCCAGCGCAGGTCCCGGCCGAACAGGCGGGCCCAGGAGCTGCCCTCGCCGGGCACGCCGCCCGGGCCGGGCCAGTCGACCTGGGCTCCGTCGACGTCGGCGGGTGTCAGCCCGGCGTCCGCGACGGCGCCGGTCACCGCTTCCAGCGCGAGGTCCATGGCGTCCCGGTCCGGGAGGGACAGCGCCTGTTCGGTGGCGTACACACCGACGACGACCGGCAGGCGGCGGTCCGCGGGGTTCATCGTCCCGCGCCGAGCGTGTCGCCGCCCGGGTAACCGCCCCCGCCGAAGCGCTCGTCGAGCACCTCGTAGTCCTTGGCGTAGTCCTTCGTGCGGGGCAGGGCGTCGACGAACTCCACCGTCTTCGGTTTCTTGTACGAGGCGATCCGCGCCCGGCAGTGCTCGATGACGTCCGCCGCCGTGACGTCTCCCGCGTCCTGGTGGAGCACGACGACCGCCTTGACGTCCTGCGCCCAGCGCTCGTTGGGGACGCCGATCACGGCGGCCTCCTTCACCGCGGGGTGCGCCTCGATACAGTTCTCGACCTCGGCCGGGAAGATGTTCTCGGCCGCCGACTTGAGCATCCGGGTGGTCGTGCCGAGGAAGCTGATCGTGCCGTCGGCCTCGCGCCGGCCGAGGTCGGTGGTGTGCCACCAGCCGAAACGGAAGCGCTCCTCGTTGATCTCGGGCCGGTTCCAGTAGCCGAGGTGCACGAGGTCACCGCGGACGCAGATCTCACCGGCCACCCCGGTCGCGCACTCCTCGCCGGCGCTGTCGAGGACGCGTACGGCGGTGAAGGGGCCGGGGCGTCCCGCGTTGCCGGTGCCCGTGCCGCCGTAGGCGCCGGTCACGGCGAAGCCGGTCACCTCGGTCTGCCCGTAGCCGCGGCCCTCACCGCCGCCGTTGCGGGTGAAGCGGCTGGTGTCGGTGGGCACGGTGCCCTGCCACAGGGGGGCGGCGACGCTCGCCCGCAGGTGGGAGAGGTCGTGGCCGGCCTCGCGGTTCAGGGCGACGAGTTGCGCGATGGTCGGCGGCATCAGATAGGCGTGGGTGCACTTCTCCGCCGCGAGCAGCGGTAGCAGTTCCTCGGCGACCACGCGGCGCACGATGACGTTCTTGCCGCCGTGGACGAAGGCCGGTACGCCCCAGAACTGGTAGTTGCCGATGTGGAACATCGGCCCCGCGCCGAGGAAGGCGGCCTCCGCGCCGATGTCCCCCATCCAGGCGGAACTGGCGCCCATGGCCAGCAGGTTGCGGTGCGAGAGCATCGAGCCGGACTGCCGTCCGGAGATCGCCGCGGTGTAGATGACCAGCAGCGCGGAGTCCGGGTCGACGTCCACCGCCGGGTCCTCGGGTGCACCGGAAGCCAGGAAGGACTCGTAGGAGTCGGGCCCGTCGGTGTCGTGGCGCAGCCACAACGCCCGGTGGTCGGTGCCCAGTTCGGCCCGTGCCTTGGCGACGGTGTCGCCGATCTCCTCGTCCTGCCAGACGATGACCCTGGGGTCGAAGTCCTCGACGGCGAAGGCCATTTCGGGAGCGGCCCAGCGCCAGTAGCCGGGGCAGACCATGGCGCCGGTCTTCGCCGCGGCGCCCAGCAGCTCCCAGATGCGGAAGGAGTTCTGGCCCAGCCACAGGATGCGGTCACCGGGGCCGACGCCCGCGTCGGTGAGGGCGTTGGCGAGGCGGTTGGTGCGCTCGTCGAGCTGGGGCCAGGTCAGCCGGGTGTCGCCGTCGACGAGGGCGACGCCGTCCGGGTAGGACCTGCGGTGTTCGCGGATGAGGTCGCCGAACGTCAGGCGGCGGGCGGGATTCACGGTGGATGACTCCTGTGGGATCTCGTCAGACGCGGCCGACGCCGACGCCCTTGACGTGGATGAACTCCTCCAGTCCGGCCCTGCCGCCTTCCCGTCCGAACCCGCTGATGCCGACGCCCCCGAAAGGTGTGGCAGGTGAGGTGATCGGGTTCGGGCCGGGGTTCACGTAGACCGTCCCGGCCTTCAGGCGCGGCACCAGACGGTTCACGCGGGCTATGTCGCGGGACTGGATGTAGGCGGACAGGCCGTACTCGGTGTCGTTGGCGAGGGCGACGGCCTCCTCCTCCGTGTCGAACGGGGTGAGGGCGAGGACCGGGCCGAAGATCTCCCGCTGGGCGAGGTCGCTCTTGTTGTCGACGTCGGCGAAGACGGTCGGGGGGACGAAGCAGCCGTCGGAGTCGATGCGTTCACCGCCGAACACGAGCCGTCCCGCGCCGCGCTCGACCGCCTTGTCGATGACGTCCTGGACGCGGTCGCGGGCGGCACTGTTGATCAGCGGCCCGATGTAGGTCGTCGGGTCGAGCGGATCGCCGACCGGCAGGTGGGCGACGACCCCGGTGACCCGGGCGACCACCTCGTCGTAGATCGGGCGCTCGACCAGCAGGCGGGTGGGCAGCGCGCAGCCCTGGCCGGTGTTGCTCATGGCGAAGGCCGCGCAGTACGGCACGACGGTGTCCAGGTCGGTGTCGGCGAAGAGCAGGTTGGCGGACTTGCCGCCCAGCTCGAACAGGACGGGCTTGAGGCTCTGGGCCGCGGACGCCATGATGCGGCGCGCGGTGGCCGGACCGCCCGTGAAGGAGATCTTGTCGACCCCGGGGTGGGTCACCAGGGCCTCGCCCGCGTCGCCGAGTCCGGTGACGACGTTGATCACGCCGTCGGGGATGCCCGCCTCGCGGGCCAGGTCGGCGAAGAGCAGGGCGGAGAACGGCGTGGACTCGGCCGGCTTGATGACCACGGTGTTCCCCGCGGCGAGCGAGGGCGGGACCTTCATCGCCAGGGAGAGCGCGGGAGAGTTCCAGGTGATGATGTGGCCGATGACGCCGTACGGCTCGGCGAGGGTGTACTCGACGTTCTCGTGCGGGCTGTAGGCGGCCCCGACCATGCCCTCGATCTTGTCGGCCCAGCCCGCGTAGTACTCGGTCCACTCGGCGACGTGCGGTCCGACGTTCTCCGCCCAGCCGCCGATGCAGACGCCGTTCTCCAGCGGACAGATGGCCGCGAAGTCCTGGATGTGCTCGCGCAGGAGCTGCGCGAAGCGGGTGAGCAGTCGGCGGCGCTCGGCGGGCCGCATGGGCCCCCACACCTCGAAGGCCTGCCGGGCGGCGGCCACGGCCCGGTCCACCTCGGCGGGCCCGGCGAGCGGGACGAGGGCCTGGACGAGTCCGGTGGCGGGGTTGACGTGCTCGTACAGCCCGCCGCTGGTGTCGTGCAGGTCCTTGCCGCCGATCACGAGCCGGGGGCGGGGCAGGTCCTGCTCGGCCCGTTCCTGGTGCAGCTTCACATCGACCGTGACCACGGTGCCTCCTGGAGCCCGCCACCCTGACTTGCGTACAGCTTAAATAGATAACCTATTTAGCCGAACCAATCAATAACCAGCGCAGTTCTCGCGAGGCTCACAGCCCCAGCGACCGCCCGACGATCTCCTGCATGATCTCCGAGGTGCCGCCGAACACCCGCTGGACGCGGCTGTCGCGCCAGATGCGGGCGATCTCGTACTCGTTGATGTAGCCGTAGCCCCCGAAGAGCTGCATGCAGCGGTCGATGACCTCCCAGCCGGTCTCCGTGGTCCAGTACTTGGCGGCGGCGGCCTCCTCGGCCGTCAGCTCGCCCTGGACCAGGGCCATGATGCAGCCGTCCAGGAAGACCCTGGCCACGCCGAGCTTGGCCTTGATGTCGGCGAGCGCGAACCTGTTCGCCTGGAACTGCCCGATGGGCCGGCCGAAGGCGGTGCGGTCCTTGGCGTACTCCAGCGCGAAGCCGAAGGCGCGCTCGGCCGAGGCGAGCGCGGCCACCGCGATGGCGAGCCGCTCGGTGGGGAGGTTGCCCATCATGTGGTAGAAACCGCGCCCTTCCTGCCCGAGGAGGTTCTCGGCGGGCACCCGCACCTCACGGAAGAAGAGTTCGGCGGTGTCCTGGGCCTTCATGCCGACCTTGTCGAGCTTGCGTCCGCGCTCGAAGCCCTCGGCGCCGCGTTCCACGACGAGCAGGCTGATGCCCTTGTGCCCGGCGTCCGGATCGGTCTTGCAGGCGACGACGACCAGGTCGGCGAGGATGCCGTTGGTGATGAAGGTCTTGGAGCCGTCGATCACCCACTCGTCGCCGTCGCGGCGGGCGGTGGTGCGGATGCCCTTGAGGTCGGATCCGGCGGCGGGCTCGGACAGCGCGAGCGCGCAGATCGTCTCGCCCGCGATCACTCCGGGGAGCCAGCGGGCCTTCTGTTCGGGAGTGGTGAGGTTCATGAGGTAGGGCGGGAGGACGTCGTTCTGCAGGCCGAGCCCGATGCCGACCGCGCCGGTGGCGGCCATCTCCTCGGCCATGATCGCGTTGTAGCGGAAGTCCCGGATGCCCTGACCGCCGTACTCCTCCGGGAACTCCCAGCCGATGAGCCCGGCCTTGCCCGCCGCCGCCCACGCGGCCCGGCCGACCTGCCCGTCACGCTCCCACTCCTCGGTGTGCGGGACGCATTCCCGCAGGTAGTAGGAGCGGGCGGTCTCCCGGAACAGCTCGTGCTCCTCGGTGAAGATCGTACGGCGCATGCTCGGCTCCACTCCCGCATCTCACGCACTCGGCATCTCGCTTATTTAGCTGAAGTAGTTATACGATAGCGCTGTTTCTGGACCCAGGCGAGGGAGGGCGCGTGAGCGTACGGGACAAGGTGGCGCTCGTCACCGGGGCGGGACGGGGCATCGGCGAGGCGATCGCCGACACACTGGCCGCCCAGGGCGCCTCGGTCGCCGTCTGCGACGTGGACGCCCAGGCAGCGGCCAAGGTCGCGGCCGGGCTCACGGAGCGGCACGGGGTACCCGCCACGGGGGTCGGCGCCGACATCTCCGACAGCGCGGCCGTGCGTGCGGCGGTGCGGCGGGTGACGACCGAACTCGGCCCGGTGGACGTGCTGGTGAACAACGCGGCCATCGATGTCATCGGCCGGTTCGTCGACAGCGACGAGGAGACCTGGGACCGGATCATCGCCGTCAACCTGCGGGGCACGATCACCATGACCCGGGCGGTGCTCGACTCGATGATCGAGCGCGGCGGCGGCCGGATCGTGCACATCGCCTCGGACGCCGGCCGGGTCGGCTCCTCCGGTGAGGTCGTGTACTCCGCGACGAAGGGCGGTGTCATCGCCTTCGGCAAGGCCCTCGCCCGCGAGGTCGCCCGGCACGCCATCACCGTGAACACCGTCTGCCCCGGACCGACCGACACGGCGCTGCTCGGCCAGGTCGCCGACTTCAGCCAGAAGATGTACGACGCGACCGTGCGGGCCATCCCGCTGCGCCGCGTCGCCCAGCCCGCGGAGATCGCCGGTGTGGTGTCCTTCCTCGCGTCCGACGACGCCGCCTACATGACCGGGCAGACGCTCTCGGTCAGCGGCGGCCTGACGATGGTCTGAGGTGAGCGCCGTGCTGCGTGTCGAACTCCGCGACAGGATCGCCGTGTTGACCCTTGACCGGCCGGAACGGCTCAACGCCGTCGGCTCCGAGACGGTGGACCGGCTCACCCGGGCACTGGACGACCTACGCGACAACGACGACGTACGCGCCCTGATCGTGGCCGGCGCGGGCCGGGCCTTCTCGGCCGGTGCCGACCTGGGCGAGATCGAGTCGTTCACCTCCGCCGGGCAGTTCCGGGCCTTCGTGGGGCGGCTGACGCAGGCGTACGCACTGCTGGAGGACTTCCCCAAGCCGTCCGTCGCCGCGGTTCACGGGTTCGCGTTCGGCGGTGGACTGGAGCTGGCGCTCGCCTGTGACCTGCGGGTCGTGGAGCGCGGCGCCAGGCTGGGCCTGCCCGAGATGAAGCTCGGCGTCCTGCCCGGAGCGGGCGGGACCCAGCGGCTCCCGCGCCTGATGCCGCCCGCGATCGCCAAGCAGATGATCCTCACCGGCGAACCGATCGACGCGGAGCGCGCCTGGCAGCTCGGGCTCGTCAACGAGCTGGCCGAACCCGGCTGGGCGCTCGCCACCGCCGAGAAGCTGGCCGGCGGACTGACGGCCGGGGCGCCGCTCGCCCTCGCGGCGGGCAAGCGGCTGGTCGACTACGGGCTCGGCATGGACCTGGAGGCGGCGATCGCGTACGAGCGCGAGACCGTCGCGGTGCTGTTCACCACCGAGGACCGGGCCGAGGGACTCAAGGCCTTCCGCGAGCGCCGCCCGGGCGAGTTCCGCGGCGTGTAGGCGTTTCTACGTATCTGGAGGTGGGCCGTGCGGCCACTGGAAGGCATTTCCGTCGTCGAGCTGGGCATGTGGGTGGCCGCTCCGGCAGCGGCCACCATGCTCGCCGACTGGGGAGCGGACGTCGTGAAGGTGGAGGCACCGACCGGCGACCCCAACCGGTACACGCTCAAGCACGTCGGCCAGGACATCGACAGCGCGCCCCCGTTCGAGACCGACAACCGCGGCAAGCGCGGGATCGTCCTCGACCTGCGCTCGCCGGACGGCAAGGACGTTCTGGAGCGGCTCCTTGAACGCGCCGACGTCTTCGTCACCAACCTCCGCCCGGGCGCGCTGGAGCGGCTGGGGCTGGACCCGGACGAGCTGCGGGAGCGACACCCCCGGCTGGTCGTCGGCACGCTGACGGGTTACGGCTGGACGGGTGCCGAGCGCGACCGCGCCGGATACGACGTCTCCGCCTTCTGGGCGCGGCCCGGCATCGCCGGCATGCTCAACCCGGCCGGGGAGCCGCCGCCCGGTATCCGACCCGGGCTCGGCGACCGCACCGCCGCCGCCAACCTGGTGGCCGGTGTGCTGGCCGCGCTGCTCCGGCGCGAACGCACCGGGGAGGGCGGCGTCGTCGACGTCTCCCTGCTGCGGTCCGGGACGTACGCCAACGGCAACGACCTCGCCCTGCAGAACTTCTTCGGCAAGCGCGGCCGTACCCGTCACCGCAGCGAGCACGAGTCCCCGCTCTACAACTGCTACCGGGCCGCGGACGACCGCTGGTTCTGGCTGGTCGGCCTGGAGGGCAACCGGCACTGGCCGGGCGTGGTCAAGGCGCTCGGCCGCGAGGACCTCCTTGACGACGAGCGGTTCGCGACCGGCAAGGCACGGCGCGGCCACGTACGCGAACTGATCGCCGCTTTCGACGAGGAGTTCGCGCGCCGGCCGCTGGACGAGTGGGCGGCACGGTTCGACGCCGAGGGCGTCTGGTGGGCGCCCGTGCAGACCCTGGCGGAGGTGTCCGCCGATCCGCAGGCGGAGGCCGTGGGGGCGTTCGTCGAGCAGCCCGGGATGGGCGACGCGCCGCCGCTGAGGACCGTGGCGACGCCGGTGCGCTTCTGGGGCGTGGACGAGAAACCCCGCACCGGCGCGCCGACGCTCGGTGAGCACACCGACGACGTGCTGCGCGAACTCAACTGACCTGACACATCTGCTGCTTTGGAGGTACGGCGTGGGCATCCTCGACGACAAGGTCGCCATCGTGACCGGCGGTGGCCGGGGCCTGGGCCGGGCGCACTGCCTGGCGCTCGCCGAGGCCGGCGCGACCGTGGTCGTGAACGACCTCGGCTCGGGCGTACACGGCGAGCGCACCGGGGACTCCCCCGCCGACGACGTGGTCGCGGAGATCATCAAGCTCGGCGGCCGGGCCGTCGCCAACCATGCGTCGGTCACCGACTGGGCGGCCACCGAGACGATGGTGGCGGACACGGTCGCCGAGTTCGGCCGCCTGGACGTCATCGTCAACAACGCGGGCATCGTGCGCGACCGGATGCTGTTCTCGATGAGCGAGGCCGAGTTCGACTCGGTGATCGCGGTCCATCTCAAGGGCACGTTCGCGCTCACCCGGCACGCGTGCGCGTACTGGCGCGAGGCCGCCAAGCGCGGTGAGCGCGTGACCGGCCGCGTCATCAACACGACGTCCGGGACCGGCCTGTTCGGCAACCAGGGCCAGTCCAACTACGGTGCCGCGAAGGCCGGAATCGCCGGGCTCACCGTCCTGACCGCCCTGGAGATGAGCAAGTACGGCGTCACCGCCAACGCCATCTCGCCGATCGCGGCAACCCGGATGACGGACGGACTGGCCGTCGGCGAGAACCTCCGGGCCACCGGCGCCTTCGATCCGCGCGATCCCGCCAACGCCTCGGGAGTCGTCGTCTACCTCGCCTCCGACAGCGCGGCCTGGCTGACCGGCCAGGTCCTGCGCATCGAGGGCAACCGGCTGAACCGGTTGCAGGGCTGGACCGTCGCCGCGGTCCACCCGAGCGAGTCGGGACAGGCCCTCACCTACGACGAACTCGTGGACGCCGTACCGCGGTTGTACGGTGTCGCACCGGCGGGCCGGGCCACCGGAGTGGGCCAGTGAAGGGCCATGACGCCGCCGCGCTCGTCCTGCGGGGCACGCTCGGCCCGATGCTCTTCGCCCACGGCTGGAACAAGGTCGCGGGGCCGGGTGGTCTCAAGGGCACCACGGGATGGTTCGAGGCGCTCGGCCTCAGACCGGCCCAGGTACACGCGCGGATGGCCGCCGGTACCGAGATGGCGGCCGGGATCGGCATCACCCTGGGTGCGGCCAACCCCCTCCCCGCGGCCGCCGCCGTCGGCCTCATGACCGTGGCCGCGCGCACCGACCACCGGGGCAAGGGCTTCTTCGTCTTCAAGGGCGGCTGGGAGTACCTCGGTGTGGTGGGCGGCGCGGCCGTCGCGCTGGCGGGACTGGGCCACGGCAGGTACTCCCTCGACGGGCTGCTGCGCCGGCAACGCGCGGGCGTCGGGCCCGCGTTGCTGGCGGCGGGACTCGGTACGGCGAGCGCGGCGGCACTGCTGGCCGTCTGCTACCGGCCCGAGCGCACGCCGGACGGACCCCCTACCGTCGCGCCCCCGACCGACTCGCCCTCACCGGGCGAGACACAAGTGGATCACTAGGCAAGGGAGTCGACATGGACGCGGCTGACTTCAGCGACGTGCTGTCCGAGGTCCGGCGTTTCGTCAGGGACCGAGTCGTGCCGCTCGAGGCGGAGATCGACGAGAAGGACGAGATGCCCGCGGACATCCGCGAGGCGGCCAAGAAGATGGGCCTGTTCGGCTTCGCGCTGCCCGAGGAGTACGGCGGCCTTGGGCTCTCGATGTACGAAGAGACCCAGCTGATGTTCGAACTCGGTTACACGACACCGTCGTTGCGCTCGATGTTCGGGACGAACAACGGCATCGCCGGGCACGTCCTGATGGTCGGCGGGACGGAGGACCAGAAGGCGCAGTGGCTGCCGAGGATCGCCTCGGGCGAGGTGCTGGCGTCGTTCGCGCTCACCGAGCCGGACGCGGGCTCCGACCCCTCGACGCTCACCACGAAGGCGTATCTCGACGGCGACGAGTGGGTGATCAACGGTGCCAAGCGGTACATCACCAACGCCCCGCTCGCCGACGTCTTCATGGTCTTCGCCCGCACCGACCCCGACGCCCCGCGCACCCGCGGCATCTCGACGTTCCTGGTCCCCGCCGGTACCCCCGGGCTGACCGTGGCCCCCCGGGACCACAAGATGGGCCAGCTGGGCGCGTGGACGGCGGACGTGTTCTTCGACGACGTACGGGTGCCGGCCGCCGCGCTGGTCGGCGGCGCGGACGGGCTCAACCGGGGGTTCTCCACCGCGATGGGCTGCATCGCGCACGGGCGGGTGCACATCTCCGCGCTGATGGTCGGGATGGCCGAGCGCCTGGTCGACGAGTCGGTCGCGTACGCGAGCACCCGCAGGCAGTCCGGCCGTCTCATCGGCTCCTTCCAGCTCGTCCAGGGCCTCATCGCGGACTCGCAGACCGACTACTACGCCGGCCGGGCCACCGTCCTGGAGGCCGCGCGCGCCTTCGACGCCGGGACGGACACCAAGGTCGGCCCGTCGTGTGCGAAGTACTTCGCGAGCGAGATGGTGTGCCGGGTCGCCGACCGCGCGGTCCAGGTCCACGGCGGCGCGGGCTACATGCGCGGGGTCGCGGTCGAGCGGTTCTACCGGGACGCCCGCCTGTTCCGCATCTACGAGGGCACCAGCCAGATCCAGCAGGTCATCATCGCGAAGGCCCTGCTGGGCGAGGCGGCACGCGGCTGAGCTCGTCCTCGTGGACTCGCGGTCACGCGGTCACGCGGTCACGCGGATCGGGAGAGCTGTTCACGCACCCACGCGGGATCGGGGTTGACGTGGGGCCGGCCGGCCACGACGACGGTCGGCACGGTCTCGTCGCCGTCGTTGACCGCCCGCACCGCCGCCGCGCCCTCGGGGTCGCGCCAGATGTCGACCCAGTGCGCCCGGCGGGCTCGGCGGCCCAACCGCATGCGCAGCCGGAGGCAGTACGCACAGCCCGGCCGCCAGAACACGATCGGCCGACCGTCGGCCGCGCTACGGCGTCGCGCCTCCGCAGCATCGATCGACCTGGGGAAGACCAGGGGCGAGTTCACCGCCGCGAGCAGCATGAACAGCAGCAGGAGTACCGCGGCGGTGCCGACGTCTCCGCCGAGGAGCAGCGCGACCGCGAGGCCTGTGCCGCAGAGCAGGAACAGGATCGAGGGGAGCCAGCCGCGCGTCATGAGCACGAAGGCTAGGCGACGCGCCGGAACATCCCACGGACGGGGTCGCCGAGAGGGCCCCGGGGACGTCCGAAGCCCCGGGGCCCTCTCGACGGCTCGGTCGTCAGATGCCGAGCCGGTCCAGCAGCCGTTCGTGATAGACCGCCGGGCCGCCGAAGAGCAGCTGGGAGGACTTGGCCCGCCGGAAGTAGAGGTGGGCCGGGTGCTCCCAGGTGAAGCCGATACCGCCGTGGACCTGGATGCTCTCCATGGCGGCGAACATGTACGCCTTGGAGCAGCTCGCGTGCGCGACCGCCGAGGCCACCGGGAAGGCGGCGGAGCCCTCGGCGGCCAGCAGCGCGGCCTCCCGTGAGGCGGCCTCGGCGAGTTCGACCTGGACGAGCATGTCCGCGCACTTGTGCTTGACGGCCTGGAAGGAGCCGATGGGCCGGCCGAACTGGTACCGGGTGCGGGCGTACTCCGCGCTCATCTCCAGGCACCGGCGCGCCCCGCCCGACTGCTCGGCGGCAAGCCCCACGGAGGCGATGTCGAGGACGTCGGCCATGATGCGCCCGCCCGCGCCTTCCGCGCCGAGGACCGTAGCGGGCACGGCGTCGAACGTGAGCCGGGCCATCGCTCTGGTGGCGTCCAGGGTCCGCATCGCCTCGGCGGCCACTCCGGGGGCCGTTCGGTCCACCGCGAAGAACGTGGGTCCGGCGACGGTGCGGGCGACGACGAGGATCAGGTCGGCCGTGGTGCCGTCGATGACGAAGCTCTTGTGGCCGCTTATCCTCCAGCCGCCGTCCCCGTCCGGGATCGCGCGGGCGGAGATCAGGGCGGGGTCCCAGGACCCGGTTTCCTCGGCGACCGCGAGGGTGGCGGTGGTCCGCCCTGCGGCGATGCCGGGCAGATGGCGTGCGCAGGCCTCGCGGTCTCCCGTGGCCAGCAGCGCCTGGACCGCCAGGACGACGGTGGCGAAGAAGGGGGCGCAGAACAGGGCGCGGCCCATCTCCTCCAGTACGACGCCGAGTTCGACCGGTCCGAAGCCGTCGCCGCCGTACTCCTCGGGGATGGCCAGGGCCGGCAGGCGCAGCTGGTCGGCGGCCTGCGCCCATACGTCCGGGTCGAAGCGGGGCTCGCTTTCGAGGAGCTTGCGTACGGCCTCCTCGGAGGACTTCGCTTCGAGGAACTCCCTGACGGACGAGCGGAGTTCTTTCAGTCCGCTCTCGTCGGCGCTCATGCGCGTGCCTCCTTGGGCAGACCGAGGACCCGCTCGGCGAGGATGTTCTTCATGATCTCCTCGGTGCCGCCGAGGATGCGCAACGCCGGTGTGGCCAAGAGGAGTTCGGACCAGGAGTACATGCCCCAGCGGCCGGTGTCGGCGATGATGCGCGGCCCGAGGCACTCGGACACGAAGTGGGCGGCGCGGGTGAGGTTCTGGCCGTACATCAGCTTGGCGACGGACCGCTCGGGGCCGGGGGCGATGCCGGCCCGAAGGGTGCGCTGGGCGCGGTCGTTGAGGTAGCCGGTGGCCATCGCGTCCACGAGGAGTTCGGCGAGGCGTCCGCGCAGGGCGCGGTCGTCCCAGGTCCAGGTGGCGCGCATGAGGGCCGAGAGGTGGTCCGGGGACAGGGCGGCGGCCACGGGCCCCGCGCCTTCGCTGCCGACCGTGTTGCGCTCGTTCATCAGGGTGGTCAGGGCGACCGTCCAGCCGCCGTCGACCTCGCCGAGCCGGTGGTCGTCGGGGATGCGGACGTCGGTGAGGAAGACCTCGTTGAAGTCGGCGCCGCCGGTCATCTGACGCAGCGGGCGGACCTCTACGCCGGGGGCGTCCATGGGGACCAGGAAGGCGGTGATGCCCCGGTGCTTGGGCGCGTCGGGGTCGGTGCGGGTCAGGGCGAGGCCGATCTGGCTGTGCTGGGCGACCGACGTCCACACCTTCTGCCCGTTGAGCACCCAGTCGTCGCCCTCGCGGACGGCCCGGGTCGCCACGGCCGCCAGGTCGGATCCGGCGCCGGGCTCGCTGAACAGCTGGCAGGCGATGGCGTCGCCGCGGTACATCGCGGGCAACCAGCGTTCGCGCAGGGCGGGTTGGGCGTGGGCGAGGATCGTCGGTCCGATCATGCCGAGGCCGACCACGCCGAGGACTCCGGTGTCCGGGACGTCGTACTCGGACTCGATGCTGTCGTAGAGCAGGTCGTGGACGGGGGTCAGGCCCCGGCCGCCGTACTCGGGCGGGCCGGTGATCCAGCCGAAGCCGTTCTCGTGGCGGGTGCGCTGCCACGCGCGCGCCCGCCGCACCTGCTCCGCCTCCTCCTCGGGCGGGAGGCTGCTGAAGTACGCCATCGAGTCGTCGCCCTCGCCCCAGGTGACGGCGGCCCGATCGGCTGCCTTCGCCGCGTGGGCGTCGAGGAAGCGGCGCGCCTCGGCGGCGAAGTCCCGCATGTCATCCGATTCCATCGCGTTCGCTCCGCTGTCAGGTCGAGAGGATCGTCACCGCCGACGCGCCGGGCGCGCCGTACAGGTGGGTGTAGCCGACGCGGGGGGTGCCGGGGATCTGCCGCTCCCCCGCCGCACCGCGGAGCTGGAGGACGATCTCGTGGATCTGCCGGAGGCCCGATGCGCCGATGGGCTCGCCGTTGCCGAGGAGTCCGCCGTCGGTGTTGACGGGGAGCCGGCCGCCGATCGCGGTGGCGCCCTCGGCGATGAGGCGTTCCTGCTCGCCGTCCTTGCAGAGGCCGTTCTCCGCCATGTGGATGACCTCCGACCCGGCGTCGGTGTCCTGGAGCTGGGCGACGTCGACGTCCTCCGGGCCGATGCCCGCGCTTTCGTAGGCCGCCCGGGAGGCGTCCACCGTGGGGCTGTCGACGACCTCACCGACCGGGAACGAGGGGCTCTGCACCTCGAAGGCGCCGAGTCGGCGGCTGCGCAGGGCGGTGGCACGTACCCGTACCGGCTTCCCGGTGTACTTGTGGGCCTGGTCGGCGCGGCACAGCACGATCGCCGCGGCGCCCTCGTTCGGGCCGCAGTACATGAACTGGCGCAGCGGGTAGTTGAGCACCGGGGAGGCCAGGACCTCCTCCGGGGTGAGGGGGGTGCGGCGCCAGGCCTTCTCGTTGGCGGCCGCGTTGCCGAAGTTCTTGGAGGCCACCCGGGCGAGGGTCTCGTGCGAGATGCCGTGCTCGTGCATATAGCGGTTGATCTTCATGCCGAAGAAGTGGGTGGTGAGGAACAGGCCGGTCTGCCCGTACCAGGAGGGGATACCGGCCACGGACGGGTCGGCCGCGAAGGCGCCGCGCGGGTGTTTGTCGAGGCCGATCGCGATGGTCAGGTCGTGCTCGCCGGTCTCGATGGCGCGGGCGGCCAGTGCGACGGCCGTACCGGCGGTGGCGCAGCCGTTGAACACCCCGCGCAGCGGGATGCCGGTCAGACCGAGTCGTCCCACGATGGCGTCCGGGTTGGCGACCTCGTAGCTGCCGATGTAACCGCCCTGGATCTGCGGCCAGTTGACGCCCGCGTCGGCGAGCGCGAGCCGTACCGCGTCCGCGCCCATGTCCAGCGCCGGTTTCCCGGGGAAGCGCCCGAAGGGGTGGAGCCCCACTCCGATGATGACGGCCTCGGTCACGATGTCTCCTCCTCAGCCGGGGTGAACGCGAACGTGACGACCTCGGTGCCGTCGTCCCGGACGGTGTAGGGCACGAGCGTCAGCCGCATGGGCTGGCCGATGCGCAGCTTGTCCGGGTCGGGTTCGGTGAGCCGGGCCTCGACCAGCAGTTCGCCGGGGAGTTCGACGTAGCCGACCGCGTAGGGCTCGAAGGCCTCGGGTCCGTCGTACGGCGGGGACGGCGGGCGGAAGTCCTGGGTGGTGTACGTCCACAGGGTGCCGCGGTCGGCGAGCAGCCGCCGCTTCGACTCCGTGCTCGCACACCGCACGCAGGCGGGGGCGGCCGGGAAGCTGACCAGACCGCAGTCGGCGCATTCGGAGCCGATGAGCCGCAGCGGGTTGTCGTCCCCGGGCGGCCAGGTGAACAGGTCCTCGGCAACCGGGAGTTGTTCCGTACGAGTGGTCATCTCAGGCCCCGTTCCGGTTGCCGAGGGCGTCGGCGTTGGGTGCCGCCTTGGCCACCAGGTTCGGGACGACCGAGGACAGCTCCTCGGGGGTCCAGCGGTTCTCGGAACCCACACCGGGGCCGTTGACCCAGCCCTCCAGCACGGTGATCCGGTTGCCGACGACGCCGAAGACCCGGCCGGTGACCTCGCGCGAGGCGGCCGAGCCGAGCCACACCACGAGCGGCGAGATGGCCTCCGGGGTGAGGTCCTGGCTCTGTGCGGCCTGCCGCATCATCTCGATGTCCTCGGTCAGCCGGGTGAGCGCGGTGGGCGCGATGGCGTTCACCGTCACGCCGTAGCGGGCGAGTTCGGCGGCGGCGATGATCGTGAGGCTCGCGAGGCCGGCCTTGGCGGAGCCGTAGTTGGACTGTCCGGGGTTGCCGAAGATGCCGGACGGGGAGGTCGTGTTGATCACCCGGGCGTCGTTGGCGTGACCGGCCTTGGCGCGCTCGCGCCAGTGGGCGGCCGCGTGGTGCAGGGTGGCGAAGCTGCCCTTGAGGTGGACGGCGAGCACGCTGTCCCAGTCCTGCTCGGTCATCGACACGATCATCCGGTCGCGCAGGATGCCCGCGTTGTTGACCAGCACGTCCAGGCCGCCGTAGGTGTCCACGGCCTGCCGGACGAGACGGCCCGCGCCGTCCCAGGTGGAGATGTCGTCCGTGTTGGCCACGGCCTCGCCGCCGGCCGCGACGATCTCGTCCACCACGGTCTGCGCGGGTCCGGCCGAGGAGCCCCCGCCGTCGCGTGCGCCGCCCAGGTCGTTGACCACGACCTTCGCCCCGTGTGCGGCGAAGGCCAGGGCATGGGCCCGGCCGATGCCGTTGCCGGCTCCGGTGACGACCGCGATCCGGCCTTCGACCACTCCTTCAGACATGCTCGATTCCTCCATCGGAAAGGTCAGTTGGCCTCGGCGAGCAGAACTCGCGGGTCGTCGCTGCCGCACCCGCAGCGGCCCGTGACGAGGCGTCCGGTGATGCCGAGCGGTGTCTCGGGCAGGAGTGAGGTGCGCCGCTCCCCCGCGGCCACGGTCAGCTGTCCGTCCCGCTCGCCGAACCGCCATTCGGCGGCGTTGACATGTGCGCCCTTGCGTTCGGGGCACTCCAGTGCGAGAGCCGGTCCCACCGCCGAGATCACGGAGGCGGTCACTCCCGCCGCGCGCAGGACGGGTACGGCGGCGGGGCGGGCCAGCACGACGGGCGTGGACCGGAACATCTCGCCGATGTCGGCGGTGCCGGAGAGCCCTTCCAGTGTCTGGGCCGACAGGCCGATCACCGCGTGCGGGGTCAGTTCGCGGTGGAAGACCGCGGTGCGGCGGTGATCCCAGCCCATCGCCTCGGCGATGCCGTACGGCACCTTCAGGGCGCGCAGGGCGCCGACCACCGCGAGTCCCCAGAACCCCTCGAAGCCGGAGGCCGTCAGCAGGGCCCGCTGTCCGGCGGCGAGGCCGTGTTCCCGCAGCCGTGCGGTGGCCCACTCGGTGTCGCGGGCGAGTTCCGCCCAGGTGAGCTCCAGGTCCCGGACGCCGTGGGCGGTGGAAAAGCGCAGGAGGTAGGCGAGTTCGGGGTGGTCGAGCCTCCTGGCGCGGGCCAGGGTGTCGGCGCGGGCCATCAGGTCCTCACCACCCGGGGGAACTTGGCGACGCTGGTCATGGTCTTCAACAGGTCCTCCTCGGTGCGCATGTCGAGCACCGGCTTGACTCCGGTCCGCTCGCGCACGGCCTCGCTCAGGCGTCCGGCCAGGGCGTCCACGTCGCCGGTGAGTTGGGGGTCGTAGCCGACGCGCAGCCGCAGTTCGTCGACCTCGCGCCGGTCCCGGACGATCTGGAAGACGCCCGCCACGGTCTCCGGCTGGTCCTCGACCGCCTGCCAGATGTCCCGCAGCACGACGGAGCGTCCCTGGACGACCGTCTCGTCGCCGCGCCGCCCGGCCACCCACATACGGGCGTGCGTGCGGCCGCAGCCGCAGGTGTCGCGGGAGAGGCGGACGAGGTCCTCGCTGCGGTAACGGACCAGCGGTGCGGCCCGGTTGTCCAGGTCGGTGGCGACCAGTTCGCCGAGATCGCTCTCGGGGACGTCCCGCCAGGCGTGCCCGTCGACCTCGACGCACTCGGCGAAGACGGTGTCCTCCCACAGGTGGAAGCCGTCGTGCTCACGGCACTCCCAGGCGGTGCCGGTGTCCGCGGCGCTGGTGTACTCGTAGACGTCGATGCCCCAGTCGTCGCGGATCCGCTCGCGCATCCTGCGGCTCAGCGGCTGGCCGGCGCAGGAGGCGCCCTTGAGGGAGGAGAAGGCTTCCCTGAGATCGGTCTTCTCCGCCAGGTGTTCCAGCTCCACCATCTGCGGATACATCATCTGCAGGTAGGCGGGCCGGTAGGTGCGCAGGGCCTCGACGACCTCGGGCATGTTGCCCATCCAGGTGTCGATCTCGATGACCACCGCGCCCAGCGCCTGGAAGCCGGCGTCCATGAAGTTCCGGAAGGTGCCGGGCGGGCTCAGGACCCGGTCGCCGGGCCTGAGGCCCAGCTCCCACAGGTCCCGTACCTGTGCGGTCACCAGGGGCGGGGCGTCCTGCCAGATCTCGGCGAAGAACTCCGGGTCGCCGGTGGTACCGGAACTGGAGGAGACCGAGGTCAGCTCCTCGACCGGGACGCACAGCAGGCCGGCGAAGGGGTCGCCGGTGCGGCTCCGGTAGGCGCGGATCATGTCCTTGGTGATGAACGGGACGCGCGCCCGGAAGTCCTCCAGCGAGCGGATGTCCCGCGGGTGGGTGCCGTGCTCGTCCCACAGCTCGCGGTAGAAGGCCGAGTTGGCGTAGGCGTACTCCACGAGCTCCAGGAGCCGTTCCTCCTGCCGCGCGCGCAGTTCCTCGCGCGGCATGGTCTCCACCTGGGGCTCGAAGTACCTGTCAGCGGTGTCCCTGTCACCGACCATGGCGCCTCCTCGCGGCTCAGTGCCCAGATCTTCCAGCTATCAGCGCAATCAGTCAACCAATTCGACGGATTGACCTCATGACTCGCGCTCCATCGATCTATATAGTTAACTATTAACACTCATTCAACCACAGGAGGGCCGTCGTGAAGATCGTTGTCTGTGTGAAGCACGTGCCCGACGCCACGGCGGACCGCACCTTCACCGAGGACGGCACCACCGACCGGGCGTCGGTCGACTCGCTGCTGTCCGAACTCGACGAGTACGCCGTCGAGCAGGCGCTGCGCCTGGCCGAGTCGGACGCCGACGCCGAGATCTGCTGTCTCACCGTCGGACCCGAGGACGCGCGCGACGCCCTGCGCAAGGCCCTTGCCATGGGCGGCGACGCGGCCGTCCACGTCAGCGACGAGGACATCGAGGGCAGTGACGTGTTCGGTACGTCACTGGTGCTGGCCAAGGCGATCGAGCGGCACGGCTTCGATCTCGTGCTGTGCGGGATGGCCTCGACGGACGGCACCATGGGCGTGCTGCCCGCGCTGCTGGCCGAGCGGCTCGGCGTCCCGGCCGTCACCCACCTCGAAGAGCTGGCGGTCGAGAACGGAACGGTCACCGGGCGCCGCGAGGGGGACGGCGCCACCGTACGGATCCAGGGCGCCCTGCCGGCCGTGGTCTCGGTGACCGACCGCTCGGGGGACGCCCGTTACCCCTCCTTCAAGGGGATCATGGCCGCGAAGAAGAAGCCGGTGGAGACCCTCGGTCTCTCCGACCTGGGCATCGAGGCCGCAGAAGTCGGCCGAGCCGGGGCGCGGTCCGCCGTGGACACCGCCACCCGGCGCCCGCCGCGCACCAAGGGCGAGATCGTCGCCGACGAGGGGACGGGCGGCATCGGGCTGGCCGCGTTCCTCACGGCCAAGAAGTTCGTCTGACCGCACCCGCTCTCACCGCACCCCGCCCGCCCGCACCCCGCCCCGAAACAGCCGACTGAAGGAGTTGCCTCACCGTGGCCGAGATCCTCGTCCTCGTCGACCACGTCGACGGTGCCGTACGCAAGCCGACCCTCGAACTGCTCACCCTGGCCCGCCGATTGGGCGAGCCCTCGGCCCTCCTCCTGGGGTCGGGCGCGGACAGCGCGACCGAGGTGCTCGCCCGGTACGGCGCCCGGAAGGTCTACGTCGTGGACGCCCCCGAGGTCGACGAGTACCTCGTCACCCCGGCCGTGGACGCCCTCACCCAGCTCGCCGAGCGCACCGGCCCGGCCGCGATCCTGCTGCCGTCCGGATCGGACGGCAAGGAGATCGCCGCGAGGGTCGCGCTGCGGCTCGGCTCCGGACTCATCACCGACGCCGTGGATGTCACCGCGGGGCCCGAAGGACCGGTCACCGAGCAGTCGGCGTTCGCCGCGACCTACCAGGTCACCGCGCACGTCACCCAGGGCGTGCCGGTGATCACGGTCAAGCCGAACGCCGCCGTCCCCGAACCCGCCCCCGTCGAACCCGTCGTCGAGAAGCCGGACGTCACCTTCGGCCCGGCCTCGCACGCCGTCCGCGTCCTGTCCCGCACACCGCGCGAGCGTGGCGAGCGGCCCGAGCTGACCGAGGCCGACATCGTCGTCTCCGGCGGCCGCGGGGTGAACGGCGCCGAGAACTTCGCCCTCATCGAACGGGTCGCCGACGCGCTCGGTGCGGCCGTCGGGGCGTCCCGCGCGGCCGTGGACGCCGGCTGGTATCCGCACAGCCACCAGGTCGGCCAGACCGGCACCCAGGTCTCCCCGCAGCTCTACCTCGCCGCCGGCATCTCCGGCGCGATCCAGCACCGGGCGGGCATGCAGACGTCCAAGACCATCGTCGCCGTCAACAAGGACGCCGACGCACCGATCTTCGAGCTCGCCGACCACGGCGTCGTCGGGGACCTCTTCACGGTGCTGCCCCAGCTGGTGGAAGAGATCGAGCGGCGCCGGAGCTGATCTCTCCCGGGCCGGCCTTCCCTTCAGCCATCCATACAATTAAAATAGCTGACTGATTACAACCATTGAGCTCGTACTGTCGAGCTTGTATCCGTCGAGCTTGCAACCGTGACCCGAAGGAGCGTCATGACGAAGATCTGGGTCAACTCCGGGGACTCCCATGTGATGGAGCCCGCGGACGTGTGGACCGAGCGGCTGCCCGCGCGGCTGGGCGCACGGGCGCCGCGCAGTGAGCGCGGCGAGAAGTACGAGATGCTCTACATCGACGGCGAGCGCATCGACCGCCAGCTCGGCGACTTCATGGACGCGATGCGCCCGCCGGGCGCCTGGGACCTGAAGGTCCGGCTCAAGGACCTCGACCAGGAGGGCGTCTGGTCCCAACTGGCCTTTCCCTCCATGGGGTTCTGGCTGGTGTCGATCACCGACCGCGAGCTGGCCCGGGAGACCGTCCGGGCGTGGAACGACTGGGCGTACGACGAGATCCTCAGCAAGAACAAGCGGGTGATCACCACCGCCTGTGTCTCGACGGCCGACATCGGTGACGCGGTGGCCGAACTGGAGCGGGCGGCCGAGATGGGCTTCAAGGCGGTCTTCCTGCCGTGCTCGACCCGGGAGGGCGAGGAGTACGCCCTCGACCGCTGGGAACCGCTGTGGACCGCGGCCGAGCGGGCGGGCATGGTGCTGGGCTTCCACATCGGCACGGGCGGCCAGAACGTCGTCTTCCGCGGTCCCGGCGGCGCGGTCGTCAACTACATGGAGACGACCTACCCGGGCATGCGGGTGGTGTCCCACCTGGTCGCCGGCGGCGCGCTCGACCGGCACCCGGACCTCAGGATCCTGATCGCGGAGGGCGGCGCGGGCTGGGTGCCGGCCATCGGTGACCGGATGGACGAGGCCTACCGCCAGCACGGCATGTTCGTCCGGCCGAAGCTGAGCCGACTGCCCAGCGAGATCATCCGGCAGCAGGTGTACGCCTCCTTCCAGCACGACAAGAGCTCGGTGGAGATCGTCGAGTCGACCGGCTACCGCAATGTGATGTGGGGCGACGACTACCCCCATCTGGAGGGCACTTACGGCCACACCCAGTCCACGCTGCACGACCTGTTCGACGGCGTGTCCGACGACATTCGCGACCGCGTCACGCGTGGCACCTTCAACGAGCTGTTCGGTCTGCCGGACCAGACTCCCCAGGAGGCGGCCGTCTGAGCGGCGCCGACGGAACCACTCCGGTGACCACTCCCCCGCACCCCTCATATCCCGAGGACCTGGAACGGCCCGGACTCGTCAGGACCGGGCGGTCGACCTTCGTCCGGCCCATCCGGCCGGAGGACGCCGACCGCCTGGTCGCCTTCGTCGGCACCCTGTCCCGGGCCACCCTGGCCTACCGCTCCCTCGGCCCGGTGGTCCGCGCCCGCGACGACGTCATCCGGCGCGGCGCCCACGTGGACTACCTCGACGAACTGGCGCTGATCGCCCTGGACGGCGACGACATCGCCGGCCTGGTCCGCTACGTCCGCGACCCGGAGGAGCCCGAACACGCCGAGGTCACGTTCACCATCCGCGACGACCACCAGAGCGAGGGGTTCGGCAGGCTGCTCCTGGAGCACATCGCCGCCGCCGCGCGGGCCCGGGGCATCCGGGTGCTGGAGGCCGACGTCCTCGCCGACAACGCCCGGATGATCAACGTCTTCCTCGGCTCCGGGTACCGGACGCAAGCCGGTCCGCCCGGCCAGATCATCCACTTCGAGATCGCCGTCGATCCGCAGGCCCAGGCCGTGGCGCGGGCCGAGCGCCGCGAACAGACGGCCGTACGGCGCTCGCTCACGCCACTGTTCGAACCACGTTCCGTCGCCGTGATCGGCGCCAACCGCGACCCGCGGACCATCGGCCACGAGATCGTCGCCAACCTCCTGCGGGGCGGCTTCGCGGGCAGCGTGTTCCCCGTCAACCCGCGGGCCGGCCACATCGCCGGGGCGCGGGCGTACGCAAGCGTCCGGGACCTGCCCGAGCCGCCGGACCTCGCGCTGGTGGCCGTACGGGCCGAGGCCGTGCCCGGCGTCGTACGGGAGTGCGCGGAGGTCGGGGTCAAGGCGGTGGTGGTCGTCTCGACGGGCTTCGGGGAGACCGGAGCCGAAGGACGGGCCGGCGAGCTGGAGCTGGCGCGTTTCGCCCGCGCCTCCGGCATGCGGCTCGTGGGCCCCAACTGCATGGGCGTGGTCAACACGACCCCGGGGGCGCGCCTCGCCGCGACCTTCTCGCCGGCCCTGCCGGCGGCCGGCCGGGTCGCGATGTCCAGTCAGTCCGGGCCGCTCGGGCTCGCGGTGCTCGACTACGCCCGGCGACTGCGACTCGGCTTCTCCGGCTTCGTGTCGGTGGGCCACGCCGTCGACGTCTCCACCGACGAACTGCTCCAGTGGTGGGAGGAGGACCCGGGGACCTCGGTGATCCTGCTGCACGTCGAGACCTTCGGCGATCCGCGCCGGTTCGCCCGCGTCGCCCGCCGGATCGCACCGCGCAAACCGATCGTCGCGGTCCATCCCGGCCACGCGGACTCGGCGGTCGGCTCGCTGTTCGCCCAGTCCGGTGTCATCCGCACGCGCAGCCTCCAGGAGCTCTTCGACGTCGCCCTGCTGCTCGCCCACCAGCCTCCCCCGCCCGGCAACCGGGTCGCCGTGATCACCAACGCGGGCGGCCCGGCGGCCCTGACAGCGGGCGCGTGCGCGGCGAGCGGCCTGTCCGTGCCCGCGCTCGGTGAGCCCACCCGGCAGACACTCCGGCCGGCCCTCGCACCCCACGCCGACGTCTCCAACCCGATCGACCTGACGCCCACCGCCACCGCCGCCCACTACCGGCACGCCCTGGACGCCGCCCTGGCGGACGACGGCATCGACGCGGCCATCGTCCTGTTCATGCCGCCCCTGGCGGACAAGCCCGACGAGGTGGCCTCGGCGATCCTCGACGCGGCCGCGGCCCGGCCCGACAAACCCGTGCTGGCCAGCTTCCTGGGCGGCGCGGGCGTCGCCGACCTTCTGCACCGGGGCGATCTGGTGGTACCGACGTACACCTTCCCGGAGGCCGCCGCCACCTCGCTCGGGCACGCCGCGGCCTACCAGACCTGGCGAAGCACCCCCGCGGGCGTGGTACCGGACCTCCCGGGAGTCGACGCCGAGCAGGCCAGGGCGCTGATCGCCACCTGCGCCCCCGGGCCGGTCCCCGCGCCGGTCGCCGCCGACCTGCTCGCCTCGTACGGGATCACCGTGCGCGGGGGTGAACCGGGCCCCGGTCCGGACGCCTTCCTCACCGTCCGCGCCGACCCGGTCTTCGGCCCGGTGGTCGCCTTCGGCCTCACCGGGGACTACGCCGACCTCATGGCGGACGTGGCTCACCGTGTCACCCCCCTCAGCGACCGCGACGCCCGCGAGATGGTCCGGTCGTTGCGGGCCGCCCCCCTGCTGGACGGCCGCACCGGGGGCCCGGGGGTGGATCTCGCGGCCCTGGAGGAGACCGTCCTGCGCATCTCCGCGATGGTCGAGGACCATCCCGGCATCGAGGCGCTGGAACTGCGCCCGGTGCGGCTCCTGCCACCCGGGGACGGAGTGGCCGTGGCCCACGCGACGATCCGGCTGGCCGGCACCACAACAGCAGGAGGTTCCCCGTGAAGGTGGGCATCTACTTCGACCTGCGCAACCCTCCGCCGTGGCAGCGGAGTTGGTCGCGGGTCTACGGCTTCACCCTGGAGATGTGCGAGGAGGCGGACCGTCTCGGCCTCGACTCGGTCTGGTTCTCCGAGCACCACGGCTTCGAGGACGGCTATCTCCCCCAGCCGCTCACCTTGGCCGCGGCGGCCGCCGCCCGCACCCGCCGGGTCCGCCTGGGCACCGCGGTCATCCCCGCACCCCTGCACGCGGCCCCCGAGATCGCCGAACAGGCCGCGCTCGTCGACATCATCAGCGACGGCCGACTGGACCTCGGTCTCGGCACCGGCTACCGGGTGCCCGAATACCGGCTGTACGGCGCCGACCTCACCAAGCGCTACACCACCACTGATCAGCGGGTCCGGGAGATCCGCGGCCTGTGGGCCGAATCCCTGGTCACCCCGGGACCGGTGCAGGATCCGCTGCCGATCTGGCTCGGCTACCAGGGCCCGCAGGGCGCCCGCCGAGCCGGACGGCTCGGCACGGGCCTGCTGTCTCTCAACCCCGCCCTGCTGACGCCGTACCGGGAAGGGCTCGCCGAGAGCGGGTACGACGTCGCGGCGGGCCGGATGCAGGGCTCGTTCACGACGTTCGTCACCGAGGACCCGGACGGCGACTGGCCCGTCGTACGCAAGCACCTGGCGTACCAGTGGGACAGCTACCGCCGGTACATGGTGGAGGGCACCGACCAGCCGCTCCCCCGCCCCATCGACCCCGACAAGTGGCGGGCGACGGGACTGAACGCGACCGGTGTCGGTCAGTTCCTCTACGGCACTCCGCAGGAGGTCGCCGACGCCATCAGCGCGTACGTGTCAGGGTTGCCGGTGGAGGGGGTGTTCCTGTGGGCCTCGCTGGCCGGGATGCCCGAGGAGATGGTTGCCCGGCAGGTTCAGCTCATCGCGGGGAAGCTGCGCCCGCTGCTTGCCGATGTCTGAAGCAGCGGGCGTCGAAGTGTCGGAGAAGAAGTGTCGGAGAACAAGAGGAGTCACACCATGTCCACGACGCCGCCGACCGGGCCCTGGGCGGGGGCCGATTTCCAGGAGCCGCCCCGGACTGCCGGCGGAGTGGCTCTGTGCGGGGCTTGTCGCGCCGCCGGTTCCTGCCGGTTGGGAGTGGAGCACGAGCGGCTCGACGAGGACGGGTCGGCGGTGTTCGAGCTGTCCTGTCCGCGCGACCAGGAGGGCGGGCCCGATGTGGCGCACGGCGGCTGGACCGCGGCCGTACTGGACGACTGCCTCGGCCATCTGCCGCTGCTGCACCGGGTGTTGACCGTGACGGCGGAGCTGACCGTGAGCTTCGTGAAGCCGGTGCCGGTGCAGCGGC
Source organism: Streptomyces griseorubiginosus (assembly GCF_036345115.1). Classification (GTDB taxonomy): domain Bacteria; phylum Actinomycetota; class Actinomycetes; order Streptomycetales; family Streptomycetaceae; genus Streptomyces; species Streptomyces griseorubiginosus_C. The sequence goes on from NZ_CP107766.1 coordinate 234,843, forward strand.
CGCTGGAGGTCCGGGCCTGGGTGGAGAAGCGGGAGGGCAGGCGCTGGTACATCGCGGGCGAGATGGTCCTGCTGCCGACGCGGGCCGTGCTGGCCCGCGTCTCCGGAATCTGGGTGACCCGGGACCGGGGTCACTTCACACGCCACCAGGAGTGGCTGGCGGGTCAGGACGGCGAGGCTCGGTGAGAACGACCGGCAGGCGGTCACGTCGGCCAACCGGTTCGGGGACTCGGGCGCGGCCTACGAGGGTGCCCTCGGGGGTGTAGCGGCGGATGCCGTCGGCCAGGGCGGCAGCCCACAGGCGACACTCGTCATCGCAGCGGATGTTGTCGAAGTGGACGCCGGCGGGGGCCTCGGCGAAGTTCCGGCCGGCGGAGAGCGTAGGGCGCCGCGGGGCTCAGTAGGACCTGAGCCCCATGCTGCGGGCGATGCCGTTGCGCTGGATCTGACTCGTGCCACCGGAGATCGTGGCCACGATCGACTCCCGGTACCGGAAGCTCATCACGCTCTCCGTCGAGAAGCCGTGCCCGGCGCAGACCTGCATCCCGAGCCGGGCGGCCGCCACGTACGTCTCCGAGCCCTTCAGCTTGGCCATGGACCCCTCCCGTGTGCAGGGCTTGCCCTGGGCGAGCAGCCAGGCAGCCCGGTAGGCCAGCAACCGCGCGGAGTCGATCTCGGTCTGAAGGTCGGCCATGGCGTGCGCGAGGGCCTGGAAGTTGCCGATCGGCCTGCCGAAGGCGTGCCGGCTGCGGGCGTAGTCGAGCATCTCGTCGAGCGTGGCCTGCGCGGCACCCAGATACCCCCCACTGATGATCACCTTCTCCAGCTCGATGTTGGAGAGCATCACCTTCCAGCCCTCGTCGCGCGGGCCGACGAGGTTCTCCTTCGGCACCAGGGCGTCATTGAAGAAGACCTCGTTGGTGCCCAGGATGTGCCGGGCGAGTGTCGGTGTCCGGCGCACTTCGACACCGTGGGTCGAGGGATCGACGAGCAGCAGGCTGATGCCGCCGTGCTTGGGCTCACGGGGCCCGGTCCGCACGTACGTGGCGATGGTCGTGTCGGGCAGGCCGCCGCCCGTGCACCAGGCCTTCTGCCCGCGGACGAGGAAGTTGTCCCCGTGGTCCTCGGCGGTGGTGCGCAGCGCCGCGGCGTCGGACCCGCTGTCCGGCTCGCTGAGGCCGACGGCGAGCCGGTGGCGGCCCGTCATCACCTGCTCGCGGATGAAGTCGCGCTGCGATTCGCTGCCCCACCGGAACACCGTGATGCCGGGGATGAGCACCCCGATGTAGCACATGGCCACGTCGAAGCTGGCCCGTCCGAGCTCTTCGGCGATCAGGATGAGCTCCAGCGGTCCGCCGCCGTCACCGCCCTCGTCCTCGGCGAACGGGAGCGAGAACCACCCCAGTTCGGCCATACCGCGAAACAGCTCGGGCGGTACGACGCCCTCCTCGTCCCACTGCTTGGCCTTCTCGGCCGGGCACACGTCGGCGACGAACTGCCGAGCCGTCGCACGCAACAGGTCCTGCTCATCGGTCAGCCCGAAGTCCACGGCTACTCCTCGCCAGCACTAGGCTATTCATCTATCTAATTGTTCTATGTTAGCTGATAGTGCGCCGACAGCAGTACCGTCTCACCACGGTTACCTGCGCAGAGGCCCTCGAAGAAGGACAGGGCACCCCCCTGGCGACGAAAGCTGTGCACCAGGCGCCCCATCATCTGCCGATGGCAGTGGCCCTCGGGACGGCCGCCCTGCCGGTCGGCCCGGAACCGGCAGCAGACCCCGTACGGGGCCTCACACGGCGTCGAGCTCGGCGCGGCATTACCGCACGCGAAGCCCGACGCCGTGGCTCAGCACTGCTCGTCGTCCGCTCTGGGGTGGTTGCCGGGTCCGAGGCCGTACCCGGCCAGCGGGGTCGGGGAGAGATCGGTGGGTTCCTCACCGGCCTCCAGCAGCGTGTTCGCGGCGCCCACGATCAGCGGGTCGGGCTTGCCCACGGCCGCGTCGTCCTTGGTCGGATAGTCGCAGCGGTCCAGGAGGCTGCGCATCGCTTCCAGCCGGCCGCGGCGTTTGTCGTTGTTCTTCACCACGGTCCACGGGGCGTGGGGAGTGTCCGTCGCCCGGAACATGTCGACCTTGGCCGCCGTGTACTCGTCCCACAGGTCGAGCGAGGCGAGGTCCGTCGGGGAGAGCTTCCAGCGGCGCACGGGGTCGACCGTGCGGATCGCGAAACGGGTCCGCTGCTCGGCCTGGGACACCGAGAACCAGAACTTCACCAACAGGATGCCGTCCCGGGTCAGCATCTCCTCGAACAGCGGGGCCTGCTCCAGGAAGGTGCGGTACTCCGCCTCGGTGCAAAAGCCCATCACCCGCTCGACGCCGGCCCGGTTGTACCAGGACCGGTCGAAGAAGACGATCTCGCCGCGGGACGGCAGATGCGAAACATAGCGCTGGAAGTACCACTGACCCGCTTCCCTCTCGGTCGGCTTCTCCAGCGCCACGACGCGGGCGCCTCGCGGGTTGAGCCGCTCGGTGAACCGCTGGATCGTGCCGCCTTTGCCGGCCGCGTCACGGCCCTCGCAGAGCACGACCACCCGCTGTCCGGTCTCCTTCACCCAGCGCTGCATCTTCAGCAGTTCGACCTGCAGAACGCGCTTGGTCCTCTCGTACTCGGACCTCTTCACCTTCCGGTCGTACGGGTAGTTCTCCAGCCACGTGTCCACCGGACTTCCGTCCGCGTCCAGGAGGATCGGTTTCTCGGGCCGGCGTTCGTCCACACGGAGGCCGTCGAGCAGGTCCGCCTCGACCTGGTTCCCCTCGTCCTCGTCCGGCCGGGGCTTGTCGTCGTGCTCCGACATCACCAATCTCCTGATCATCCTCGTGTGCTGACGCCGGTGACCGTCGCGACGGCCGGAACCCCTCAGAACGGAAGGCGGCCTCGCGCCCGGCGGCCGGCGGAGCCGCTGCGGCCGACCGCGCGGGAGCTGGAACTGAAGGGTTTGCTCAGCAGCCGCCCCAGGACCCCGGGCGCCTTGGACCCGGCCCGCGAGCCGGCCCCGAGACCACGCTGGGCACCGTTCTGCGGATGCCGGGAAAGGCGCGGCAGGAGGAAGGCCAGCACGGCCAGGAGGACACATGCGGCGATGACAACGGCGATGACCATCAAGGGCTCCCGGGTGGGTAGGAATCTTCGCTCTTCTCCGCTTCCGCTGGACCGCGTGCCCCGTCCAGCCGCTATCACGCCGCACCCGTCCTTCCCGATCGGCTCACTCACCTCCGGGGCGGTCTCAGCGCGTGCCGTCGTCTCCGTGGCTGCGCACGATCTCCTTGACCTTGGCCACGGCGAAGCCCCAGCCCTGCTCGACGGTCGGCTTGGCCGGCACCGCGATCTCATCCGGGTTGGTGAGCACGTCGAGCAGCACGGGACCGGGGGTGTCGAAGGCGCGACGTACGGCCTTCTCCAGGTCGGCCGGGTCGGTCACCCGGATTCCGGGGATGCCCATGGCCGTGGCCACGGCGGCGAAGTCGGGGTTGTCCAGGACGGTGCCGAACTCCGGCAGTCCGGCCTGTTCCTGTTCGAGTTTGACCATGCCCAGGCGGCGGTTGTCGAAGACGACGAGCTTCACGGGGAGCCGGTGCGTCTTCAGTGTCATGAGGTCGCCGAGGAGCATGCTCAGCCCGCCGTCCCCGCAGAAGGCCACGACCTGCCGCTCGCGGTCCAGGCACTGGGCCCCGAGCGCCTGCGGCATCGCGTTGGCCATCGAGCCGAGGTTGTAGGAGCCGATGAGCCGCCGCCCGCCCCGCATCTCGACGAACCGAGAGAGCCACACGGTCGCCATGCCCGTGTCGGAGGTGAAGACGGCATCGTCGTCGGCGAGCCGGTCCACCACGGCCGCCAGCGCCTCCGGCCGGATGTCGTGGGTGCGATTGTCCAGCGAGGAACGCACCCGGCCGAGCAGGCCCCTGTCGTGTGCGGGGTCGGCCAGCCGTGCCTGGCCCCCGCGCCACTGCTCGAAGCGCTCACGTGCCTTCTCCAGGTGCGAGCGGTCCCGCGCACCGTCCGTCCCGGCGGGCGCGGCGGCGAGGTGGGTGAGGAGGTCTCGGACGGTCGTGCCCGTGTCGCCGACGAGACCGACGTCGACCGGCACGCGCCGCCCGATGTGGGCGGGCTCGGTGTCCACCTGGATGACGGTCTTCCCCTCCGGATACCAGTCCCGGTACGGGAAGTCGGTCCCCAGGAGCAGCAGGGTGTCCGCGTCCTGCAGGGCCGACGCGGCGGCCGGGTTGCCGATCAGCCCGGTCTGGCCGACCTGGAACGGATTGGTGTCGCCCTCGAAGCCCTCCTTGGCCTTGAGGGTGAGCACCATGGGTGCGGCCAGCCGGTCGGCGAGGGCCAGCACGTCCTCGCGTGCGGCGCCTGCGCCCCGTCCGACGAGCAGCGTGACCCGCTCGGAGCCATCCAGGAGTTCGGCGGCCCGCCGTACGGCGGATTCCTCGGGTCGGCTGAGCGGAGCGTTCAGGGAGAACCGGGCCGGGCGGTCCGAGGTCAGTTCGCGCTCGCCGAGGTCGCCGGGCACGGTCAGGACGGCGACACCCTTGCGGCCGAGGGCGTGGCGTACCGCTGTCTCGAGCAGCTGCGGCAGTTGGTCGGGAGAGGTGATGGTCGCGCGGAAGACGGCGACGTCGCTGAAGAGCGCGTCGTTGTCGACTTCCTGGAAGTAGTCGGTACCGAGTTCGGCGAGCGGCACCTGCCCGGCGATCGCCAGGACGGGGGTGTGGCTCTTGGCCGCGTCGTACAGTCCGTTGAGAAGGTGGACGGAACCGGGTCCGACCGTGCCCATGCAGACACCGAGGGTGCCCGAGAGCTGCGACTGGGCGCTCGCGGCGAACGCCGCCGCCTCCTCGTGCCGGCACCCCACCCACTCCAGGTTCTCTGTGGTGCGGATGGCGTCCGTCAAGGGGTTCAGCGCGTCTCCCACGACGCCGAACACCTGGTGCACGCCGAGTTCGCTCAGTGCGTCCACGATGACGCGGGCGACGGTGCGGGCCACGTTTGTCCTCCGGTTTCTCAGACGGCGAATCGGTCGGGATCGGCGGCGGTCCAGTCGGCCGCCCAGGCGGCAGGCGGCTCAGCGAGCAGCTGCCCCGGTTCGAGCCACTCGTACAACTCCTCGTAGGAGCGCTCGGTGTAGGGATCGATGCGCCGGCGCAGCATGTGCGGGCGCAGGTCGGCGGGATCGGTGACGCCCATGGACGCCATCAGCTGCAGGGCGCTGGCCACGGTCGCTTCCTGGAAGCGCTGGACGCGCGGCGTCTTGTCACGCACGTCGAGGGCGCGGGCACGTCGGGGATCCTGGGTCGTCACGCCGGTGGGGCAGGTGTTGGTGTGGCAGCGCTGGGCCTGGATGCAGCCGACGGCGAACATCATCGCGCGCGCCGCGTTGCCGTAGTCGGCGCCCTGCACCAGGCGTTTCACCAGGTCGGTACCGGTGGCGATCTTGCCGCTCGCTCCGATCCTGATCCGGTCGCGCAGGCCCGCGCCGACGAGGGCGTTGTGCACGGTGAGCAGGCCTTCGGTCAGCGGGGTTCCCACGTGGTCGGCGAACTCCAGAGGAGCGGCTCCGGTGCCGCCCTCGCCGCCGTCCACGATGATGAAGTCGGGGGCCGTGCCCTCCGCCAGCATGGCCTTGCACACGGCGAGGAACTGCCGGCGCGAGCCCACGCACAGTTTGAATCCGGTCGGCTTGCCGCCGGAGAGCTCGCGCATCCGGGCGATGAAGCGGACGAGTTCGCGCGGGGTGGAGAACACCTTGTGGTACGGCGGCGAGACCACCGTCCGCCCCTCGGGCACGTCCCGTACCTTCGCTATCTCCGCGTTGACCTTCGCCCCCGGCAGGACTCCGCCGATGCCCGGCTTGGCGCCCTGCGAGAGCTTCAGGGACACACACTTGACGTGATCGTGGGCGGCCTTGTCGGCGAACTCGGCGGGGTCGAAGTCGCCGTCCGGGGTACGGCAGCCGAAGTAGCCGGTGCCGATCTCCCAGACCAGGTCCCCACCCGGCTTCAGGTGGTACTCCGACAGGCCGCCCTCCCCCGTGTCGTGGGCGAAACCCCCGGCCGCCGCGCCGCCGTTGAGGGCGAGGATCGCGTTGGACGACAGCGAGCCGAAGCTCATCGCCGACACGTTCAGCAGAGCCATGTCGTAGGGGCGGGCGCAGTCGGGTCCGCCGATCCGCACCCGCGGAGGAGTCTTGGGCACCGGGCACGGCGCCATGGACGGCACCAGGAACTCGTAGCCGGGCTGATAGACGTCCCGTTCGGTGCCGTACGGCTGCTCGGCATCGGTGCCCTTCGCCCGCTCGTAGACGATGGTGCGGACATCCCGGTCGAAGGGTCGCCCGTCGAAGTTCCGCTCGATGAAGTACTGCTGCAGTTCCGGGCGGATCCGTTCCAGAAGGAAGCGGGCGTGGCCCAGAACGGGATAGTTGCGCAGCACCGAATGCCGGCGCTGCGACAGGTCCGCCGCACCCAGCAGACCCAGCAGGGTGAGCGGTACGGCGGCCGCCCACCACCAGGGTGAGAGACCTACCGCGGCAACAACCGCCACCGTGCCGGCGGCCAGAGCGAGGACGACGATCGCAATGCGTTTCACTTCTCGCTCATTGCCGTGCGTCAGATGTCCAGTCCTGCCCTTTCGTCAAGAAACCTGCAAGACAGGGCCTACTGGCTTCCTCATCGCGGGGTGGGGCCGGTCGGGCTGCGGTGTCAGCCTGCGACGTGGATGCCGGGGCGGCGGGCGGGGTCGGGCTGGTGCCGGCGGATGATCTCGCGGGTGACGGGGGCCGTGTCCCCGCGTCCGAGGAGGAAGTAGCGGAACATGTGGGTCAGAGGGCTCCCCTCCGCCCAGGCGAAGTAGCAGTGCGGCTGGACGCCGGTGGTGTCGTGGAGGGTGAGAAGGATCGCGGCGATGGCGTTCGGAGCGGCGGGCGCTTCGGCCCGCAGGATCCGGTGCCCGTCGACTTCGACGCCGCGGACAGTGAGAGTCTCGCTGAAATCGGAAGGGTCGACGACGTCGATCTCCAGGAACAGGATGTCGGCGAGGCCGGGCACCGGGTTGATGGCACGCTGCTCGCGTTCCTTGTCGGCGTACTCGGCGCCGTCCCCGGCCTCGCGGCGGTTGGCGACGATGTTGATGGCGTTGTCGTGGGCGAGGGTGTCCCGGATGAACTGCCGCGCGGCCTCGTCGAACACTATCTTGTCCGCGCGCAGCTCGGTGGTGCGGGAGATGCGGGAGATCAGCGAGATGGTGATGATGCCGACGATGAACATCGCGGAGATGGTGATGCCGTCCGGCTTGTCGATGATGTTGGCCCCCAGCGCGTAGAGGAGCACCGCGGTGAGCGCGGCAAATCCCACGCACAGGGTGCGTTGGCGGCGGCGCAGCGCGGAGACGGTGACCGCGAAGGCCCCGGAGACCATCATGGCGAGGATGCCGGTGGCGTAGGCGCCGGCCTGGGCGTCGATGTCGGCGTCGAAGGCGATGGTGATGATGACGCACAGAGCCGTGTAGACCAGGACGACGGGGCGCACCGCGCGACCCCATTCGGGGGCCATGCCGTACGCGGGGAGATAACGCGGGACGATGTTGACCAGTCCGGCCATCGCGGAGGCGCCCGCGAACCACAGGATCAGAATGGTGCTGATGTCGTAGGCGGTGCCGAAGGCTTCTCCGACGTGTTCGTGGGCCAGCCAGGCCAGAGCCCGGCCGTTGGCCGCTCCGCCCGCCTCGAACTCCTTGTGCGGGATGAGGACGGTGGTCACGAAGCTGGCGGCGAGCAGGTAGACGCTCATGATGAGCGCGGCCGTGGTGAGCAGCCTGCGGGCGTTGCGGATGCGGGACTTGAGCCGTTGCTCGGCGGTCTCGCCCTTGGCGGAGATGAGCGGCATCATGCTCACTCCGGTCTCGAAGCCGGACAGACCCAGCACCAGCAGGGGGAAGGCCAGCAGCGCGGGCTCGGCCAGGTCACCGAACCCGCGGCCTTCGGTGAGTGCGCCGGTCCAGGTCGAGAAGGCGTCCGGGCTGGTGAACACGTCCACCAGGCCGACGCCGATGGTCACCGCGTTGAGCGCGAGGAAGACGGCGACCAGGGGGATGGCCACGCTCACCGCTTCGCTGAACCCGAGCAGGAAGACCCCGCCGAGGAGCACGAGGAGCGCCACGGTGATGACGACCTCATGTCCTTGCAGAGCGTGCGGGGCGTAGGAACTCTCCACCAGGTGTACGGAGGCGTCGGCCGCGGAGAGGGTGATGGTGATGATCCACGAGGTCACCACGAACCCGAGCAGGACCAGGACGAACAGTTTGCCCCGCCAGAAGGGCAGCAGGTCCTCGAGCATCGCCACCGATCCGGCCCCGTGCGGGCTCTCGCCGGCCACCCGCCGGTACATCGGCAGCATCCCCACCAGGGTCAGCACCACGAGCAGAAGCGTGGCCAGCGGCGAGACCGCCCCGGCCGCGAGCGCGGCGATCGCCGGCACGTAGGCCAGGCTGGAGAAGTAGTCGACGCCGGTCAGGCACATCACCTTCCACCAGGCGTGAGACTCCCCGGCGCCTGCCTCCGCCGCCGGATTGACCGCCTGCACCCGGTGTCGCAGCAACCACTGTCCCAGAGCGCCACCTTGACGCCCCGTCGTGTCAGGATCCTCCACCACGTCCACAGCGGCCAGATCGTCCACGTCGGTCATGTCCCCCACACCCTTCAACCCGCCCAGCGTGCTCCGCAACGATCACCGAGTATGCGGCCTCCGGCAACCCTCTCCCCACCAAGGGCGAAGGACCGCAGGAGAACGCGTCATCGGCCGTCTTCCCCGCCACGCATTCGCTGTGCCCGCTGACCACAGAGCCCCTTCCACGAGGCAGCGGCGTGAACGACGGCTCGCGCCGCAGAAACGGCGGCCCACTGCGCGCGAACCCTGACCGTGGGGCCGTACGTCCTCAAGGCCGCCGACCGCAGCGCGGCGGACGAGGCAGGCCGGGGGCTGCGGTCGCTGATGGTGGCCGAGGCGGAGCGTCCGGCGGTATAACCGCCGGTCTGCCGGGGCCGATCGTGGCCTTGTGCGTCTTGGTGGCCCTCGCCCCGCATCTCCTGGCCGGCTGGTCCGACCATGAGCGGATGCAGCGCGGCTTGGTCGGGGGCGATCAGCCCTGGCGTGGTCCTGCTAGAAGGGCGGAATCTGCTCGGGTACGAGTCCGGCCTGGCGGAGGAGGCCGTACAGGTCGGTCTCGCCCCAGAACTCGACGATCCGTCCTTCTCGGAGCCGGTAGGACTTGACTCCCGTCATCGTGAGATCCCGGCCGCTGCGGTCGTGGGTGTAGGTGAGCGTGAAAGCGACAGTCACCCGGTCGCCGGCGGCGAAGAGGTCGTCCACCCGCACGCGGCAATTGGACAGCCCCGGAGTCAGCACTGCTCCCTCGGGATGGTGCCGCCCCTGGCCGTGAAAGCCCGCGCCGTGAACGAGGACGTCCTCGGCGACGAGTTCCTGGAACTCGGCGACTTCCTTCGTCTCGAAGACCCGGAGATAGCGGCGGACGACCTCGGCATTGCGCTTGCTGGCGGCTTCGGTTGAGTCGGACATGGAAGGACCGTATCCATCGGCCGATCGGACTCGCCCCTGCACGCCGCCTTGCCGGCTTCGCTCGCACACGCTGCGGGAACCTGCCGGGAACCATCCCGATTCGCAGGTCGTGCCGACAGCCAGGCCACGGCCATCTCGTCCCGGGCGGTGTTCACCGCGCTCATCAGCTCCGTCCGGCCTCGCCCGGGCAGCATCGTGATAAGCCGCCGACGGGTCCCCGGCCGCGGTGCCAGCGGCTCAGCCCTGACAGACGTCATCGTGTGCCCAGGAAGGCCCGCCTCTTATCGGCGAACGCTGCACGGTTTCATCCTCGTCGAGCCACTACACACCGGCGCTGCCGCCCGATGCCGGCTCAGGTTGTCCCGGCACCACACAAGCGGGGCGTCAAGCGGCCGGGGGCGCGCACGGTGGCCGGCACGGAAGCGAACGCCGCCCCCGCGACGTTGGCCCGGCCCTGCCCCTGGGCCCTGCGCCCCCTCGTGACCGCGTCATTCCTGCGTAACGCGGCGATGGTCTGGCCGAAACCAATTTCCACATAATCACCGTGTACGGAATACCAGAAATATCGCGGCTACTTTCCCATGCACCACTTCACCCGGCTTGGGGGGTCAATGGCTGACAGTGCGCCCATAAGTCCGCAAAAACCGAAAGTGATCATCGGCCCGGTCACCGCGAAGCCCTACGCATGGCCGTACGACACGTCCGTGCCCGCCGACCGTGTCGCCGTGCTCTGCATCGACTGGCAGACGGACTTCTGCGGACCCGGCGGTTACGTGGACACGATGGGATACGACATCTCGCTGACCCGGGCCGGGCTCCCGGCGACGCAGAAGCTGCTCGCGCACGCCCGCAGCACGGGCATGCTCGTGGTTCACACCCGTGAGGGGCACGCCCCCGATCTGGCGGACCTTCCGGCGAACAAGCGCTGGCGGTCCGCGCAGATCGGTGCCGAGATCGGCGCCGCCGGACCGTGCGGCCGCATTCTGGTCCGGGGAGAACCCGGCTGGGAGATCGTGCCCGAAGTGGCCCCGCTTCCCGGTGAGGTGATCGTGGACAAGCCGGGCAAGGGAGCGTTCTACGCCACCAACCTCGACCTCGTACTGCGCACCCGGGGCATCACACATCTCGTCCTCACCGGCATCACCACGGACGTGTGCGTCCACACCACCATGCGCGAGGCCAACGACCGCGGCTACGAATGTCTGATCCTCTCCGACTGCACCGGTGCGACGGACCCTTCGAACCATGAAGCCGCGCTGCACATGGTGACCATGCAGGGCGGCGTCTCCGGATGCGTCTCCACCGCCGACGACCTGATCACCGCCACCACTGAGGCCACCTCCTGAGCTGACCCACCGGACGGGCCCCTGCACCGCTCAACCAGTCCTGCGCATCCGGGCGCACGGTCCGAATCCGCCCCAGCCGACCGCGTCGACTCCCCTTCCCATCGACGAAAGCAGGAACCGCCATGGCAGTTGCGGAATCGCTCAGTGTCGAGGCCGCCCCGTACGCGTTCACCTTCGACCTCGCCGAGACGGCACTCGTCCTCATCGACATGCAGCGGGACTTCCTCGAACCCGGCGGATTCGGCGAGAGCCTGGGCAATGACGTGGAACAACTGCGGAAAACCATCGCTCCGCTGCGGGCCGTACTCGACGCCTGCCGCGCCGCGGGCATGGCGGTCGTGCACACCCGCGAGGGACACCTGCCGGACCTGTCCGACTGTCCCCCCAGCAAGCTGCTGCGAGGAAACCCCAGCATGCGCATCGGCGACCCGGGCCCCAAGGGCCGGATACTGGTCCGCGGTGAGGAGGGCCACGACATCATCGAGGAGCTCTACCCGGTGGCGGGCGAGCCGGTGATCGACAAGCCGGGCAAGGGCGCCTTCTACGCCACCGGGTTCGGTGAGCTGCTCACCGCCCGCGGCATCCGCCGTCTCGTAGTCACCGGCGTCACCACCGAAGTGTGTGTGCACACGACGGTCCGCGAAGCCAACGACCGTGGATACGAGTGCCTGGTGCTGTCGGACTGCGTGGGCAGTTACTTCCCCCAGTTCCAGCAGGCGGGCCTGGAGATGGTGTCCGCTCAGGGCGGCATCTTCGGCTGGACCGCGGAGTCGGCCGCGTTCCTGGCGGCACTGGCCACCGCATCGCCCGTCGGCCCCGGCGCTCCAAAAACCGCCCGCGAACCGTCCCGACAGCCGCGCTGACAGGGCCACCAGCGCACGGTCGCCGCCCCCCGGCCGCCCCCGCCGCCCCGACCGCACCGCCGCCTCGACGGTGCCCGCTGTCCCCAGTGTCCCGTCACCAGGCGTACCCCGCGCCGGAATCCACCGCTCCACCCGACGAAGGGTGATCCCACCGTGCTGTCACTCCGCCGCACCGCCCCCGCCGAGACCCGACCCCTGCCCCTCCCCCTGTGGGTACGCGGCGACACCAACGCGTTCTTCGGACTGGCCGTCAACGTCCTGGTCAACGTACTGACGTTGACCGGGTTGTGCCAGGGCGTCGTCAAGATTCCGGACGACGACGTCTTCCACACCATCCTGCCGGCGCTGGGCATCGCCCTGATCGCGGGCAACATCTACTACGCCTACCTCGGCCGGCGACTCGCACGGCGGGAGGGTCGGCAGGACGTCACCGCGATGCCCTACGGGCCGAGCGTGCCGCACATGTTCATCGTCGTGTTCGTCATCATGCTGCCGATCTACCTCAAGACCAAGGATCCGCTGCTGGCGTGGAAGGCCGGTATCGCCTGGGCCTTCATCATCGGTGTCATCGTCCTCATCGGTGCCTTCGTGGGCCCGTACATACGCCGGTACGCACCCCGGGCCGCCCTGCTCGGCACCCTCGCCGGTATCTCCGTCTCCTTCATCTCCATGCGGCCCGCCGGCCAGATGTGGGACCACCTGTGGATCGCCCTGCCGGTCTTCCTGCTGCTCCTGATCGGCCTCATGACCGATCTGAAGCTGCCCGGCAACATCCCCATCGGACTCGCCGCGCTCCTGGTGGGCACCGCGATCGGCTGGATCGGCGGAGCGATGGACGGCTCCGCGGTCTCGGCGGCGGCCGACGACATCACCTTCGCCCTCCCCGGCCTCCACCTCGACACGCTGTTCTCCGGTCTCTCGGACGTCGCACCGCTGCTCGCCACCGCCATCCCGCTGGGCGTCTACAACTTCACCGAGGGCATGAGCAACGTCGAAAGCGCAGCTGCCGCCGGTGACAACTACAACCTGCGTTCGGTACTGCTGGCCGACGGCGCGGGCGCCGTCATCGGCTCGGCGCTCGGCTCACCCTTCCCGCCCGCCGTGTACGTCGGTCACCCCGGGTGGAAGGCGGCCGGCGGGCGCACCGGCTACTCGCTGGCCACCGGCGCGGTCATCGCCCTGATGTGCTTCCTGGGCATGTTCAGCCTGTTGGGTGCGATCTTCCCGGTCGCCGCGATCGTGCCTATCCTGCTGTACATCGGCCTGCTCATCGGCGCCCAGGCCTTCCAGTTGTCACCCAAGGCACACGCTGCGGCCGTCGTCGCCGCACTCGTGCCGAACCTGGCCTCCTGGGCCGTCGGCCAGATCGACAACGCCCTCGCGGCCGCCGGCACCAACGCCTCCAAGGTCGGAGAAGCGGGTCTTGAGTCGTCAGGCGTCGTGTACCACGGGCTGATGGTCCTCGGCCAGGGCGCGATCCTGGCGGGCCTGATCCTGGGCGCGCTCGTCGCGTTCGTCATCGACAAACGGTTCGTCCCGGCGGCAGCGGTGGCCCTGGCCGGAGCGGCGCTCTCCTTCATCGGGCTCATCCACGCCCCGAAGATCGACTGGAACGCCGGCGGGGGCGTCAGCCTCGGTTACCTCTTCGCCGCCGTCCTGTGCGGAGCCTTCGCCCTGACCCGGCCGACGCCCCGCGAGCCGGACGCCGAGGAACGGGAACTCGAGCGGCTGCACGGCGGCGGCCCCTCCGCGACCGCGGCGCCAAAGCCGGAGGCGGAGCAAGAACCTGCCCCGGTCCCGGAAACCGCACCGGCCGGGGTCGGCGTCCTGCCGGACGACACAGCCGAGGCGGACAAATCGGCGGCCACCGACTGACGTAGCTCGGACAACTCACGACGATGAAGGCGCCTCCCGTGCGGCCGGGTGACCACCTGGCCGCGTGAGGACGGATCGGCCCCACACGAACGGAGAGCGGATGGATGTGGACCTGCCACAGACGGTCGCCGAGGTCACGGCGGCCTTCGCCGGCTACGAGGAGGCCCTGGTCACCGACGACCACGAAGGCGTCACCGGGTACTTCTGGACCTCACCCGACACGGTCCGCTTCGGTATCGCCGATCGGCAGGCCGGGATCGAGGAAATCCGGGCCTGGCGACGGCAACAACCGCCGCTTCCTCCGGGCCGAAAACTCTTCGACACCAGAATCAGCACGTTCGGGACCGACCACGCGGTGGTCACCACGCTGTTCGCCTACCCCGGGGGCACCGCCGTCGGCCGCCAGACGCAGTCGTGGACACGGTTCCCCGTAGGCTGGCGCATTGTCAGCGCCCATGTGTCGGAGGTGCCGGACGAGACCTCCCGGCCGGGCACGTGAAGGACCTTGGCGACCATGCCGACGAGACAGCCCGCCTGACACCTCCCGGGGACGGTGGCCGGATCGCCCCGGGAGCGTAGGGGCGTTTTCGTCGGACGCCACCTGCCCCACGCCATACGTGAGAACACCCGTGTCCCGGCTTTCCGCCATCGGGTACCCGTGGCGGTACCGAGACAGGTACCTTGGGTGCATGCCCGCACTCAACGTGGAATTCAGCGAAGAAGAGATGGCTCGTCTGCGTGCCCGTGCGGCTCTGGCGGGGCGGAGTCTGAAGCAGCACGTGCACGACGTGACGGTGGAGGAGGCCGACCGGCTTGCCTTCGTCGAAGGAGCCGTCGCCGAAGCAACCCGCATCCTGCCCGGGGTCGCGGCCCACTTCCCTGAAGGGCTGCGGTGAGTCCTGTCATCCGGGTCGACGCCGGCTGGGTGCTGCAGATCCAGTCCGCGATCTCCCCACTGAACGTGCCGATCGCGGACTGGGGCGCCTTGGGGTTCATGGCCGACCGGCACAAGTTCGAGCGGGAACGCGGCGTCCTGTACTACGAGGAGCCCGCCGCCCGGGCCGCGACTTTTCTGCACACCGCGCTGCTGCTGCGGCCCTTCACCGACTACAACCTGGTCATCGGCTGGGCCTGCACCAGCCAGTACATGCACGTCTCCAGCCAGCCGGTGCAGGCCAAGGACGATGACCTGTACGAACTCGCCCAAGCCGTCCGTGCGCAGGAAGCCGACCTGCGCACGATCGCACAGCGGCTGGAGTCCTGGCGCAGCGAGTGATACCGACGGGCGCTCCAGTCATCTCTCGGGGCTCTGGAGGGGGCGGATCGCTTTCCCGACCACGACGGTGTTCACTCCGCGTCGCGTGAGAGTCCAGGCGCGTGCTGCCATCTCTCCAACGGCTCGTCAGGGATGAGGCGCCCGCTCCCGGTCACTGCGCACGCGCGCCTGCCAGGGCTTCAGCGGCGCGCCGCCGACCGGCGCGGAAGCGGCGCAGGTAGGACCGCGCCATGGGGCCCGGGGGTACGCCGCGGGCGAAAGCGCGCATGTTGCGTTCGCCCGCGTTGTATCCCAGGGCGAGGAGTTCGTCGCGGGTGTACCGGCGCACGTGGCGCGCCGGAAGCCTGTCCTCGAGGTTGTTCAGGTGAAGCGCCGCGGCGCGGATGGCGAAGGCGGGGTCGTCCCGCAGATCCTGCCAATGCCCGGACAGGCCATGTGTCCGTCGTACCTGCTCGAAGGCCGCCCGGTGCATGTTGGCCAATCCGAAGGACGCCTCCGGCTTCCACCACTGCCACAGCCGCTCCAGCAGCGGATGGTGGGGCTTGTACGCCTCGTTGAAGAGGACGCCCATCACCAGTCGAGGAGAGACGCCGGCATCCTCGGCACTGCGCACCACCGCGTCGGCGTAGTCGGCGGGGTCGTAGCCACCGGGCCGCAGCGGCGGCACCCGGACGCTGTCACTGTCCATGCACCTGCATGTGCCCTCAAGATCCCGCCGCAATCCCGCCCGGCGTGTGCTCGGAGCAACACATCCGGGTGCCTGGCGATGAACCCCCCAGCGTCCTGCTGAGACACAGGCTCGGATCGCACCAAGTTCCCTCGACGTCCGCCGGACTGCCACGCACCGATTTTCACGCCCACGGGGTGGAGCCGTCAGGCAGAGGTCCGCGGCGGTGATGCCCGTCGAGGTGTCCAGGGGCTTCTCCACCACCTCGCTCCGGTGGCCGTCCGGGCCGGTGAGCCGGGCTGTCTGCGGGTCGTGTGGGCCGCCCGGGACCGGACAGGCCCCGGGCTCAGGCCGCCAAGGTCGCCCGGCATCCCCGGCTCCGCCCGCTCAGGGTGCCTCCTCGACCGCGTGGGAGTCGGTCAGGGTGACTGCTCCGCCCGCCGCGATCAGACCGACGACCACTGCGAGTACGCCGTAGATGATCCGCTCGCCATGGATGAAGGACTGCACGAGGTCGCCGTTCCAGATGCCGGCGGGCAGCTGAGTGGTGACCATTGCCGCGATCAGGGTTCCGGTAACGGCGGTGCCGACGCTCGTGCCGACCTCCTGAGCGGTGTCGTTGAGCGCCGCGGCGATCGAGGTGCGGTTCTCCGGCATGGCGTCGACCAGGGCGATAGCGCAGATGGTCATGACGGTGCGCAGCCCGATGGTCATCACGACCATGGCGGCGGCGATAGCGGCGTATCCGTGGTCGACGCCCCAGGCGAGGCCGGCGAGCGCGCCGGCCAGGCAGGCCGCGCCGACCAGGCAGGCGATGCGGTGGCCGAACTTCTTGGCGAGCGTTTCCGACAGGGGGGTCGCGACGATCATCGTGATGATGATCGGCAGGTTCGCCAGGCCGGCCCGCACGGGGCTCCATCCGTAGGCGTACTGGAAGTGGAGGATGAGCCCGAACATCACGCCGGCCATCGCGATGGACGTTCCGATCTGGGCGATGGCGGCGCCGCGGACGGTCCCGCTGGAGAAGACGTCGAGGTCCAGCATGGGCGCAGCGCTGCGGCGCTCGTGCCGTACGAACCCTAGGCCCGCGGCCACGGCTCCGGCGATCGACGCGAGCGTGACGGCGGAGAGCCAGCCGTGCTCCACGCCACTGGTCAGCGCGTAACAGGCGAGGCCGATGGCCAGGACACTCAGGACGGCTCCCGGCAGGTCGAGCCTGTCGTCCGTGAGGTCCTGAGGACGGTCGGCGGCGACCCCGAGCCGTACCCCGATGCCGGCGATCAGCGCGATCGGCGCGTTGATCAGCAGGAGCCATTGCCAGCTCACGTGGGCCAGCGCCGTGCCGCCCAGCAGCGGGCCGAGCACGAACCCGGACATGCCGACGACGATCATCAGGGTCATCGCGCGCATCCGCAACGCCTGCTCGTCGAACAGTCTGAAGACGAGCGAGTTGGTGATGGGCGCCATGGCGGCAGCGGCCACGCCGAGCCCGGCGCGCAGTGCTATGAGCTGCCCGGCGGAGTCGACGGCGATGACGCACAGGCTCAGCAGGCCGAACACAGCGAGGCCGATCAGCAACACGCGCCGACGTCCGAGGCGGTCGGCCAGGGATCCCGCGGTGAGCAGGAGGCCTCCGAACGTGAGCGAGTAGGCACCGGTGACCCACTGCAGGGCGGTGGTGCCGCCGCCGAGGTCGCGGCCGATGGTCGGCAACGCGATCGACAGCAGGGTGTTGTCCACCATCTCGACGAAGAAGGCCAGGCAGAGTGCGGTCAGCGGGATCCAGGCCGCACGCAGGGATGAGTAGGTACGGGTTGAAGCGGGCTCGGCAGTGGTGGTCGCGGTCATGGCCGGCCTCCTCTCGTAGCGTCGCCGGTCGTCGAAGACGCACGTGACGCTAGAACGGGATTCGATAAAGGAACGTCGTTCCATGCTGGAACGGTGTTCGAGCGTAGAACATCGTTCGATGGAAGGGCAAGCTTGTGGTTGGATGGCTGTATGCCACGCCCGCGACCACGCACTTCCACCGAGGCCTCCCCCCGGGGCCGCCAACGGGCCTCGCACTCCATGGAGGCGGTCCTCAGTGCGGCCGTGGCCCTGCTCGACGAAGCGGGCCAGTCGGCCCTGACCTTCCGCGCCCTCGCCGCCCGGCTCGGCACCGGCGTCGGGACCATCTACTGGTACGTCTCCAGCAAGGACGAACTGGTCGACCGCGCCACCGACCACGTGATCGGCGGCATCCTGACCGCCGTCGAAGAACAGACGCAGAGCGACGACCCGATCGCCGACCTGCGGGAGATGGCCATCACCCTCTTCGACGCCATGATCGACCGGCCGTGGCTGTCGGCCTACTTCATGCGCAACACCGACGTCCAGGGGCACTCACTACGGCTGTACGAGAAACTCGGCCAACAGACCCTGCGCCTCGACCTCACACCGCGGCAGCGCTTCCACGCCGTGTCAGCGATCCTCGGCGTCGTGGTCGGCACAGCCGCCGACCTGGGCGCGGAACCCCCGCAGGAAGTGCTGGACGGCACGGTGAACCGCGTGGAGTTCCTCAACCGCTACGCCGAGTCCTGGCGGAAGCTCGATCCCGCACAGTTCCCGTTCATGCACGAGATCGTCGACGAGTTCGCCGAGCACGACGACAGGGACCAGTTCCTGGCCGCACTGGAGCTGACCCTGGCGGGCCTGCGCCTCCAGGCAGGAACTCCTTAGCCTTTTGACCATCTCGCCGAAGGTGCGGAGCCGACAGACCCGGCGCCGGCTGGCGAAGGTGCGGCAGGAGAGTCTGGTCGACCGCGTCACCCGGCCTCGGGAGGGGCGTACGCGGGTGTGGTTCGCCGCCCCAGCTGAAGCCGTCCCGGTACCCGAAGACGTTGGCCCCGTCGGCCGCGAAGTCCTGGTGCGACAGCAGCCGGACGCCAGGGACTTCGCCCAGTTCCCTTTCGTACGCGGCGAGTTCGGCCCGCCAGTCGTCCTCGCTCACGGCATACACCGTGACGGCGCGACATGCACCCGCGGCCTGCCGAAGGGGAACTCCCAGCGGCCCGGCGCGTTCACGCCGGTGTCCCGCAGCCGCTCGGCGCGGGCGGCCGTCCCGGCGCGGAAGTTGGCCGGGAAGCAGGCCGGCGGCGTCTCCGGCAGCCTCAGCGCGACCAGACCCTGGTAGCCGACGGCGAGGGCCAGCCAGCCCGGACCGCCCCGGCTGCCTGGTGCTCGTCCTGGACGTGGTGAGCAAGGGACGGCTGACCGGTCTCGTCGCCGGCACCAAGACCCGCGTCCCCGCCTTCAAGCCTGACCTGTCCACCGACCATGTGACGCTCGGCAAGCACAAGGGCCGACGCCACCAACGTCACGCTCAAGACCAACGTCTTCGCTGCCGGGCTGACCGTCGGAACGGCCAACACGCACCCCACCTTCTGACCCACTCGACGCACGTGGCCGCAGGCGGTGCCGCCCCCATGGCTCCGCCTGCACCATTCGTGCTCGCGGGAGCGGAAACCGTCAGCGCCGACCGAACGCCGACCGAACACGGGCGGCAACGCCGCCGTGTCGGGCTGCCGGTCGTGCAGAGTGCGCTGAGCCTGCCGACCTGGACCCCGACTCGCACGTTCACCGGCACGCCTTGCTCTGCACACCCCGCCACCCGCCTCTCCACCATGACGGGACAACTCGGCACCACCGCGCGCCGGCGGGTTCTTCATAGGCCTCGCACAAAGAAATGGCCGATCGGATGAAACCATCTCCTCCGGACCGGCGGAATACCTCCCCACACAGACCCGAGAAGTCCCCGATCGGAAGGGAAATCCGCCATGACCAGTCGTGTTGTGGGTGCGACCGTGGCCGCCGGATTCGCCGTTGCGCTGTCCGTCACCGCCGGGTCACCAGCACTGGCGCAGCAGCAGAACAGGGGTGATCAGGCCTCGGTGTCGGTACTGCACGGCATACCGGGCCTGACGGTCGACGTCTACGCCGGAGACAAGGAACTGATCCCCGACTTCGAGCCCGGCACCCTGACGGACTCCATGAAGCTCGACGCGGGCTCCTACGACATCAAGGTCTTCAAAGACGGTGAAGGCCCTGATGGCACGCCGGCCATCGAGAAGACAGTCGACGTACCCGCAGGAGTCAGCGCCACCCTGGTCGCGCACCTGACGGCCGAGGGCAAGCCTGCGCTGGACGCCTTCGTCAACGACGTGTCCAAGGTCCCCGCGGGCAAGGCCCGGCTGACCGTCCGCCATGTCGCTGCCGCACCCGCGGTCGACGTGCGCGCCGGCGGGACGCCGGTGTTCAAGGACCTCGTCAACCCCAAGGAGGCCAAGGGCGAGGTCGACGCAGGCACGGTGTCCGCCGACGTCGTACTGGCCGGGAGCGACACCGTGGCGATCGGTCCGGCCGATCTCGATCTGGCCGAGGGCACGAACACGGTGGTGTACGCCTGGGGCAGCGCCGACGACAAGAACCTTCAGCTGAAGACGCAGAGCCTGACCGGCATGCACTCGGCGCCAGGCGGTGTTCCGGCCGGCGAGACCGGTGCGGCCGAGGCCGCGACCCACAACGAGGGCATCCCCCTCGGCGCCCTTTCCTTGGGCGCGGTGTCCGCGTTGGGCGCCGCGGGACTGCTGTATCGGCTGCGGTCGTCGGCTCGCTAGAGCACTCGTCCAGTGGGGGTGCTGTCAGCGCTGGTCGGCAGCACCCCGTCGTCGTTCGCCGTGAAGAGGTCGTACTGCATGAGCAAACCCTCGCCACGCCATCTGATGCATACCGGGTTGGTCGTCGCGCTGTTGGGGCTCGCTGTCTCCGCGTTGACCATCATCGGCACCTGGCCCGGACGGTCCGGGGCCGGTGGCAAGGACTTCGGTCCCCTGGCGGGCAGCCGCTCGCCGGCCGGCCTCGGGAAGGTGACATCGCAACTGTCCACACCTTCCGGGAACTTCAGCGTCCCGACGACTGCGGCTCGGGTGGCCGCGCCGTCCTCGCTGTCACTGCCGCGACTCGGTGTCCGTGCGGTGATCGAAGCGGTGGGCGTCTCGGCCGATGGGCAGGCGGAGGTTCCGGAGGACCCACAGCGGGTCGGCTGGTACCGCTTCTCTCCCGCACCGGGATCGGCCGAAGGATCGTCCGTCGTCGTGGGGCACGTCGATTCCGACGGTCGCGGCCTGGGCGTCCTGGTCGCTCTCAACGACGTCCGCCGAGGCGATCGCGTAGTGGTGGTCCGCAAGGACGGGAAAAAGGTCGCCTACCGGGTCGCATCACGCCGCACGGTGAGCAAGAAGGACCTGGCGACTTCGGGAGCATTCCGCAGAGACGGACCAGCGGTCCTGACCTTGATCACCTGTACTGGCCCCTATCGCCCCGACGAGGGCGGATATCAGAACAATCTGGTCGTCACGGCCGTGGGGGCACCGACGTGAGCACAATATGGGGCGGCTCACAGGTTCTGGCGGCTAGCGTGGCGTCCGTGAAGTCCCCTTCCGACGACGACCTGGGCCATGGCTTCGCCGAGGGCGACGAGTCGTGCCTCAACGAGGCGTACCGGCGCTGGGGTGCACTGCTCTTCACCGTGGCCCTGCGGAGGCTGGGCGATCCGGAGGAGGCGAAGGACGTCACCCAGCAGGTCTTCGTGGGAGCGTGGCGAGGCCGCGAGAACTACGATCCGAAGCGTGGATCGCTCAAGGCATGGCTCATGGGCGTCACCCACAAGAAGGTGGCCGACCAGCTCACCCGACGCTCTCGCCACCTCAGAGACGTCCAAGCAGTGACCACACAAGCTGCCGCAAGCAGCCCTCAGCAGGACGGCGCGGCAGATTCCGTGCTGGACTTCGTGTTGCTGACGGACGAGTTGGAAAAGCTTCCCGAACAGCAACGGACTGTGCTCAAAATGGCGTTCTACGAGGATCTCACTCAGGCGCAGATCGCACAGCGCACAGGACTGCCGCTGGGCACCGTCAAGAGCAACACGCGGCGCGGGCTGCTGCGCATGAAGAACCGGTTGGAGGTGGACGGTGGAGCACACGGATGAGGAGACACTCGCGCTGATGGCGATCGGGGAGAGCCCGTCCGCTCCCGACGACGAGCACGTGCGCACGTGTGCCCGTTGCTCACGGGAACTCCAAGCCCTCAGTCACGTGGCCTCGACGATGAAGGCGCCCGGACCCGACGAGCGCGATCTGCTCACTCCACCCGCAGACCTGTGGGACTCGATCGCGAGCGAACTGCACCTGTCCACACAGTCCCGCCTCGTCCCGGCCGAGAGCGACCTCCCGGAGACTGCGGTTTCGCACCCCGGCGACGACAGCCGCCCGAAGCGGCCGAAGGCCCGGCGGCTGGGCCGCTTCAGCGTGGCACTCGCCGCCTGCGCCGCACTTCTGGGGGCAGCGGCGGGCAGCACCATCACGTGGTGGATCACCCGCGACAACTCCAGCGTGTCCGCCGTCGACGGCAGGCGCCTGGACTCGCTCCAGGCGAGCTCGGCAGGATACGCCCGGCTCAGCGGCAACGATGGACATCGCCTCCTCAAGATCACAGTCGAGGGACTCCCCAAGACCTCCGGTTACTTCGAGGTATGGCTGATGGACCGTTCCCACACCAAGCTCGTCTCCATGGGAGTGCTCGGCCCTGACGGCAGCGCCACACTGCCGGTGCCGGACAACATCGACCTGCGCGAATACTCCGTGGTCGACGTCTCCGTTCAGCCCTACAACGGCAAGCCCGACCACTCGGGAGACAGCCTCGTCCGCGGCCCCTACGCCGGCTGATCACGGTTGGTCAGCCGTTCAGAGGTGTATACGCCGCCGCCCAGCACCGTGACGCTGTCGCATTGCCGGGCAAGGCCGGAGTTGCGCCAGATCTGGGCGTCGGGCTGGCGGGGGCCCCGTGGTGCCTGCCGCTAGCGGATCGCGTGCTGCCAGTGCCGGGGTTGTCGATCGTGGACGACGCACGTGCAGGTCACCATCGATGCAGACACCAGGTGGCCACTGCCCGCCCGACCCCGGGCAACCAAAGACCGTCGCCACCCCCCGTTCGAACTGCCGCATCCGCAAACCCGTGAACGGCTCCACCCACAACGGATCAGCCCTCAACACCCCACGCAGATAAAGGAGATGCCAAGATCAGAGCCGACTGGATCGGCTGGGCTGTCAAGGAGTCCGTTCCTTCTCCGCCTACTTGAGCCCGCCGAGACGGAGAGCATCCGTCATGTCGCTGAGCTTCGCGGAGGACAGGACCCCCGCCTGGTTGATCAGGTCGTCCCGGGACAGTGTGGTCAGCCAGGTGCAAGGGGCTCCTACGGCCACTTCGACTCCCAGACCACTGATGTCGACGCCAGCCGGAGCGACGACCTGCATCGCCCGGAACCCCCGCGACTCGTCACCCGACAGGACCACGACCGGCCGCCGCTCGTCGCACTCGACCCACCGGACTTCGCCGCGTTGCACATGTCCTCCTGCCACGGGACTGCCGCCATGCCAACGGCTCGGGACGCGCGCCCGGCGTGTTGGGGTGATCCTGGAGGGGTGAGGGGTGTCCCAGCCGGGGTGTTCCCGGCGGCCTACGCCGGTTCCGGCCGTCGGGCCGTGCGTGTGGCCCTTGCCGCTGCGGTCGGCTTCTACCTCTTCCGTTACGGGCTCGACAGTCCCGTCGCGGCCACATACGCCCTGTTCGGCGCGGTGGCTCTGGGCGGGCTCTCGCGGATCCCGGGGACCGGACGGCAGCGCGCCGCGATCATGGTGCGGGTGCTTCCGGTGTGCTGGGTCCTGGTGATCGTCGGCACCTGGCTCTCGGTACGCACGTGGAGCGCCGTCGCCGGGATGCTGGCGGTCGGCTTCGCGCTGGCCTTCTCCGCCGTGGGTGGACCGCGCCCGGCGGGCGTGGCACCGGGGCTCCAGCTGCTGTACATCCTGCCGTCGTTCCCGCCCTACGATCCCGGCTCGCTCGACGAGCGGCTCCTCGGTACGACGACCGGGCTGGTGCTGCTGATCGCCGCCGAGGCGCTGATCTTTCCCGAGCCCTCCCCGACGCCGTACCGGGAGCGGACGGCTCGCGCCGCAGAAACGGCGGCCCACTGCGCGCGAACCCTGACCGTGGGGCCGTATGTCCTCAAGCCCGCGGACCGCAACGCGGCGGAAGAGGCAAGCCGGGGGCTGCGGTCGCTGATGGTGCCCGAGGCGGAGCGTCCGGCCGGTCCCGGTGTGCGGGTGCGGGCGCTCGCCCACACCGGCCTCGCCGTCCGCACGCTGCTCAATCGGCTGGCGCGGCTGACCGGCCCGTCCCGGGCACCGCAGGAGCGCGAGGTGGCGGACGTGCTGCGTGCGGCGGCGGGTCTCGCCACTGCGACGGCGCAGTGTCTGCGCGCAGGGACCCCGCTGCTGGAGTCGTCCGAGGAGCTGTCCTCGGCTCGTGCCGCGCTGTCGGCCCTGTCCGCGGGGACGTCCGGCTCGGGGGCTGGTTGCCCGTCCGGATTCGGGCCCGCGGTGCTGCGCAGGCATGCGGCCGTGCTGGAGATCGCGGATGCCGCGCTGGCCATGGGGGCGGCGGCCGACCGTGCCGTACGCGGACGGCACGCCGAGGTGGAGGTGGCGCCGGAGCGCTTCTGGTACTCGGGCGTCCCGGCGCCGGTGCTGTGGTGGCACAGGGTCCGCGGCCATGCGGGGCGCCGCTCGGTGTTCTTCCAGAACGCGGTGCGGATCGCGCTTGCCCTTACCGCGGCGCGGCTCGTCGCGGGAATCGACACCCTGCCGCACGGCTTCTGGGCCATGCTCGCCACGCTCAGTCTCACCAGGACCACCCTGGAGGCGACCCGTCACACCATCCGGCTCGCGCTCACGGGAACGCTGGCCGGGGCGCTGCTGACCGCCGGGACACTGACCCTGGTGGGCACCCACACCGACGTCTACGCCGTACTGCTGCCCCTGTGGATGCTGCTCGCCTTCACCGTAGGACCGGTGCGGGGTGTCGGGTGGGCACAGGGGCTGTTCACCGTGCTGGTGGCGCTGGTGTTCGCGCAGCTGGCGCCGTCCACCTGGCAGCTGGCGGAGGTGCGCATGCTCGACGTGCTGATCGGCAGCGCGATCGGCGCTGTGTTCGGGCTCCTCGCGTGGCCGCGGGGCGCGCACGACGAGCTGCGCCGCGCGGCCGCCGAACTGCTGCGCACGGCCGCGGAGGTCGTGGTGGCCACGACCTCGTCGGTCGCGGGCGGCGCCGCCACGGCCGTGCCGACGGCCGCGCCCGGGCAGCGGTCCCTGCACCACGCGGTCGTCCTCGCCGAGTCGGCCTACGCGCAGTTCCAGAGCGAGCCCGCACCGTTCACGGGCGCCGCGCGGGGTCACCCGGCTCGCTCGGTGGACTGGCAGGCGACGCTCATCGCCGGCCACCACACCCTGTGGGGATCCGACCGGCTCCTGGCTCCGCCCGTCACCGAGCTGTCCGCCGCGACAGCCCGGGCGGTGGAGGCGCTCGGCGAACGCATGGCCGGGCGGATGCTGCTGGTCTCCGCGGCCCTGGATCCCGGCGGGGACACCCCGCCCACTGCGGTACCGCGGATCGATCCCGTGTACCCCGAGTTCGACGCCGAACCGGTGGGCGCGCCCCGGCGCTACTACGCCGTGATCGAGTGGCTCGAGTCCCTGGCCGCCGATCTGACACGGATCTCCCGCGGGGCTTCACCGGAGGTGGTCGCCCGTTCGGACGCCGGTGCGGCGGCCGGAGGCAGCGGCTCTCGCGAGCTTGCCTGAGAGAGGCGGCCGTGGTGGGTGAAGTCAGTCGGTCCTCGTGGGGGTGTGCCGGTGCTGCGCGTCCTCGGCGGACAAGGCTCCGGAGGCTGCGGCATCCTCGGCGGAGGAGACTCCGCCGTCTGCGGTGGCCTCGGCCGGGGTGCCGCCCGGGTGCCGTAGCGCGAACAGGAACGCGATCCCCAGGGCGACGGCCATGCCGTAGAAGACCCACTGGTTCGCCTCGGCGAAGTCCATGCGGACCGTGCTGACGAGGTCGCGCATCTGACTGGCCGCCGCACCGGTGCCCGAGGGTGGGCTGGCGTCGCCACTGCCCGTGATGGAGCTGCTGACGTGGTGCGCGGTGTCCCGGGCCTGTTCGGCCGACAGACCCCGCGCCTGCAGGGTGTCCGTCACGTTCGAGCGCGTGACATGGGTGAGCATGGTGCCGAAGACGGCCATGCCCACGCTCGCCGCGTAGTTGCGCACCGTCTGGGTGACGCCCGTGACCTCGCCGTAGGACGGCCCGATCGCACGGTTGACGGCGTCCGTGGAGGCGGGAGCCAGGATGAAGCCGATGCCCGCGCCGGCCAGGGCCGCGTACGGCCACTGGTCGTGCATGGACAGGTCGGTCAGCTTGCCCGCCCACAGGGCGAATCCGACGCAGCCCAGGACACCGCCCGCCTTCAGGGCCGGACGAGCGCCCCGCTGATCGAGGATCCGGCCGCCCCACTGGGAGGCGATGGCGAAGCCCGCGAACACGTACAGCAGGAACAGTGCCGCCTGGTTGGGCGAGGCGCTGAGCGAGACCTGTGCGTACACGGACGCGAAGAAGAACAGCGGGACGAAGGCGAGCATGGCGAAGAACAGCACCACCGCGTCGATGGTGAAGCCCTTGTCCCGGAAGACGCGCAGGTCGATCAGGGGATGGCGGACGCCCCGCTCGTAGCGGACGAAGACGACGAGGATCGCCAGACCGCCCGCGACGCACAGCCAGGTGGCCGGGCTGTCCCAGCCCCAGGTGTAGGCCTGCTGGAAGCCGAGGACACTCAGTCCCATGCCTGCCGCCATGAGAGCGGCGCCCACGATGTCCAGCGTGCCGGTGCGTCTACGGTCGGCGATGTGCGCCATCGCGGTCAGTCCCAGTGCCACCACGGCGACGGGGACGTTGACCCAGAACACCGCGCGCCATGTCCAGGCCGCCGTGAGCCAGCCGCCCAGCAGCGGCCCTACGGCGGTCAGCGCACCGGACAGCCCGAAGAACAGCGCGAGGGCCCGGCCGCGCCGCTCGGCCGGGAACACCGCCACGACCACCGCGAGCGCGGCGGGGAAGAGCAGTGCCGCCCCGACCCCCTGGACAGCCCGGAATCCGATGAGCCAGCCCTGAGCGGCGTCCCCCTTGGGGACACAGCCGCACATCACCGAAGACACGACGAACACCAGCGTGCCGACGACCACGATCCGGCGCGGTCCGTACAGGTCGGCGAGGCGGCCGCCGACGGCGAAGAAGGCGGCCAGCGCCAGGAGATAGGCGTTGATCACCCACTGCATGCCGGACGCGGAGAGGCCCAGCTCCCGGACGATGTCCGGGGCGGCGATCGAGACGATGGTCTGATCGATGAACGTCATCGCCACCGCGAACATCATGGCCGCGAGAGCCAGCGTTTGCTGATGCACCGAGCGAGGGGCCGACGTGGTGTCGGCACCTCCGAGACGTGTAGCACTCACTCTGCCCAGTCTGCCCCCGTCCGGGCGAACCCGCAGAAGCAGAGCCGGGTGAGGCGAGCGTCTGCACCGCAGCGAACGAGCCCCCCGAGTAGGTCGATGGGATTCGCGCGAGCTACGGCCGGGACGGCCATGCGGCAACCCTGCGGGGGGCGAGTCGATGGCCTGTCCGGGTGCGCTTCACGGTGGTTGTGGCTGGATTTCGTCACCGGTGGGTTACAGGTCGGAGTGCGGGAGAACTGCTGGCCTCACCGTTCTGTCTGGTTCGACGGAGGCGGCAAGGAGCCGTGTTCCGGTCAACTGGGAGTCGGGGGACGGCATGCGGTACGTGAACGGAATGCGCGGTTCGGCAATGGTGGTCGTCGTGGCTTCGGCGGCGCTGGGGGTGGCGGGATGTCAGCCCGGTGGGGGCGGTGCGGACGTCGCCAAGGGCATCACCCCGTCCGCGGCCGTGAGTTCAGCGGCCGACTCGTCCACACCCGGCGCCCCGAAGCCCGGCAGCGCCGACTCCGGTTCCTCTACGGCCTCCGGCGCACCGACGCCCTCCGCCTCCCGGCCCGCTCCCGCCGCCTCCACACCGGCGTCGTCCGCACCCGCCCCAGGCGGTTCGGCGGCGACCTGTTCCGCGGGCAGCCTGAAGGCGACCGCCCGTCAGGCCGCCGTACGGCCGTCTGGTACGGGTACCGGGGCGGCCGTCGTCGAGTTCACCAACGTGTCCGGACGGACGTGCGTCCTCAAGGGGCACCCCACGGTGGCCGGCGCCGGAAACGGCTCTCCCGAGATGAACGTGCCGCTCACCGTCAAGCCGACCGGAGCCGCGGCGTCGGTGAAGGTGGCTCCCAGCGGAACGGCGTGGGTGAAGCTGACGTTCGTGCAGGTTCAGGGAGAGGGCGACGGGTACTGCGAGTCCGGTTCGGCGCCCGTCGTGTACCCCACGATGGTCGTCGGGCTGCCGGGGTCCGGGGCACACCAGGTGGCCCTGGACGACGGGCAGTTCGCCGAGTGCGACGACACCGTGACCGTCACCGGCGTATCGGCGGTCAGGCCTTCCTGAGCGTAGTGCCGCCTGCCTGGCGAGCGAAAGGCGCTTGGTCGTGGAACCGGCGTCCGGAGCAGTCGACGCGTCGGCGGGTGGCCTTCGAAGACCGGCGAGACAACTTCCGTCCGAAACTCGACTCTGACGGATATTCACTATGGCAGGTACATGACGAACAGGGATGGCGCGGCATACCATCGCAACGCCCCGGAGGGGCGGTCGACGGCGCGTCCGGCCCCCACCGGACAACCCGTGCCGCTCCTTCGCCCACCCGGTCCCGCCGGGGCCGGACTCCCCCCACGGATGAAGGAGCAGCAATGCCCCTCGGCACTTGGCTCAAGGCAGGCACCTCCGCCACAGCGCTCGTCCTCGCCATGGCGGGCGCCGCGACCGCCGCCCCCGCCGCCGCGCCCGCCGCGCAGGCAGCAACGGTGACCCTTCGCTACGACGACAGCCGCGCCGCAGGCTGGGAGGCCGCGATCGCGGCCGGAGTCGCCTCGTGGAACGCCAACGTGAGCAACGTCCGTCTGGTGGAAGCGGCACCCGGCACCGCGGCCGAGATCGTGATCGTCGCCACCACGGGCTGGCCGCAGGCCACGCTCGGCCCCGTTCGTCCGGGCCGTCAGGTCCGCGTCGAACTCGGCAGCCAGGCCGTGGACCAGGGCTTCAACAAGACCCGGATCGCCGCGCACGAACTCGGGCACAGCCTCGGCCTGCCGGACACCAAGCCCGGCCCCTGTTCACAGCTGATGTCGGGGTCGAGCGCCGGCACGGCCTGCACCAACGCCACACCGAACGCCACCGAGCGCTCCCGCGTGCAGTCCGCCTACGCCGGCGGACTCGCCGCGCTCGCCCCCGCCGACAACCGGATCCTCATCGACGCGCCCTGACCACAGGCATCAGGCGGATGTGCGTCCCGGGGATCTCGACGAGCGCCCCGGGACGCAGGGGCCCGCAAGCGGACGGACGGCGCAGCGCGTCGTCCAGCGGCTCACCGCGCTTACCGGCGCCGGTGCGCGAGGTGCTTAGTGAGCGGCGGATGCATGCGGACCTCTCGCAAGGTGCAGAGCGCTCCGGCTGCCGGGGCCATACCGCGCCATCGCAATTGGCCAGGGCTGGTGCTGGATGCCCGCACCTGTACCCAGGTGCGGCGTACCGGATATCACCAGATGCGCCCCGGCCCCGTGTATGTCGAGGCCGGGTCTCGCCACGATGGAAGCCGTCGCATGCCGTGAATCGACGCCAGCCATCGTCTTCTCCGTGATGGGGTCCAGCCGGGATCCATGTCGCGATATAGCGTTAGTCTTCTTGTCGCGCCGCTGCCTGCGTCGCGCGGGAGACGTTCGACAGGACCAGGACGGAAGTATGCCGGGAGAGATCTCGCCCACCGGGAAACGTGCCGACCCCGACTCGTCACCCGAGCTGAGGGCCTCTCATGCGGACCGGGACCGGGTGGTGGACGTGCTGCGCATAGCGGCGGGGGACGGCCTGCTGACCGCGGACGAGCTGGACGAACGCCTCGAAGTCGCCCTGTCGGCACGCACCGTCAGGGAACTCACCGAACTGACCGCTGACCTGCCGGCCGTGTCCGCTTCGACCGGCACCGCCGTAGCGGAGGTCAAGGACGTACTCCGGATCGAGGGCATTCACAGTGGTGCGGTCAGGCGCGAGGGGCGCTGGGTGGTCCCGCGGAGGCTGGAGCTGGCCACGGCGTGGTGTGAGGTGACGCTCGACTTCACTCAGGCGGTGATCACACAGGACACCTTGCGGATCGACATGAACATGGCGGGCAAGAAACTGACGTTGATCACCAAGCCAGGCATCGTGGTCGATACCGGCGCCCTGAGCCTCGCGCACAGCAAGATCAAGATTCGTCAGGCCCCAGAGCCCGGGACGCCGATCGCACTGCGCGTGGAGTTGGTCGGCACGGCAGCCCACGGCCGCGTCGTGGTGCGGCCCGCACGGCGGACCTTCGGACAGTGGCTCCTGCGCAAATCCACCGCCCTACCCGCAGGCGACTGACTCCATCAGCAAGAACGGGCCGGGGAGCAGAAACAGCGCCGACAATTCCTGCTGACGCAGACCACCAGGGGGGCGAAGGGGCTGCGGGGGCGGTCGCACCATGCCCCGCGTCACTCGGGTGTCCACGCCCTCCACCTGCTTCACGTACGTCATGCGGTCGCCCGGCAGTGGGGTC
Organism: Streptomyces griseorubiginosus; assembly: GCF_036345115.1. Lineage (GTDB taxonomy): Bacteria > Actinomycetota > Actinomycetes > Streptomycetales > Streptomycetaceae > Streptomyces > Streptomyces griseorubiginosus_C. The sequence continues at coordinate 265,171 of NZ_CP107766.1, forward strand.
GGGCGGAACACCGTCGGGTATTCGACCCCGGGCACCGGCACCGGCACCGGCCAGCAGCTCCACCACCCGACCAGCCGAGCAAGGCGCGCCGCACCTCCACGCCCCGCCAGGAGCAGCGACCGTACCGGTTGCACCTGCCCCAGTCCCAACCGGACCGTTGCTGCGGATCGCGCCCACACGCCCCCGCATTCCCCCAGGTCACCGAGTTGTTGCCGCCCCGGAAGAGGGATTGAGCAACAACGTCCGGCAGCTCAGGATCGGAAACGTTCCGCCCCACCCGGCGAGCCGGCGACCCGAATGCGCCGGCCCCGGCAGGGGCCGTTCCTCCGGCGGCACCCGCACACACCGCCGCGTTCCCGATCCGGACAAAGCATCCATAAGGAGCTTATTCGTGCTGACCTGGTTCACCGGGCGTCCGCTTCAACGGGTGCCGATACGCACACTCATCATCACGGTGCTCGTCACCGCCCTGGCCGCCACCCTCCTCGACGCCTCCTTCGGCAGCCGTCTGTCGGACGCGGCCCGGAAGACGTCCACCTCGGTCACGCAGCTCTGCGAGGGGACGGTCGACGCGGTCGAGGCCGCCTACCGCGCACAGGCACGGCCGGTGGCGAACGGGCCCGTCGTCGAGAGCGCGGCCTACGACTCCGGCTCCTCCACGGCCACGGTCTCCCCCACCTCGTACGCTCTCACCGCGCACCAGGTGACGGTCCTCGCCTCGAAGAAGAAGGAGGCCGTCACCGACTGCACGGGCAAGCTGCACAAGGTGACAGAGGCCAAGTGGTCCTACCTGTCGGCGCGGGCGGTGGAGATCGCCGCGGACGCGGTCATCACCATCCTCGGCTCCACGCTGATCTGCTCGCTCACCGGTCCGGCCGGCTGCAAGTGGGGCGTGCGGTTCGCATCCTTCCTCGGCGGGTTCGTCGGCGCGCTGGCCTTCCAGTACCTGACCGACGGCTACCTCAACTGGAAGAGCGTCGGCGGCGCCTTCTTCGACGCGACCGTCTCCATGCTGACCTTCTCAGGACTCGACAAGCTGGACGAGTCCTACGTCGGCAAGGGCGTCCGGGCCACCCTGCAGAGCGCCGGGCAGGCGCTGAAGTCCATCGGCGCCCGCATCGGCAGCGCGGGTCCGAACATGGTCGGCAGCATCAAGAACGCGCTGAACTACATCATGATCCACAACTGGGGTGCCTTCCCGGTCGCCTTCATCGGCGGCGGTTCGATCGAGCCGGTCATCGCCGAGAAGCGCGGCCAGCCGATCGCCGACGGGGTGCAGTTCCGCATCCCCTCCCACGCCTCCGGCAGCGACGTGCACGACGACCTGTACTCGGGCAGCTACAAGACCCCCTACTACAACTGGGACGTCGCCGAGACCCCGCACATCAACAGCGACGGTGCCATCGGCTACCTGATCGGCCAGGGCAGCAAGTGCCTGACCAACACCAGCTACAACGTCGCCCTCACCCCCTGCAACTACAACGACTCCCGCCAGTGGTGGTACGCCGACGGTGACGAGCTCATGTCCTCCAACGGCAAGTGCCTGTCCGAGGACGGCACCCACCAGCAGCGGTGGGCGGTCTCCTGCGACGGACTCACCTACTCCGCCAACCCGGGCAACAAGGACGACCAGTTCCTGATCACCCCGCCCGGCGGCACCTACATCCCGGACACGGTCTTCAACTGGAAGAGCCACATCTCGGTGTACGAGCACGCGTAACCCCCGCGGTACCGTTCCCTGGCCCGGTGACCAACGTCACCGGGCCGGGCATTGTCGTCCCCTCGCCCGGTCGGTCATAGTTCCTGACCAAGATTGTTTTTGAGGGGATTTCCTGGGAGTTCCATTGGGTCGTCCAGAACGTCCGGTCGATCCAGCCGCCGGCCCGGTGCAGCTGTTCGCCCACGAACTGCGCCTGCTGCGGCAGAAGGCGGGCAGTCCCTCCTACCGCGCGATGGCCCACCGTGCGGGCCTGTCGGTCTCCGCGCTCTCCCGCGCCGCCGCGGGTGACCGGCTGCCCTCGGCCGCAGTGGTCCGCGCCTACGTCGAGGCCTGCGACGGGGACCCGGACCTGTGGGAAGCGCGCCGCAGCGCCGCCGCCGAGGAGGCCGCGGAGACGCAGGAAGCATCCCCCACCGGGCCCGACGGTGACGCCACCTCGCCGTACCGCGGACTCGCCCGCTTCGAACCCGGCGACCGCGAGCTCTTCTTCGGACGGGAGCGGCTCGTCACCGAGCTGCTCGACCTCGTGTGCGAGCGGCGGTTCGCCGCCGTGTTCGGCGCGTCCGGCAGCGGCAAGTCGTCGCTGCTGCGGGCGGGACTCATCCCCGCCGTCCAGGAGGCCGCCGGCCAGCGTGGTCGCCCCGCGGTCGTCAGGATCCTCACGCCCGGTGAGCGGCCCGCCGCCACCTACGGCCATCTGCTGGCGCCCGGGGACGGCGACCCCGACAGCTGGCTGATCGTCGACCAGTTCGAGGAGGTCTTCACGCTCTGCCGGGACCGCGCCGAGCGCAGCCGCTTCATCGACCTGCTGCTGTCGGCCAGGGAGCCGGACTCCCGGCTGCACGTGGTGATCGCCATGCGGGCCGACTTCTACGGCCAGTGCGCCGACCACCCCGGACTCGCCGACGTGCTGCGCCACTGCGGACTGCTCATCGGGCCGATGTCCGCGGCCGAGCTGCGGGAGGCGGTCACCGGGCCCGCCGCCGTCGCCGGGCTCGTCGTCGAACGCGAGCTGACCGCCCGGATCGTCGAGGAGGTCGTCGACCGGCCCGGCGCGCTGCCCATGCTCTCTCACGCCCTGCTGGAGACCTGGCGGCGCCGGCGCGGCCGTATCCTCACCCTCGCCGCCTACGAGGCGGCCGGCGGTGTCCAGGGCGCGATCGCCGCGACCGCCGAGCGCACGTACGGAGCACTGTCACCCGGCCAGGCGGACATCGCGCAAAGACTGCTGCTGCGGTTGATCCAGCCCGGCGAGGGCGCACCCGACACCCGGCGCTCGGTCACCCGCGCGGAACTCGACGACTGGGGTGACCCCGAACTCCCCGCGGTCGTCGAGCGGCTGGCCGCAGCCCGGCTGCTCGCCCTCGACGGCGACACGGTGGAACTCGGCCACGAGGCGCTCATCAGCAGCTGGCCGCGGCTCGGCCGGTGGATCGACGAGAACCGGGGGCGGCTGATCGCCCATCGGCGCCTCGGCGAGGACGTACGGGCCTGGCTGGATCTCGGACATGACGGCGGGGCGCTGTACCGGGGGGTGCGGCTGGAGCGGGCGGTGGAGCTGTTCGGGACGCCGGACACCGCATGGGATCCCGTCCTCACCGCTCCCGAACGCGACTTCCTGACCGCTGCCCTGCGGGCCCGCGACGACGAGCGGCACGCGGTGAGCCGTACCCGGCGAAGAACCCGGCGACTGATCACCGCCGCCGCGGCGCTGCTCGCGCTCGCGCTGGTGATCGGGCTGGTCGCCTGGCAGCAGCACGACACCGAGGTGCGGGACGAGCGGGCGGCGGCCGCCCAACGGGTCGCCGAGGTGGCCGACAGCATGCGCACCACCGATCCCCGCACCGCCAGACTGCTGGGCCTGGCCGCCTGGCGCATCGCCGCGCTCCCCGAGAGCCGGGCGGCACTGCTCGCCGCGCCGGCCCAGCCGGAGCGCGACGCGTTCACCGATCCCGGGCCCGGTGGCGGCAGCGCCGAAAGGTTCCTCGTCCGCTCGGGGCAGGTCCTGCTGAGCGTCAGCGGCCGCACCTGGCGCACCTGGAACACCGTCACCCACCGGGCGATCGCCTCCGGCCGACTGCCCTTCGCCGACCCGAGCATCGAGGCGGCGAGCCGCGACGGGAAGGTCCTGGCCCTCGACGACGAGCGGGGCGTACGGCTGTGGAACCTGGCGACCGGGCGGTGGGTGGGAACGGCGGCCAATGACGCGGATGCGGACATGGGCTCGGGTGCGGGTACGGAGAGTGGTGCGGGTGCCGACATGCACTCGGGTGCGGAGAGCGACGCGGGTGCGGGTACGGAGAGCGACGCGGGTGCGGGTACGGAGATCGCCACCTTCGACGCCGCCGCCGATTCCTACCTGCTCAGCTCCGTCGACGAACCGCGCGTCGAACTGCGCGCCCTCACGGACGGCCGCCCGCTGTTCCGGGCGTCGGCGGGATCCGAGACGAACGTGGCCACCACGGCGGACGGCCGCCTGGTCGCCGTCTGCCCCACCCACGGCGCCGTCCAGATCCACGACACGACCAACGGCCGTACGCTGTCCGGCGGTTGGACGAAGAACGCGGGTTCGGGCAGCTGCGGCGACGACACCTCCCGTCTCGTGTTCGACTCCGGCGGACACCGGCTGGCGGTGGTCTCCGGCGCGGACGTGCGGGTCTGGGACATCGCCTCCGGCCGGGAGGCCGCCGGCTTCGACGCCCCGGACTCCGAGTCGGTCGCGTTCAGCGCGGACGGCGCCTTCCTCGCCGCCGCCGGCCCGGCACAGCTGACCGTCTGGCGCCTGTCCGCACCCGACACGCCCGTCTTCCGCCACTCCCTGGACGGCCGCCGCATTCAGGGCGACCTCGCCTGGGACCCGGGCGGATCCGCACTGCGGTACCTCGAAGGGGGTACGGTCCACACCCTCGACCTGGGTCCGGCCGTCACCGCCACTTGGCGGGACACCGCACTGGCCGGCGCGCTGCTCAGCCCCGACGGCCGTGCGCTCGCCACCGCCGAACAGCGGCACGGCGGTTACGACTTCCGGCTCCTGGACCCCGCCACCGGCCGTACCCTGCGCACCCTGCCCGCCGCCGAGTTCCCCGTGGCCGCCGACGGCGCCGGGCCGGTGACGACCGCCGACGCCCAGCCGCTGATGGCGTTCGGCACGGACGGCACGACCCTCGCCTACGGCCTCTCCGCGCTGGGCCGCGGTACGTCGGCGCAGCCGCTGACGCTGTGGGACGTCCGCCACGCCCGGGTACGGACGACGCTGGACCTCGGGGCCCCCGCCGCGCCGTCCGCCGCCGTCGAGGAACTCGCCGTGGGCCCCGGCGGACGCCGCCTCGTGGCCGTCCGGGACACCTCGGCCGGCACGACGGACGCCGAGGTGTGGGACACCGCGGGCCGACGCAAAGCCACCCACCTCGGAGACCTCAACATCACGGCCCTCGCACTGCGCCCGGATGGCGACCTGCTCGTCGGCGGTGACCGGGTCGCCGCTCCGCCCACGGGCCGCAGCACCTCCCGGACCTTGGGGCTCGGGCAGGAGACGGAGGCGGTGGCGTTCAGCGCGGACGGTTCCCGGGTGGCGGTGGGTGACGCGTCCGGCCGGGTCGCCCTGTGGGACGGCGACCTCGACCACCGGCTCGGTGTCCTGCCCAACACCTTCCCGGACCCCGTCGGCGGCGGCGCCCCGGAAGCCGTGACCGCGCTCGCCTTCAGCCCCGACGGCGCCACCCTCGCCGTCGCGGGAGACTCCGGAACCCTCCAGCTCTGGGACACCGCGAACCGGCAGCCCCTCGGAAGCGGCCTCACCACACCCGGCGAGACCATCAACTCCCTGGCCTTCACGACGGACGGCACGTCCCTCTACGCCAGCAGCCCCCATGTCCCCCTCCAGCGCTACCGAGTGACGCCCGCCTACGCCGCCGCCTGGATCTGCGCCCACACCGACACGACACTCACGGCCGCCGAATGGCACACGTACATCCCCGATGCGCCCTACCGGGATGTGTGCCCGGGCAAGGATTGAGACCAGGCCCGCACGAGCAGTGCCCTGCACGCCCCCGCTCCGTACTCCCATCCCCCAGCCCAGAAGTCCGACCAGTCCCAGCTGCCTGGCCTGGGTGATGTCGGCGCAACTGCCGACCCGTGCCGGGCCGGCACCACAACCACCCGCTGCGGAGGCTCTCACTGCCCCTTCGCCGGTGTCCGGGCCAGAGCGGGCCGTGCGCCGCTGCGGTAGGTGGAGATGCCCAGTGCCAGCAGCCAGTAGCTGAAGATCGCCCCCATCAGGGCGGTGGTGCCCCAGCCGTTGGCCGCGTAGAAGTGCGCGGGAGTGTTCCCGAAGAAGAGGGACGGCACGAAGGCGAGGTTGATCCCCGCCAGGACGTAGGCCGATCGGCCGGTCCAGCGCGGCAGCAGATTCGTACGCGAGACCACAAAGCCCACTGCGGTCAGGAACAGCGCCAGCATCAGGCGGGAAATGGACCCGTAGAGGATGTAGGTGCCACTGACCTCGATGGTCGGATCGATCGTGTGGTCTGCGGCGATGACCGCTCCGGCTTCCAGACCGCTGGAGACCAGTGTGATCGTCGCGTAGACCAGACCCGCGGCGAAGGCCATCGAGGCGGCCCACTCGTACGCCGGGTTCGCCTTCTTGACCAGTTCCCGCAGGGCCGTCACGAACACGACCAGGCAGGCGAGGGCGACGATTCCGATCAGCAGCCTGCTCAACACGTTCCAGTCCGGTGGCGGCCCCGAGTAGACGAAATACAACGGCACTTCGATGATGAAGGCGACTGCGGCGGCGATGCCCGCGACGCCGGTCAGGCGCCGCGCGAAGATTTCAGTCATGGGTACCCCGTCTCGATGCGTGCGCTGGAATGCGCGTCGGCCCATTGCCGACGGTGTGAATCCTGCCGCTCACGGTGGTCACCGTCGCTGGGCCTGAACACCGAAACGGGGGTGTCCCCAACACCACCGTCGCGTGGACAGTTTTGACGCCGCCTGGCCGAACCATCGTGGCATCGAGGCGAAGAAGACTATCCGCAAGGGCATGCGAAAGATCCCGTACGGCCCCCACCTCATCGACGGACGCCTCGTCGGAACCGGCCTGTCACTCACACCGGCGACAGCATGATCTGAAGCTCAGAAGCAGCAGTCCGCCCCGTGGACGCAAGGCGGGGTGCCGCCGTGTTCATGCTTCAAGGCCCGGAATGAGTGGACCGAGCAGGCCAAGTGCATCAGTGCGTAAGGCTTCGTCCTTGTCGCGTCAGCGACTGTTTTGAGCATGCCTGGTATCTAGCAGAAGGGGGTGTCGTCGCAGATCCAACTCTGCCCGGCGGGATAGCTGTCGGATATCTCGGACGAGTCCGCCAGTCGGCGTCAACGTGGATGTTCTGGAATCAGGGCTTCCCGCTCGAGTGAATTCCCTGGATGCCGAGCTGCGGAATCTATCAACTGCCTATGCTCCAGCTGCAGATCGAGAACTTGGTGGCCGGTTCCGGGGTTCCGGGGCTGAACAGATGTCCGCCTCGATCGGTCCGGTCCGATGTGTCTACTGTCTCAGCTGGAGTGGTCAGCGGAGGGGCCGACAGCACTGTCCGTGCCGTAGAAGCGGCCCTGCTCGCACAGTGCGTCGATCTCGGCGTTGTCTTCTTCGCTCAGTTGTGCCTCCAGCGCGACGCTGATGACGCGTCGGGCGTGAGCCAATCGCCGAGCGACATCCCAGTCCGCGATGAACTTGCCGACGGTGTACTCGTCGACGGCTCCGGATGCCTGTCGGGATCCGAGCCGGTCGAGGGAAACGACGAACTCGTTCAGGTCTTGCAGTACTGCGACGACGTCATTGAGGGGCATGCGGATCTCTCGGGAGGACATGTCCATCAGCCGATCGACTCCAGGGGTGATGCTCGGGCTCAGGTCCTGACTTTGCTGGTCGGGGCTAATCCGAGAATGGGTGAGGCCACCGGTGATCATCGGTGTGCGAAGACAGAAGATCCTCGTCCTCCGCATGGGTGCGGCGATGTTCATCGTTGCCAATCACGGCGTCTACCGCAGTCGATAATACTGGTCATGCCAGATCGCAGTCCGGTGCCGCGGATCATCAACTCGGCGGCTCGGCACTCTCTGAAGCCGCTCGGTCTCATCCAGCGGGGGCGGTCGCGGCTGTGGATCGATGATCACGGATGGTGGCTCGGGATTGTGGAGTTCACCCCGCCTCGGCTTGCCGGCAGTGGTCTGTACGTCGGTGCCATGTGGCTGTGGCACGACGTGGACCACCTGGCCTTCCATTTGGACGCAGGCAGGGTCGGTTCCGAGCTGTTTCGCAGCGAGGACCAGTTCACTCGGCTGGCATTCAACCTCGGTCAGCAGGCGGCTGCGAACGTGACCGCGTTGCGGGACAGGTTCCCGGCTCTGTCGGATGTAGCCCGGTACCTGACGTCCAGGCCGGTGCGGCGGGGATTCCTCTGGGACAGCTTCGACTCTGGTATCGCAGCCGGACTGGTTGGAGACTCAGACACGGCCCGCCATTACTTCGAGCATGTCCTTTGTGAGGACGCACTGGCCCCGTGGATGGTCGATGCGCAGGAGAAGGCTCGTGACCTCCATGCGATCGCGGCAGATCGCGACGCTGTGATCGCCTGGGTCACTCGGGCCGTCGACTCATGCCGGAGCAAGCTGGGTCTAGGTCATGGGCCGCTTGCGATCAGCTGATAAGAGCCGGTGTGTTCATCGAGGACGCGGCGCGGCTCAACGCACTCAACGCGTCCTGACCACGACCGGTCGAATGAGCTTCACGGGTTCGTCGTGCGACGAGTCAGCGGTGTCCGGTTCCGTGAGCCGAGTGAAAGCGACGCTGGCCAGGTACCACCGGCCACCGACCAGCGCCAGCCTGTAGTACGGATCCGAGGGGTCGACATCACTCACGGACGGATCGACGCCGCACAAGACGTCCACACCGAGTCGCTCTCCCATGTGCTCCGCGACACGGAGGTCAGGGTACGGCCCGAGTCCGGAGTCGTACCCGCCGACCACGTCCAAGGAAAGCGGCCACCTCGGGTCTTCGTTGTCCACCAGGCGTATCCACAGGTCCCCTGTGTTGTCCGGAACATCGGCATCGTCCGGCTGGACCACCAGCTGCAGGCCCGTCGGGATCAAGTCCTCGAAGACGTCGACCACGTGGTCAACGGTCAGCGACCGAGACACGGTGATACTGAACATGACCGTCATTCAACATCAGGATGCGGCAAACCCGGACCACGTCATGCCGAGGTTCCCAACCACCAACGGCTGACCCACGGAACGCCTCCATGACCTTCGGCGTCGGTGTCGGGCGGACGAGACGGAAAAAGTGAGGCCGGCAGGGCAGTCGATCGCGTGTCCGCGCCCGTCTTTACGGAGGAACGAGGGAGGGCGCATTGAACGCCGACGAGGAACGCCAGTTCCGCGAGTTCGTGACGGCGCGGTCGAGATCGCTGCTGCACACGGCCTACCTGCTGACCGGGGACTGGGAACAGGGCCGGGACCTGCTCCAGACCGCGCTTGCCTCCACAGCCAGACGCTGGTCCAAGCTCCGCAACCGGGAACAGCCGGAAATCTATGTGCGCCGCGCGCTCTACCACGCCCAGGTGGACCGCTTCCGGCTGCTCAGCTGGGGGCGGGAGACGGTCACGGACTCCTTGCCGGACCGACCCTCCGCACAGGGCGCCGCGTTGGCCGACACCGTCGTGCAGCGGCAGGACATCATGGCCGCGCTGCGGCGGCTGCCCAAGCGTCAGCGTGCGGTGATCGTGCTGCGCTACTTCGAGGACCGGCCGGACCAGGAGATCGCCGCGATCCTGGGCGTCGCCCCGGGCACGGTCCGCAGCCAGACCCACAAAGCCCTCGCCACTCTCAGAAGCGCCCTGGGCGAAACAGGGCAGTCCGCCTCCTCCACCGCCTCCGGAAGGGGCGTGACCGCATGAACGACTCGACCGAGAACCTGCTGCACGAAACGTTGCTGCACGACACCCTGCACACCCATGTCCGGGAGCACGACGGTGACGCCGGCCCCCATCTTGTCGGCCTGGCCGACGGCGCGTTGCGGGTCGCCCGGCGGCGGCAGCGGCTGGCGCGTGCGGGTGCCGGGGTCGCTCTCGCCGCGGCGGTCGCCACGGCCTGGGTGGCTGTCGCGGACGACGGGCCGCCGCGTGCGCACGTGGTGCAGCCCGCCGAAGGAAGCGACACCCCGAAGGCGGCCACGGTCTCCCTCCTGCCGGTCACCTCGTCGACGGAGCAGGCCTGCACCCAGGCCGACGGCGGCTACGCCGTGGGCGCCACTGCGAACCATCCGGCGATGTGCATCCACGCCAACCCGGCCGGCGGCATGAGCAACGTCCGCGTCTCCTCCGCGAAGGCCCAGAAGGGCGACATCGACGGCAGCTGGCAGGTGGAAGTGACTCTCACGCCCACCGACCGGACCCGTTTCGCCGCGTTCACCGGCTCCCTCGTCTCGGCCCCGCCCCCGCGCAACGAGTTCGCCATCGTCGTCGACGGCAAACTCCGGGGCGCCCCCGCCGTGGCCGCCTCGCTCACGGGCGGCCGCTTCCTGATCGTCGGTGTCTACTCCGGTGACCTCACCAGCGCCCAGGCCCACGACCTCGCCCAGCGGCTGGATCCCGCCAGGTAAGTGGACAACTCCTGCCGTGGTCAGGGCAGTTCGAGACGCCGCTTCGCGCAACAGGTCGTCAGGAGGGGACGCGGGCACTGTCGGACACCGGACAGAGCCAGCCGCCGCCAGCTGTTGCGGCCATGGCTCTGCCGGTGCATCAACCGAGGACTCTCGCGGTGAAGGTGGCCAGTTCGGCGCGCAGCGTTTCTCGGGAGACGCCCTCGTGCCCGGCGAGGTGTTCGACGAGGTCGGCTCGAGTGGCGGCGAGGAGGGCGTGGGCGGTGAAGGCGGGGTCCTGGAGGCCGGGGATCCTGCGCAGGGTGGTTTCCAGCAGGGCGTGCCAGTGTCCGTAGTGCTCCGCCCGGTACGGGCTGTCGTCCCCGGTGCCCTCGAGGGCCAGGACGAGGTGGCGGTTGTCGAGCTTGAAGCACAGCAGGGTGTCGAGAAGGGCGAACACCCGCTCCGGCGCGGGGGTTTCGGGCCCGAGCGGCGGCGGCCCCGATTCCACGGCCTGCCGCACCGGTTCGAGCCGGGCCTCGTACAGCGCGCGGATCAGCCCGGTGCGGTCGCCGAAGGCACGGAAGAGCGACGCCTTGCCGACTCCGGCCGCGGTCGCGACGTCGGCCATCGTGACGGCTTCCGCGCTCCCGTCGTCGGTGAAGAGCGCGTCGGCGGCCGCGAGGAGGGCCGCCCGATTCCGGACGGCGTCCTTGCGTGGGGTGCGCTCGGTCATGCGGTGGGGTTCCTTCCGACTACGAAGCGGACTCGGGGTCCGGATCCATTTGCAAAGCGGACCCTGGGTCCGTATCGTTCCGGTCAGTTGAAACGGACCTCGGGTCCGTATCGTACGACAGGACGGACATCCCCATGCCCACGACCACCACCTCACCGGCGGACCTGTACCGCCACAGCCTGCGTCTGCTGCTCGACAAGGACATCCCCGGCTGGGTCGACCTGTGGGCCGAGGACGGCATCATGGAGTTTCCCTTCGCGCCGCCCGGTCGGCCCCGTCGGCTGGAGGGCAAGCAGGCCGTCGCCGCGTACATGCGCCCCTACCCCGACCACATCGACCTGCACGAATTCCCCGAAGTGCGGATCCATGAGACGACCGACCCCGAGACGATCGTGGTGGAGATGCGGGGTGTGGGCCGCGTGGTCGCGACGGACGGCCCCTTCGAGATGACGTACGTCGCCGTGGTGACCGTACGGGACGGGCTCATCGTGTCCTACCGGGACTACTGGGACCCGCTGGCCGCCCTCGCCCTCGACGGCACCGGCCTCGGGGAGAGCGACCGATGACCGGCACCACCCTCGTCACGGGCGCCACCGGCACCACCGGCAGCCGCGTCACCGCACAGCTCACCGCCGCCGGTCACCGCGTCAGGGCCGCGAGCCGCCGCGGCACTCCCGTCCCCGGGGCGGAACCGGTCCGCTTCGACTGGTACGACCCCGCCACCCACGCCGACGCCCTCGCCGGAGTCGACCGTGTCTACCTCGTGCCGCCCGTGGGCGACCCGGACCCGCAAGCGGTCATGCTCCCCTTCCTCCGGCAGGCCCGTGCGGCCGGTGTCGGCCGTGCGGTGCTGCTCGGTTCGTCGGCCGTCCCCGAGGGTGGTCCGGCGGCCGGGGTGGTTTACCGGGAGTTGCCGGGCCTCTTCGACGCGTGGGCGGTCCTACGGCCGTCCTGGTTCATGCAGAACTTCACCGGCTCGCATATGCACGCGCTCGGCATCCGCGACACCGGCACCATCCAGACGGCGGCCGGGAAGGGTCGGGTCGGCTTCGTCGACGCCGAGGACATCGCCGCCGTCGCCGTGCACGCCCTGACCGACGCCCGCTCCCCCGACTCCGACCTGGTCCTCACCGGGCCACAGGCGCTCAGTCACGACGACGTCGCCGCGATCGTCACCGAGGTCACCGGCCGCCCCGTCGCCCACCGCCACCTGACCCACGAGCAGCTCTGCGACCGCCTCGCGCCGCTGGTGGGGCGGGAGTTCGCCGAGTTGCTGGCCGGCATGGACCTCGCCATCGCCGAGGGCTCCGAGGACCGCACGACCGACGTGGTCCGGCGCGTGACCGGGCGACCACCGCACGACTTCCGTACGGTGGTCGCCCGGGAGTTGGCGGACCTGGGCTGAAGTCCGGTCGCGTTGGCATGATGGATCCGGTGCCCGAGGGGCCGACACGGGGAATGACAAGACCAGTGCGTCGGTTCAGAACTGGATGGTCTGGTCGGGTCGGGGAGGAGCTCGAGATGAGCGCGGACGGTGTGGAGTCGACCAGGGACCGCAGCGTGCGCGGGCAGTTTCCGGAGATCCCCGAGCATCGACGCATCGCGGTCGAGCGGTTCCTCGCCGAGCGACCAGAGCTCGTGCCGTACGCCGGCAACCTCTTGCGGCGGGCAGACATCGCGCCGCTCGCGGTCGAGATGTTGCTGAAGTTCGAGGAGTTCGAGGCGGAGGAGCGGGTACGGCGCGAAACCGTTCTGGAGGCCCCTAGGCCTGTCCGTACCGGTGAGCCAGATGCATGGCTTAAGCACGTCGGCGCCCTGTCAGCCGACCAACTGCAACGCCTCGCCGCCGAACTGGACGGCTACGCCTAAGGCGTGCCGCAATGGCCGGCGGAACACCCGTGGAACACCCGTACGCCTGTTCAGTCGAGGACCGCGGTGGCCTCGATCTCGACCAGATGGGCCGGGACATCCAATGCCGCGACGCCTATCAGCGTGGCCGGCGCCGTGGTGATGCCGAGTTTCGCGGTGGCCCGGGAGACCCCTTCCAAGAGCGGGGACATCTTGTCGGGGGTCCAGTCGACGACGTAGAAGGTCAGCTTCGCCACGTCGTCGAAGGAGCCGCCGGCCTCGGCCAGGGCGGTGCCGACGTTGAGATAGCTCTGCTCGACCTGGGCGGCCAGGTCGCCTTCGCCGATCGTGACTCCCTCGGCGTCCCAGGCGACCTGCCCGGCGACGAAGACCAGCCTCGACCCTGAGGCGATCGACACCTGCTGATAGACGTCGATCTTGGGCAATCCGCTGGGGTTCACAAAGGTGATGGCCATGCTGCCTTGTCTCCTGGTTCTGAGCGTCTGTGGCACGCGTTCGCTTGCGGCGACCAAGACACTCACTCTCTTGTGGTTACTCAGAAACCGTAAGAGAGTGAAGGCTGACATGGAAGAACGCACTTTTCAGTGACTGGAGAACCTTATGGTGACCACGCAGCTCACAGGCTCGCCCGAGGATGCGGACCTGGCGCGTGCGGACTCCTTGGCGCGGGAGATCTTCTCCGACATCGCCAACAAGTGGGCGTTTCTCATCGTCGAGGGTCTCGGTGACCGCACCCTGCGCTTCAGTGAGCTGCGGAACGAGATCGAGGGCATCAGCCACAAGATGCTCACCCAGAACCTGCGCATGCTGGAACGCAACGGCCTGGTCGAGCGCACCGTGTACCCCACTGTCCCGCCCCGGGTCGAGTACACCCTCACTGAAGCGGGTCAAGGGCTGCGTGCGACGGTCGACGGGATGTGCGGCTGGACCCACCAGTACTTCGCGCACATCGAGGCCGCCCGTCGCCGCTTCGACACCTGACGGGCGCCGCGGTCGCCGCCGCGGGCCGACCGGCTGGAAGGGCTCGGAGTCTCCCGGAGCGCGTATGTGCGCGTAGCCGTAGCCGAACAGCTCACAGCCCCCGGTCGTCGAAGGCGCACAGGGCGATGTCGTCCACCATCACGCCGTACGGCGATGCCGTCACGGCGTCACCCCGTCTCCCGCGTAGAGGTAACCGCCGGGGTTGGCGGGGTCCGCGATCAGCAGTACCTGATCACCGACGCGGGGGATGCGCAGCTTCGACACGATGGTCTGGAGCGCGACCGGGTCCGCAGTGGCCCCGGCCGGCCGCACGACCAGGTCGACGACCGGGTCGTAGTTGACCATCTTGCCGGTGTCGCTGATCGACACGACGGTGGCGGGTGTCGTCGGTGCGCCCGCCGCGAGCAACTGCCCGACAGCGGCGACGGAGTTGTACGCGCCCATCGTCTGCTGGAGCCGGGCGTAGTCCTGGCCACCCAGCGCCGCCCGCGTCATACGGCCGTAGAAACCCTTGCCGTCCGCCACCTGCTCCGCGATCTTGGCGGCCTTCTCCTCACGGCTCTTGCCCTTGCCGAAGATTCCCACGATGTGCCTGCCCTTCCGGTCCGTTGTGCCTGGTGGTGTGGACGTTAGAGGGCAGGCAGCGCCTACCGATCCCAGGTTCGACCGCCATTCGCCCAGGACGTACGCTCTGCCCATGCCGTCCCCGAGCCAGCCGACGACCGGCGAGCGCCGTCCGCGTGCCATGGTCATCGACAGGGCTTGGCGCGCCGTCGGTCCGGGGATCCGGGCACTGAGCGGGCCCGGTGGCGCACCGCTGACCCGGACGGTCAAGCTGATCTTGCTGCCGCTGATCGTCCGGCCCGCGCTGCGTCCGGAACTCGCGGCCGACTTCCTCTCCGCGCGGGAGGCGGAGCAACTCGACGCCCTGATACGAGAGTCCGGTGCGGCGCTGGAGGCCACCGCACGGTGGTTCACGCTGCTGAAGAAGACCCGCCGGGCCCTGGGGATCGTGGCGGGCAACCCTCAAGACCTGTATTTCCAGCGGTGCTTCGAGCTGGCGACCGAGCACGGAGCGCCGGGGCCGGGCGCGGACGCTCTGGCGCGGGCGGTACTCGAAGAGGTCTCGGACGCCTCCGGCGGACGGACCGTGGAGGCACTGCGAAAGCATCTGTCAGATGCCGCCCGGCGCGCCCGGCTAGATACGGAACTGGCAGCGGCGTGGGACCGACGCGAGCAGGTCCCGTGCGCCCCCGATACGGGCCTGGCGGCCGAGGTTCTGGAGGCCTGCGGTACGGCGGGGACTGATTCGTCGGCCTTCGCAGCGATGGTCCGGGCCAGGCACGGCAGCCGACTCGGCCAAGCCCTGTGGACGGCACACCCGACCGATGTCTGGGACCGCGCCGACGTCCCCCCGCACCTCGGCCTGACCGCGCACCGCGTGCCCCCACGCCCCGAGGTGGGCCGGAGCGCCTCGACCGCCACGCTCCCCGCGCCGTTCGACCGCTCGCTCTTCGAACGGCTCTTCACCGTGCTCCAGGCGTCGGCGCACCGCGAGAGTCTGCCGACCGTGCCGGAGCTCGTCCGGCGGGAGGTCGACCGCAGCTGCGCCCCGCTGGGTCTGCACGACGAGAGCCTGCGCGTCGCCGTCGTGCTCGGCGGCAGGCTCGCGGTGGGCCTCGATCCGCTGGGCTCGGGGACATCCGTGGCGGGGTCGACCGCGGCACATCGCATCGTCAACAGCCGCTGGCAACGGGAGGCTTCGGTCCTCCGAGCCCGCAGGATGACCGTCTCCCCCGCCCCGGACCCGGAAGGCGGTGTGCTGGCCGCCCTCGCCCAGGACCTGCGCACTCCCTGGGCCGCCTACATGCGGCGTCTTTGGGTACGGCTGCACGGGCGCGACGTCCGCGACGCGCCACTGCCCGACGCCGCATCGGCATGGGGCGTGCTCGACGGGGTCGTCCGCTCGGTGATGATGGACCACCGCGCACGCGTCCGTACGGCCCTGCGCACCCTGTCGGCGACCGCTGAGCCCGCCGCCGCACCGAGGAGCGCGTGATGTCCGAGCGGCGCCGTACCGTCATACGAGCCGAGGACGGCACCGTAAGCATCACGGGCCCCTCCGCCGGTCCCGCCTTCACCCAGGCCGTTCTCGACGTCGCGGGTGCGGTCCTGACCTGGCCCGTTCTCGGCCCAACGGGTCTGCCGACAGCGGAGATTCACGATGTGGGGCAGGCCCAGCAGTGGTTGTGGGCGGTCTACGGCGAACACACTGCGGCCGCTGTCGACGCCCTGGCGCCGGGCACCCCGGCCGCCGAGCTGGCCCCGCCCGAGCGGCCGACCGCGCTCGCCGAGAATGCCGCCCGTCTCGCCCTCGGGCACTGGGCGTCCCGCTGGTGGCCGGCTTCGTACCTGGACGGGATTCCCTCGCTCGAACCGGGCCTGCTGGGGCTGGAGTTGGCCGCGCTGACCCACGAATGCCAGCAACTGCTCGACGAGTCGGGCGAGTCGGAGGGAATCGAGCTGCTGGAGGAACACCTGGACGCCCTCGACCCGCTGATCCGTTGGCGGCGATCGCTGGACCCCCCGCACCAGCTGGACCACATGCTTCGGCTGATCGACGACGCGGCCGACAACGCCGGGCTCGACGGGGAGGCACTGAGGCGGCTTCGGTCGGCCCTGGAACAGGACCACCACACGCCGACGGCCACGCCGCTCGACGTGTCCGAACTC
Source organism: Streptomyces griseorubiginosus (assembly GCF_036345115.1). Lineage (GTDB taxonomy): Bacteria > Actinomycetota > Actinomycetes > Streptomycetales > Streptomycetaceae > Streptomyces > Streptomyces griseorubiginosus_C. Next base: position 281,845 of record NZ_CP107766.1, read on the forward strand.
TTCGTACGGCAGCGGGCGTTCGCCCTCGCCGCAGGTGGTCTCCGCACCGCGACCGACCGCGTGATCGCCCGCGGTTCGGGTACCAACGACTGGTGCCGCTTTCCTCCCGGCTTCGTCGACGCGTCGGAGAACGCCGTGTCCTGGACCGCGTACGCGCCGGGCGCCGGGCGCCGGATCGAGATCGAGGTCGTCGCCGACATCGCGGCCCCCGCTGCCGGCGTACATCTCGCGGCGGAGGTCCACGTGGACGGCGGTCCGCCGAGCCGCGTCCCCCTGTCCAGACAGGACGACGTGTGGATCGGCGGGTCGGACCTGGACCTCTCCTCTTCGACGACTCCGAGGATCGAAGTCGGCATCCTGCTGCCGGGGTTCGATCCCGGACCGGGGGCGGACGACCGTGCGGTACGTGAGGCGGTGCGTGCCCTGGCCCGGCGCAGGCTCAGCGTCGCGGCGACACCGCACGACAGGACGGCTTCACACCCGGCCCCGTTCCTCGCCGAGATCGCGGCTGCCGCTGCCATGGAGGAGGACTTCTGAGCCATGCCGGAAGAACCGGAAGAGCCAGGCGAACGGGAAGACGCAGCGCAACAGGAGGAGCAGTCGCCGGGTCTCAGCTACGGCGAGCCCTTCGACAGCGGCTTCGCCCTCGCTGAACGCCATCAACTCACCCCGGATCTCCCGGCAGCCCTGGACGTCTACGGCGAACTCCTCGCCCTGGCGGACTCGTTCGAGGACTCCGCCGACGTACGACTCCTGCGCGGGCACCTGTTGTCCGACATCGGGTCGGTTCAGCTCGCGGCCACGGATCTGCCCGGTGCGGCCCTGTCCATCGGCCGGTCCCTCGACCTCGTGCGCGGTATCGCCTCCGTACCGATGGGGCCGAACGGCCGCCAACTCTGGCTGGAGGTTCTCCTGAAGACCCTGCTGGCCAGAGTCGAACTCCTGCGGAGAAGCGGGCAGTTGGACGAGGCGCGGGAGACACTCGACGAGGCGATGACGCTCTTGTCGGAGTTCGACGATCCCGAGGGACTTCGTGCCGCCGAGATCGGCCTGAGCCGGGTGCATCTGCTGATGGACCGCAGTGCCTGGGGTGCCGCCGAGGAACTGGCTTCAGCGCTGCTCGCAGACGCGCCGCTCGCCGAGCCGTATCTGCTGGACTGCCTGGGGGTCATCTGCGCCTCGACCGTGCGGTTCGAGCAGGCGGAGGACTACTTCACCCGAGCGGAGGAGGCCAGTCTGACGCTCGGTCACCACGCGGTGCGCCAACAGGTGCTCTCGCACCGGGCCTACGCGGCGCTGCGGGCCGGCCACCTCGACCGTGCCGAGGAGTTGTACGCGGAGGCCGCCGAGATCTTCGAACGGCAGGGCCGGAGCGAGGACTTGGCGGTCTGCGAACAGGCCCGTGCCGCCATCGCCGCCCACCGCGGGGACGCGGCCGGCGCTGCCGCTCTGACGGCGTCCAGCCTCGCCCGCTTCCAGCAGGTCGGTGCCGCGATCGCCGCCGCCGACACCATGCTGATGGGCGCCCGGCACGCGTACGAGAGGGGCGACATCGACGAGATGAAGCGCCTCGCACAGGCCGCGCGGGACGTGTACCAGGGGCGCGGGGTGTACGAGCGGTGCGCCCAGGTGGACCTGATGCTCGCGCGAACCCTCGAGGACAACCTCAACCGGACCGACCACGGCGTCCACGAAGGCACCTCGATCGCCAACGCGCTCTCTCTCGCCCTCCCCGCCGCCCTGACGCTGGAAGCGGCCCGCTACGACTTCGCCACCGCTCACGCCCGCAACCAGTGGCTGCAACTGGCCGACGAGGCCATGCAGTTGGTCTTCCGCCTGGCCCTCCGCAGCAACGACCAGGGGCTGATCTTCGAACTGGTGGAACACAGGTGCGCGGGCGCCTCGCTGTCGCTGAGCCGCACGTCCACCACCGACCGGGCGGCGGCAGTCTTCCCGGACGCCGCCATGAAGACGTACGCCCCCGATGACGACGCTCCCCTGGCGCTGGGCGGCATCGCGGGCGAGGCCGCCGCCTCCGTAGGTCTGCGGGTCGCGCCGCCTCCGAGGATCGTGATGTCGGCGGAGGCGGGCGGCCGTACCGCCCTCCAGGAGTACGTGCAGGCAGCCGAGTTCCGCTATCACCGGCGGATCGTGAGCCAGGATGAGGTGCCGTTCTGTCCGCCGACGCTCTGACCGATCCGAACCGTCCGGTGGTCCAGGTCCGCCTCGCCGACGCCGGCGACCTGCACATGACCTGGACGTGGACCCGTGGAGCCCAGGGCTTCGGCACCGGGTACGCCCCGGGGCCGGACGTGGACGAGGCCGTGCGCGCGCTGGCGGCACACCTGCCGGGCGCCGGCTCGGAAGGCATGCGGAGGGCGTTCGAGTCGGGCGCGCTGGCCACGTACGAGGACGAGCGCCGACTCTCCCGCATGCTGGCCGAAGTGCTGTGGCCACAGGGCCTGACCGACCAGATCCGCCAGGTGTCCGCCCACCTGGGCCGCCCCCTCATGCGGCTCCAGCCGTCACCACGGGTCGCCCAGGTGCCGTGGGAGCTGCTCGCCGTGGACGGCGACGACAGTGACGTGCGGCTGCTCGACCTGGTGGACATCGCCACCACGGCACCGGCATCGCTACGACGGCCGGGCACCACCCCGACCGATCAGGACGGGGACCCGGACTCGGACGCCGTGGTGCTCGTCCTGGACCCCCGGGTCCCCGGCTTCCGCGCCGACTCCCCCTTCGGCTCGGTCCTGGGGCAGCCCGGCTCGGACCCGGCGCTGCTGTCCCTCGTACAGCGCAGGCTCGACGAGGGCACCGTCGTACCGCCCGTCGCCGCCCCTGCCGAGGCCTTTCGCCGCACCGACCTCGACCGCGACTGGCTGGGCGAGGCGCTGCGTAGGGGTGCCAAGCGCCTGATGTACGTCGGTCACGTCAGCGGCGCCCCCGTCGAGGGCGGGCAGAGCGAGGACGTCACCCTCCACCTGTGCTGCGGCCCGCAGACGAAGGGGATGACCGAACCGGTGCGCACCCACCGCCCGTTGTCCGCGAAGGACCTTCTCCTGGGCACGCTGCCGCTGGACGCGGACGGCGTGCCGGGTGCGCAACTCTGGCCCGCACCACCGCGCGTCGCGCTGATCGCCTGCGAGAGCGGCGGCGACCTCCGCTTCGCCGAGTCCTTCGGCCTGGCCACCGCGATGATCCACAACGGTGCCCGTTTGGTCACCGCCACCCGCTGGGTGCTCCCCACCAGCTTCGCCTTCCACCGCCTGGCGGGCCTGCCGGAATCCGTACGCCCCCTCACGCAGGCCGTCGTCGCCGTGGACGCGGCTCACGAGGCTCTCGATCCGGTCCGTCACCTCGGCGGCTGGCAGCGACAGCAACTCGATCAGTGGCGCGCCGACGGCCTGATCGAGCACTCACCGTTCCTCTGGGCGGCCCTGACCTGCATCGTCAGGTGAAAGGCCATGGGTGGTGGAGGCAGTAACCGCCCACTCCGATCGCGACGATCCCGGCGATCAGCAGCGTGGCGATGAACCGGATGTTCCACAAGCGCTCGCGGCGTTCGTGGTCGGGGTCGGCGGTGAGGAGGGACGGGTCGGCGGGCGCGTACCGGAGAGGGATGGCACGGCCGAGGGACTTCGCGACCTCCGGGATGCCCTGCGTGCACAGGGCGGTGACCTCGACGCCCTCGTGGGTGGTGAAGGTGACGACGGAGGCATGGCTGACGCTCTCGCCGCCTTCGCCGTCGGAGTGGACGTCGCTGGTGACGGCGATCACTCGCCCCTGGACGGTTACGCCCTCCGCCAGTTGCGCGGCGCGGGCGCGGACGTACTCTCCGTCCCGGCTCAGTGCGACGACGGCAAGCAGCAGGCCACCGACGCAGATCAGCCCCCACTGCCACCCCCACACGAAGAACGACTGGACGACCAGCCCCAACACCAGCAGGAGCACCATGCAGTTGGGCCCGCCGGCCCCGGAAGTCCGCCCCTCGCTGTCCAGCATGAGAGAGAACCGCTCCGGCCGCCGCCGCGGAAAGCGGACCGGGAACTCCTGTCCCACCCAGGCCACCAGCACCCGGTCGCCCCGCTTGTTCTCGTGCCGCAGCCTGAACTCCCGTCCGGTGCCGGGGTCCTGATACGCGATCGTCACCGGTATCCCGTGATTCCCCGACTCACCGTGTCCCGGCGGATGCACCTCCACGACCCGAGCCGTCACCCACACCGCACGCTGCGGCCGCGTCAGCCCGGCCAGCGAACACGCGTAACCCACCACCGCCAGCCCAGCGGGCACCGTCCACCACAGCCCGAGGATCTTCTGCAGGTCCATGCGGCGAGGCTCTCGCTGCTGGGGCTCCTACCGATCCCAGGTTCGGGTCGGCCGATGATCTTTTTCAATACGGCAGATCGAGGCAAGGAATCAGGTCATCACCGCACCGACACTCCTGGAACCCGATCTGGTCGGGAGCGGGCGTCCGGGGCCGCTCGCACGAGGCAGTGCGTACCGGCTGGACGATGCCGGCCTCCTCGACGTGCTCTACCGGCGGACCGCCGAGATCAGTCCCCCGGGCCGCTCCTCGCGCTGCGGCGGGGTGTTGACGGGGCGGCCGTAGGCGGCAGCGCGCTCGCGGAGGGTGTGGCTGGAGGCGGCCCAGCCGTGTCCGGCGAGCCAGCCGACCGGGTCGTCGGGCATCTCCGAGACCCACAGGGACGCCGCCGATCCGGGCGCGGCGTCCGCGGCGAAGCGCTCGATCACGCCGCGCGAGCCCAAAGTCAGCCCCATCCGACTCCCCGCCGCAGACTGCGCGCTGATCCGGGCCAGCAGCAGTTCCACCGCCTCCTCCGGCAGATAGATCAGCAGCCCTTCGGCGATCCATACGGTCGGCGCGGCCGGATCGTGCCCTGCGGCGGCCAGTGCGCCCGGCCAGTCGTCCCGCAGATCCACCGCGACGGTGATCCGCTCGCAGCGTGCGACGGCCTGCTCCTGTCGCAGCACCGAAGCCTTGAAGTCCAGTGGGGCGGCGGTGTCGACCTCGAACAGCCGGGTGCCCTCGGGCCAGTCCATCCGGAAGGCCCGACTGTCCATGCCGGCGCCGAGCAGCACGACCTGCCGGATCCCGGACGCGGAGGCCTGCGTCAACAGGTCGTCGAGGAACTTCGTCCTGATGACGATGGAGAACGCCACGGCCAGTCGGCGGCGCCGCGCGGCCTCGTCATCGGGCAGCGGCGGCGAGGAGGGCCACAGGCCGCCGGCGGCGGCGAAGGCCCGTGCCAAGGGGTCGCGGAACAGGGCGTTCTCCCGCTCGCTCTCCAGCGCCCGCACTCGGGCCACCCCCACCGCTGTGGCCCACACTCCCGACGGCTGCACCCACTCCGGCTCATCAGTCACCGCGCCAGCCTAGGTGAACGGTTCCAGGGGCCTGATGAGTGGAGCTGGGGCCGCATCGCAGCAGGGAATGTTCGCCCTGTGACCGTCGGCCTGCATGGATCGCGCACCCGATAATCGAGCACATGACGAATGGCATGCCCCTGCCCGGGACGACAACGCGCCCCGGGCCGCCTCACCTGGTCGGTCTGACCGAGCCGGCCGACCGTCCCGGCAATGTGACCGAGAACTTCTGGGCAGGGCTGCTGGAGGTCGGCTGGGCGGCACGGCTGCGCTCCGAGGACGGCCGGACTCGATGGCAACTGCGCTACCACGGGGAGCTGTTCGACGGACTGATCGTCGGCGACGACCTGCCCGCGCTGGTGTACGCGGTCGCCGAGTCGGGGCAGCGCGTTCTGCTGTTCGACGGCGCGGTGCACGGCTATGACGCGATGTTCTGTGAGAGCTGGGACGAGGACAGGGTGCGTACGCGCCGTGCCGACCAGGTGTACGTCGATGCCGATGGCGAGGACACCTTCGAGCTGGTGGTCTGGGTCGGTTACAACATCGACTTGGCGCAAGAGCGGCAGTCCTTCGCGGACGCTGACGATCCCGACCTGGTCACGCTCGTCGACGGTCGTCGTATCCCGCTCGAGGTGGCCCGGCATGCCGCCTTCGACGCCGTCTCGATCACCGCCACGAACGCACGGGGCCGGGCCACCGATGTCCTGTCGGAGGAACTGGCCTGACGGTGCCCGCAGCAGGCAAGCGGGGCTGCCCTCGGGAATGTGACGTGCCGTTGAGGACGCGGGCCCGCGCGGGCTCAGGCGTTGGCAGCCGCGGCCAGGAGACGGGCGAGTTCTACCGGCTTGGTGAACATCGGCCAGTGGCCCGAGTCGATGTCGGCGTAGTCCAGGTGCTTGGTACGGGTCAACTCGGGCACGTCACCGGCGTCGATCCAGTCCTGCGCCTGGGCGGGGGTGAATTCGGGGCACACCAGCAGCACCGGGACGTCGAACCGGCTCTCGTCCGTCAGCCGAATCCTGCCCTTGGCGACCTGTTCGGGCACGGGAATCGCCGTAGAGGCAATGCGGCTGCGTGTCTCTTCGTCGAGGTCGGCGGAATCCGGTCCTTCCAACGGTCCCCAGCCGGGAAAGGGCATCACACCGTCCCTCGTCTCGAAGAAGTCGGCGTACGGCTGCCCCTCGCCCGACGGGAACCCTCCGACGAGGGCTACCTTGGCCACCCGCTCCGGCCGTGCGTCGGCGGCAAGCCATGCCAGGGTGCAGGCAGCGGAGTGCCCGACCACCATGGGCCTGTCCGGCGCCGCGTCCACGGCGGCGAGCACCGCTGCCACCTGGTCCTGCAGGGTCGCGGACTCGGCTCCATCCCCCTGACCGGGCAGGGTGAGCGCCACCGGACGGTGGCCGAGCTGTTCGAGCGCGGGCACGACGTCGTCCCAGGCGGATCCGTCGAGCCACAGGCCGGCGATGAGCAGGATGTCCATGGATCAGTTCCCTTTCCAGTGGAAACCGTGGTGCGCGTTCGGTCGGTGCCCTCACGCTACGACCGGTTCCGGACAATCCACTTCCGGTATATCTCGGCGCCGCCTAATCTGCCGGGGTGCCGACCGAGCTCAGCCCGACCGCGCGGGCCCTGCGCGCCCTGGAGATCCTCCAGTCGCGTACCGCGGGAGTGACGGCCGACGAGCTGGCCGCCTCCCTCGGGGTCACGGAGCGGGCCGCACGCCGTTATGTCGGGATCCTGCGCGAGGCGGGCATCCCCGTGCACTCGACCCGCGGCCCGCACGGCGGGTACCGGCTGGGACGCGGGACCCGGCTACCGCCTGTGCTTTTCACGCAGTCCGAGGCGCTGGGCCTGGTCATGGCGGTCCTCGACGGTCAGCCGGCGGCCGCGGACCTTGATGCCGACGACCTCGTCGCCACCGCCCTGGGCAAGGTCGTCCGGGCACTGCCCGAGAGCGTCGGGCGGCAGGCGGCCGCCCTGCGCGAGCACGCTTCGGCGTCACCCGACCGGCACGCCTGCCGTCCGGACCCCGCACTCACGAGCACGCTCGTCACGGCGAGCGCGCTGCGGCGCCGTGTGCGGGTCACGTACCGCAGCGACGCCGGCAACGAGTGGGAGGCCGAGGTGGATCCCTGGGCGGTCGTCGTCCGCTACGGCCGCTGGTACCTCCTGTGCCACTCCCACCGCGCGGACGCGATCCGCACCTACCGCATCGACCGCATCCGCGCGGTCCTCGCGAGCGCCGACGGCTTCGAGATGCCGGACGGCCTCGACCCGGTGGCGGTGCTGGAGGAGAACCTGGGTCAGGGATGGGCGTTTTCCACGCGGGTCGTGTTCGACGCGCCGATGGACGAGGTACTGCCCTCCATCCACCCGCCCATGGGACGGCTCGAACCCTTCGAAGACGGCTGCGTACTCGTCGGCAGCACCAGGAACCCGGCGATGTACGCACAGGAATGGCTGGCTCGGCTCCCGTTCGCCTTCCGCGTCGAGGGCGGACCGGAACTGCGCGCCGCGGTGGCAGCGCTCGCCACGCGCTTCACCGCCGCCGTCGCGGACAAGCCTTGAGCATGCACATCCGGCAGCGGCCCGGCACCGCCGGTGCGGTGCCGGGCCGGTGAGGAGCTGTTGGGCGGCATCAGCCCTGGCCAGGAGCTGTTGGGCGGCGTCAGCCCTGGCGAGCCTTGAAGCGAGGGTCCTTCTTGTTGATCACGAAGGTCACGCCCCGTCTGCGCACCACCTGCGCTCCGGGCTTGGCCTTCAGCGAGCGCAGGGAATTGCGCACCTTCATAGCGGCCTCCTTGTCGGGCCTTGCGGGGATCGGACGGCTCGGGCCGTCAGGGACGGACGGGAGCGGTACGGCCGTAGCGCCGCTCGAAGCGCTCCACTCGGCCCGCGGTGTCCACGATGCGGGAGGTGCCGGTGTAGAACGGGTGACTCGCCGACGAGACATCCACGTCGACCACCGGATACGTGCTGCCGTCCGCCCAGACCACCGTGTCCTGGGCGTCGAGGGTGGAGCGGATGAGCAGTTGGAACCCCGCCGCACGGTCGCGGAAGACTACGGGGCGGGAGACGGGGTGAATGCTGGACCTCATGGGTGGTGCCTCCTTCGCGGAACCTCGGTCGAGGACTGAGGCGGGTGTCATCGTGTCTCGCGGAACAGAACGTGCCGGCCGGCCACCGGGTCGTACTTACGCACGACCAGCCGGTCGGGGTCGGCCAGACGGTTCTTGCGGGTCACGTAGGTGAAGCCGGTGCCGGCCGTCGACCTGAGCGTGACGACGGGCCGCGTGGTGCTGCGTGCCATGAGGACTCCTTCCACCACCACCGAGTGCTTTGACTCGGTCATGTCATGCAGTGGTCTCAACAAGGCCGTACGGCGAGTCATTCCCGACGGCCGACTGCGGCGGCGAACAGCGCGGTCTGCCGCAGATGCTCGATGTCCGCGACAGTGCCCTGCCAGGAGCCAAGGGCGCCACCCCGGGAAACAGCTCCTCGGGCGAAAGCGCCACCTCGGCTGCAAGACCCCTGGCCGGAGCTCAAGCCGCGGCGTCTCCTTCGGCATCGGCGATCAGACGTCAGCCGTGGCCGACAAAGCTCAGGCCGTACAAATTCAGCCCAACTGCATGATGTTCATTCTGTGCCTTGCATGGACCTTGCTACTCGATCTCAGTCAAAGAAGAGTGCTGCGAGCCGTGGAAGACGGCGCCTCATCTGCTCTTCATCTTCGGGGTCCCAGTTCCATTCCTCACCCCGCGGCTTGTCCGGACGCGCCATGCCTCGTAGCGCAGTCTCGACTGCTGTATCGAGTGAGTCGGTCTCCCCTTGAATCCTTTGGTATGCATCCGAGATCAAATAACTCACACACTCATAGCCGATCCAGCCCCCTTCCTCGCGGCTCATGCGGGTGACCGTAGGCAAGTCGGCAAGAAAGTCGGGATTTTCCACCGCGCGGCTGAACGTGTCTCGCCCGAGGAGAATCAGCCCGCCACGGAAGTCCCTGAAGCCGTCATTCGAGTAGCTGCCCTCAATCAAATAAGCGGCCATGCACAAGGAATATTGATAGGCCGAATCCTCCACCTCGACGTACTTGACGTAAAAGTCAACGATCTCGGCCGGTTCCAGTCCGGCAAGGACATCGACCAGCGCCTCGGGCAGTGGATCATCTGCCAGTTCGCGATCGTCGGCACGGTCACCGACCGCAGCCCGAGCCCTCTCGACAAGTCCCCACCACTCATTTATGTGCATGAGGGTGATCATAAACAGGCCCCAAGACCACCCGTCCCACCACAGTAGCCAAGTACGCAGAGCTTCATAATGCAGAGGGTCCCGCGGGTGAGGCATGGGCTGGGAGTTGCACGCCATCGCGACCTCCGCCGGCCATCTTCACGAGTCGGAATTGCCGGCGCCGCCTGACCGCGGCTTGGATGCATCGACACGGACAGCGCCGTCATCAACCACAGGTAAGGGCGCCCGATCATCGTGACAGACGTCAAAGTCACCTACGACGAGACCGTGGACGCAGCGTACGTGTACCTCACCGCACCACAAGCCCACGTGACGTCCGCACGCATGTATCCCTGCGATCCAGTGGACGGCATCGAGGTGTTGGCGGCCAGTTCAAGAAATGGGCTCAGTGCAGCAGCCAACCTCATGACTTGGGGAGTTCCCCGCGCTCGGTGATCATTCGCATCCATCCCTCCAGGGTGGCGACGAAGTCTTCGAGATCGGTAGTGGTGTAGGAGGCTCCCTCATGGTCCCAGTCAGGGTCGAGGACGACCACGCGGAAGCCGCAGCCGTAGTACCAGCCGGCGTCGATATTGATCTCCCGAGCCTGCAGGCCACCTTTCCGCACCGCATCCTGCTCAGTCAGCCACGGCGGTCGCACGGTACGTACCCAGAACAGGTCTTCGGAGTCGTTGACCTCGACTCTGCCATCCGGCAGGCGCCGGGCCAGCAGCGTGTTGTAGACGACGTTCCAGCCCATGGGAACGCGCAGCGGGAGCAAACTCCACTCCTCGGAAAAGGCCTCGGCCAGCGGGGATCGAGGCGGAAGCCCGAAGATCGCGTCCATGCGCCGACAGCATAGCCAGGAGGTTCGTCCTCCACCCGGGTCGAGGCTCGAACGACGCCCCTGCTCGAGGCGATGTCCGCGGAACCACCCAGTGCCTGCTCGCTGCCTCCTACACTCCTGGCGTGTCTGATACGTCGTACCTCTTCCACGTTTCGTCCGTGCGCAATCGGGAGTCGATCGCCCGGCACGGACTGGATTGGACCCGGATGGGTGCCGCTCGCGGCGTCGCCGGCAGCCGCCGTCCTGAGGTGGAGGGGATCTTCGTCTGTCGGAGCGAGGAGGACGCGGAGTTCTTCCTTCTGATCAACAACACCGGTGGACCGGTTGATGTCTGGTCCGTCGACGGCATCGATGAAGGGTTGCTCCTCGACAACGGCAACGGATTCGTCTACCTGCCCGACCGCATACCAGCCGCGCAAGTCCGTCTGGTGCGGTCGGACGTTCCTCCGCAGCATGGTTTTTGAGTTGGCGCGGCACTACGGGCCGGGAGCGGCCCCTGCACGTCGGCTGCCGCCGGGCCCGCGAGGATTGAGCTGGGTCTTTGCCAGCACTTACGTCGCTCCAGAGCACGGCCGATGAGTTTGTGGCTCCCGTCCGGTCCACACTCGTGACACCTGAGAAAGGACACCAGCATGTCGGAGCTTCTCGTCGACTTCATCACCACCCTCGACGGCTACGCGTCAGGAGAGGGATGGCCCGGGTTCTGGGGCCTCGAAGGCCCGGAGTACCTCGCATGGCTCGGTGAGCAGCCTGCGGTTACCTACCTGATGGGAGCGAAGACCTACCGCCTGATGTCGGGCTTCGCCGCAGGCGAGGTTCCGCAGGGCCAAGACGACTTCAGGCCCGAAGAAGAGGCGTCCGTCGACCAGCTCACGCAAGCGTCCAAGGTGGTGTTCTCCTCCTCACTGGAGGAACCACTCACGTGGGCCAACTCCACACTCGTGCGCGACGACGCAGTCGAGGCGGTCCGCGCCATGAAGTCGAGGGGCTCGGGGCTCCTCAGCACGATCGGCAGCCTCAGCCTGTGCCGGTCCCTGCTACGAGCCGGACTCGTCGACCGCTTCCGGGTCGTGATGTTCCCGGTGATCACCGGGGCCACGGGCGAGGAACGCATCTACGACGGTTATCCGGACGTTGCCCTCGAGATGATCGACCACCGCACCTTCGACGGCCGCATCCAACTGGTCGAGTACAAGCCTCGCGTGCTCGACCACCCGCCGCTCGGCGTCCCTGCCTGACGTGGGAGTTGACGCCGCAGCAATCAGGCAAGGAGTCAGAGAAGGGCCCCACGCGCCAGGTGCCCGGGCGGGCAGGAGCAGGTCATGGACGTCTGGCAGACTCCGAGGCATGCGAATGTTCAAGCGGTCCAACAAGGCGGAGAGTGCTGGTCAGGCTGGGGAGCAAGCCGACTTGAGCGCGCTTGTGCGGCAGGGCGAAGACATGATCGAGCAGCTGGCTCAGGCGCACATGTCCTGGGGGCTGGGATCGGCCGACCGCTGGGATCTGGACCAGACGACCGGCGTGATCTCCTGGACGTTCCCGGACAAGACAGCGACAGCACCCGCTCAGATCCTCGGCAGTTTCAGCCCGGGCTCGGGCTCATGGCTGTGGGCCTGGGCCAACAAGAGCATCCTGCCCGACATGAGCCGCGACGCCCGCAGTTTCCGGGACTGGGCGGAGGCCAACGGGCATGCTGCCCTTGCCCAGCCGAAGGTCAGCGCCGATGCTCAGTCTGCTTCGACTCTCGTGGCCTTGGCTGTCCGAGTCACCGGAGCAGCCGGCTATTACAAAGGCCCGGGAAGCAACTCCTCCGTCATCATCACGTTCGGACCGGTCACCCTGACCAACGCAGACGGCAGCACCTCCAGCTTCTCTGCCCGCCAGGTCCATGGGCCCCTTGTTGGGTAGGCAGCTGAGGCCGATCAAAATGACCTCATGGCTGGTTGCTCCTCAGGAAACCGGACCTCTGCGACCGGCGGGGGGCGGACGAGTGCGAGGCGCGTCCACGCTTGAGAGGAGAACTCCGAGGGGCGGAGACGACATAGGTCGCGTAGCCGGAACAGCTGTTGGCCATGGTCACCCCGGACGAGAAGTTCGATCACCGGTCACCGGAGCGTTCGGCGCGGCACTGCCTCGTCCTGCCAACGGTAGAGGTCGCGCAGCAGGGAAATCTCGGCGCCGTGATGGATCAACTCCCTGTTGACGTGAAGGACCCTGTTCTCCAGGGGAAACCGCTCGGGACCCGCCGTGGGCGGATTGTCCAGGTCGGCGTCCGAGAGTTCGCGGACCCCCGCGTTCCATCTCCCGTACATCTCGTCGAGCTGTCTCAGCGCCTCGTCAGCGGTCCCCGCGTAGGCGAAGGACTCTGATTCGATGTCCTGGCCGCCGAAGTACCATCCGACCCGATAGCCCAGGCACGAGACGATGATGTGCGCCAGCCGCCAGGCAATCGTGGTCACCGGTGCCGGCTCCGGCACCGTCCCGGGGGACGCGGAGTCCATCGTCCATGCCCCCGAGCCTTCCGTCATCGGTGCGGCGGACGTGCCACGCGGGCGGATGCTCCAGCAGCCGCGCACCGGCTCCCAGAAGTACTCCTCGTCGGTCAGACCGTCCAGCCGCGGCCGCAGGTTCTTGCGCCAGTACCAGTCCAACTGTTCCGCGAGCCGCTCGCCTCTTGTCATTTCCGCACACTACATACAAGAGGCCGCGCCCCAGGGAGCGGGCCCTGGGCCCATCGGCACGGACAAGAAGGCCGGGAACGGCCGCAACCGGCACCCAGCTGCGCTTCACCGACGCCGACGGCATGCGCCTGACCTGCTGCGCACCAACACCCACCACATCCGGATCGCCGAACTGGGGCTGCGCCACCCCCAGAGCGCGAAGGCCAAGGACCGTATCCGCACTGCCCGAGCCACCGGCCTGCGCCGCATCCTCCGCTTCGCCAGGCACTGGCCCTGGGCCGACCTGATCACCGATGCTCTGCACCGGCTCGCAGCACTGCCAACCCCCGGCTGACCAGCCACTCCCCGTCTCTACGAGCAGCTCCACCCAGCCGGAGCGGCGGAAACCGGCGCCCGCGACAGCCGGGCCACCGGCCCGCCTGCCTGCGCCACGCCACCTCGACGGGCCCGCCACCCCATGAGCGATCCGGCTTTCCGGCGGACCAGCAGGGGTCACCTGCTCCGCGGGCCTGCGGGCCTGCGGGCCTGCGGGCCTGCGGGCCTGCGGGCCTGCGGGCGGACAACGCGGCCCAAAAGCCGGCCGTTCCGCTGCCGGTCACGAGGACATCCCGGTGTTCGGCGCGTCCCGTCGTGGGCTCTCCTGATGCACGCGAGGAGCCGGTCCGGAGTCGGAGCTCCGGACCGGCGGTCCCAGGGTTGCGCAGTGCGCGTCAGCCGATGGCGGGCACCGGAGCGGGGGCCGGTTCCGGGGCCGTCCTCGGGGCGTCGGCCTCGTCGGCGGGGGTGTAGGGGATCTCCCCGCGCAGAACGGCCTTGGCGCGGTCCTCGTCGAGCTGGCCCTCCCAACGCGCCACGGCGATGGTGGCGACGCCGTACCCGACGGTGCTGGTCAGGGCGCGGGCCTCGGACATGAAGCGGTCGATGCCGAAGATCAGCGCCAGCGCGGCGACCGGCACGTGCGGGATCGCGCTGAGGCTCGCGGCCAGGGCGACGAATCCGGAGCCGGTGACGCCGGCGGCGCCCTTGGAGGTGAGAAGCATGACGGCGAGCATGGTCAGTTGCTGGCCGAGGCTGAGGTCGATGTCCAGCGCCTGGGCCAGGAAGACCGCGCCCGTGGTGAGGTAGATCGCCGTGCCTTCGAGGTTGAAGGAGTAGCCGGCGGGGACCGTCAGGCCGACGACCGGCTTCGAGGCGCCGAGGTGCCCCAGCTTGTCGATCAGCCGCGGCAGGACCGGCTCGCTGGACGAGGTGCCGAGGACGATGAGCAGTTCGTCCTTGATGTAGCGGAGGTAGGGCAGCAGGCGCAGCCCGTTGAGGCGCATGACCGAGCCGAGGACGACCAGGACGAAGACGAGGGCCGTGAGCCAGAACGAGCCGACCAGCAGGAAGAGGTGACGCAGGGTGTCCAGGCCGTAGTTGCCGATCGTGAACGCCATCGAGCCGAAGGCGCCGACGGGCGCGAGCCGCATGACCCAGCGGATGACGATGAACATCACCTTGGAGAGGCTCTCCACCCCACGCTTGATGCCCGTCCCGGCCTCACCGGCGGCCTGGATGCCGAAGCCGAAGATGATCGAGACCAGCAGTACCGGCAGGATCTCCTCGCCGGTCATCGCGCTGACGAGGGTCTGCGGGATGATCGAGAGCATGAAGTCGGCGAAGGTCTCGTGCTGAGCCGTGGCAGCCTCGGGCAGCCCCGACGTGCTCAGCGTGCTCGGGTCGACGTGCAGGCCTTCGCCCGGCTTGACGACGTTGACGACGACCAGGCCGATGACCAGGGCGATCGTGGTCAGGATCTCGAAGTAGACCAGCGCCTTGAGCCCGACCCGGCCGACGGCCTTCATGCTCTCCAGGGAGGAGATGCCGTGGACCACCGTGCAGAAGATGAGCGGTGCGATGGTCATCTTCACCAGGGCGATGAAGCCGTCGCCCAGGGGCTTCAGCTCGGCGCCGAACGACGGCCACAGCCAGCCCACGGCGGCGCCCGCGAGGACCCCGATCAGGCACTGAACGTAGAGGTGGGACAGCATCCGCCGGATGCGGCCCGGTGGTGTGGCGACGGTGGCCTGGGCAGCTTCTTTGCGGCTCATGCGGGGCGTCCTTCCAGGACGGGAACGAGGAGTTCGGCTCGGGCGATGCGGCGGGCGGCGCGGTGCAGCAGCACCGTGGGGGACGCACTGTCCGGTGCGGTGACGGTCTCGGCGGTGATCACGCCGGCGGGGGTGCCCAGGCGCAGCGTGCCTTCGGCGGTCTGCCGGGCGACACGGTGGGCCAGCGTGCCGGGGATGGCGGCCGCGGTGGCCAGGGCGACGGCCGAGGTGAGGCCGATCGCCGGATGCGGGGCGTGCATGGAGACCATGCGCACGGCCAGGTCGTACTCGTCCTGAGCGACCAGAATGCCGTGGGTGGTCCGATACGAGGCGGGTCGGGCCACCACGCCGACCTTCGGCACCGCGTGGCCGATCGGGTCGTTCTCGTCGACCAGGCCCATGGCGAGGGCCGCCTGCCGGCGCAACACGGTGAGGGCGGGCACCACGCCGGCGAAGTCGTCGAGGGTCGCGCCGCCGTCGAGGCCGAACGCCTTGGCCTCGAAGAGCGCGGCGGGAGCCCCGGCGTCGACGCAGGACACCTCGACCGGTCCGCCGGGCCCGGGCAGGGTGTCCACGACATGCCCCGTGGGCAACGTCCGGCCCGTGGTGGAGCCCGCCGGGTCCTGGAACCCGAGCAGCACCGGCACTCCAGGTGCGTCGGTGCCCGGCACCCTGGCCGTGCCCTCGTCCGGGGCGGCGCGACCGGGGGTGGGGATGGTGCCGGTGAGGCGGGCCCCGGTGTTGACGTTGCGCATGCGGACGGTGGTGGACTCCGACGTGATCGGTACCAGGCCGTGATGGACGGCGTACAGGGCGACGGCGGTGGCGCAGTTGCCGCAGTTGCTGGCCCACTCGACCCGCGCGTCGCCGATGCCGACCTGCGCGAAGGCGTACTCGATGTCGACGCCCTGCTCGCTCGACGCCTCGACGACGGCGGCCTTGGAGGTGGTGGAGGAGGCGCCGCCCACGCCGTCGATCTGGCGGGGGTCGGCAGCGTTGAAGGCCGCGAGCAGGAGGGTGTCGACGTCCACGCCGGTGGCCACCACGTCCTGGCGGTCGAAGATCCAGCACTTACTGGTCCCGCCGCGGATCATCTCGCCCTGCAGACGCAACACAACAGACTCCTTGTGGATGCCCGGACGGCACTTCCGTGCGGGGTGCGATCCACAGTGAGCGACGGCAGCGTGAAGTACAATCTCGGAAATCTGCATGGGTATTAAGTTGAAGTTAACGCCGGAGGTGGCACGGTGCTCGACGTACGGCGCATCCTGCTCTTCACGGAGGTGGCCCGCCGCGGCTCCGTGTCCGCGACCGCACGCGCCCTGAACTACACCCCGTCAGCGGTGTCGCAGCAGGTCAACCGCCTGGAGGAAGAGGCCGGACAACCGCTGCTCGAGCGCCATGCACGGGGCGTCACCCTCACCGATGCGGGGCGCGCGCTGGCCGAGCGCGGGGAACGGATCGAGCGCGAGCTGAAAGCCGCGGACAACGAACTCGCCGACTTCGCGGGACTGCGCACGGGCACGCTGCGTGTCGGCACCTTCCCCACCGCCGGCGCTTCCCTGCTGCCCCGAGCGGTGATCACCTTCCGTGAGGCACACCCCGGCGTACGGCTGACTGTGCGCAGCGCCCGGATCGCCGGCCTCTGGTCGATGCTGGAGAACCGGGAAATCGAGATGTCCCTGATGTGGGACTACGACTGGTGCCGCATCGAGCGGGCGGACGCGGTCGTCACCCCGCTCGCCGACGACCCTCCGGCGCTCCTCGTCGGCGACAGTCACCCCCTCGCGGGCCGCGCCTCTGCCACCCTTGCCGACCTCTCGGACGACCCGTGGATCACCCGCGCCGACAACCACCCGGTGGCCGAGGCACTCGAACGCAGCTGCCGTGCCGTCGGCTTCGAGCCGCAGATCGCCTACGAGGCCCACGACTACCAGGAGGCCCAGGCCATGGTCGCGGCCGGCATCGGCGTCGCGCTGGCCCCAGCCCTGGCTCTGGAGGGCCTCCGCTCCGGCGTCAGCATCCTGCCCCTGCAGCCACCCGCCCCGGTCCGCCGCATCCTGCTGGTCCGCATGGCCGACCACGCCCTCACACCCGCCGCCCAGACCTTCGCGAGCCTGCTGCGCGAGAGTGCCGCGGCGCGGACCTCCCTGCGCCGTGACGCCGACCCTCGTCTGTAGGACGCGTCCTCGCAATCCTGCACGCCGACCCCGCGACAGGCCCGCCAGACGGCCGTCCCGCCGCGCCCCGTCCAGTCGTGCGCAGACCGCGAGCCGGCCGCTCCGCTGTCTCCGAGGCGTCGTCACCCTCCGGGACGATGCGCAGCCCAGGGTCCGACTCAGCCGCCGGCACGGTCCCCTCACCGGCTCTGCCCCGCCGGTTCCGAAGCAGTCATGAGCCCGCCGTAGCGCGTACTGACAGTGTGTCGCGGTGCGTATGTGCCGCAGACGTCAACGCCGCTGACCAATCGGCAGCCAGGCCGACGGTGCCCCAACCCGAGCCGCGATTCCTGAGCCGCTCACAAATGCGGTCGCGGACGGTCGTACGCGTCAATCGGCGGCCTCCAGACCGACCGCCAGCGTCAGTTCGAGGACCCGGTGCGGCGACGCGAGATCCGGAAACAGCTCCCGTAGCTGTGACATCCGGTACCGGACGGTCTGGGGGTGGACGAACAGCGCCGCCGCCACCTCCTCCCGTCTGCCCTGGTGCAGCAGCCACGCCCGCAACGTCTCCTCCAGCCGCCGCGCGGTCGCACTCGGCAACGCTGCGAGCGGTGCGAGGGCGCGGGCACGCAGATCCGCGAACGCGTCCTTGTCCGCGCTCAGTACCAGCTCGGGCAGGTGGTTTTCGGTGTCGCGGATGTCGGCGGAGAGCAGGCGCGCCCGGAGGGCTCGTGCGTACGACGCGGACGCACGCGTCCATGGCCGGGCCGGGCCGACCACGGCATGGCGCTCGGTGAGCTGTCGCAGGAGATGTGACCGGTCGGCGTCGGGGACGAGCAGTACACCGGTGGAGTCCGGCAGATCGTCCAGGACGAGAGTGGTCGCCTCGAGGGTGCGGTAGGCGGGCCGGGCCTGGGCGGCGGGCAGCAGGACCGCGGTCAGCGAAACCGGCGGCTGCCACCCGGCCCGTTGGGCGGAGGCCAGCAGTACGTCCGGGCTCGCGCCGGCGAGGAGGTCGCGGGCCAGGTGTTCCAGGTGGCGCTCGTGCGCCCGGCCGCGGGCGGCCAGTTCGTCGGCGTGGCCCGCCGCGCTCGCGGCGGACAGCTCGTCGATGTAGGCGAAGGTCAGCTCGGCGAACTTGGCGACCTCGGCGGCGGGCAGACCCGCGGGTACGGCGCCCGCCGCCAGGCATCGCCAGGCCACGCGGGCACCCACGCGGTAGGCACTGAGCAGAGCGTCCATCGAACGGCCGTCCCGCACCTCGCCACGGCCCAGCTCGTAGGCCGCGTCACCGCCGTCACCGCCCGTGGCGTTCCCGCTCGCCAGGTCGAGATAATGTCCCAAGGCCGTGCGCACGGCCCGGCGGATGGTGGCGCCCATGTGGCCCGAGAGCGCGTTGGCGTAGGGCGGGACCTCGTCGATGATCGCCTGGACGACCTCGTCGGCGGTGGTCTTCAACGCGGCCCGCAGTACGGTGACCGTCGTCTCATCCAGGGCCAGCTCGCTGGCCCTCTGCGTCACATGACTCACGGATCTATTCCCTGCGAACAATTCAGCCCACCAGATTTACGTCCTTCGGTCAGGAC
The DNA here is from genome assembly GCF_036345115.1 of Streptomyces griseorubiginosus. Taxonomy (GTDB): domain Bacteria; phylum Actinomycetota; class Actinomycetes; order Streptomycetales; family Streptomycetaceae; genus Streptomyces; species Streptomyces griseorubiginosus_C. The sequence continues at coordinate 300,832 of NZ_CP107766.1, forward strand.
TTTACGCCCTGAGGCACAGCAAGCTGGAGTCATGACGAGTACTGCCCTGCGCAGCAGGGCGTGGAAACTGCTGGAGATGGTCACGACGCCGCTGCTGCCGTCGGACTACCTCGACCTGGTCAGCCCGCTGCGGGCGGGTGCTGACCTGCGGGGGCGCATCGAGGCCGTACACCCCGAGACGGGTGACGCCGCGACCATCGTGATCAGACCGGGACGGGGCTGGCGCGGCCACACTGCGGGTCAGTACGTGCGGATCGGGGTCGACGTCGACGGGGTGCGCCTGTGGCGTGCCTACTCCCTCACCTCGCCGACCGACCGCCCGGACGGCCGCGTCACGATCACCGTGAAGGCGATCCCGGACGGCAAGGTCAGCAACCACCTGGTCCGCAGGGCGCGACCGGGCACGCTGATCCAGCTCGACCAGGCGACCGGTGACTTCGTACTGCCGCGGGCCAAGCCCGCCAAGGTGCTCTACCTGACGGCCGGCAGCGGCATCACGCCCGTCATGGGCATGCTGCGCGACACCGAGTTCGACGACGTCGTCATGGTCCACTGCGCGCCACGGCCCCAGGACGTGATCTTCCGCGGCGAACTGCACGACCTGGTCGCGGACGGGAAGCTGCGGCTCACCGAGGTGCACACCGACACGGACGGCGTGCTGGACATCGCCCGCCTCGACGCACTCGTGCCCGACTGGGCCGAGCGCGAGACCTGGGCCTGCGGGCCCGCGGGCCTCCTCGACGCCGCCGAGAAGCACTGGAGCGACCACGGCGTCCCGGAGCGCCTGCACACCGAACGCTTCCGCCCCACCATCGTCGCCGCCGGCGACGGCGGCGGCGAGGTCACCTTCAGCACCACCGGCACGACCGTCGACGCGGACGGCGCCACGCCGTTGCTGGACGTCGGCGAGGCGGCCGGTGTGCTCATGCCCTCCGGGTGCCGTATGGGCATCTGCTTCGGCTGTGTCTCACCCCTGAAGGCGGGCGCCGTCCGCGACCTGCGCACCGGCGAGATCACCGAGGCCGAGCCGGGCGTCCTCATCCAGACCTGTGTGTCCGCCGCGGCGGGCCCTTGCGACATCGAACGGTAGGAACCCCTTGACCGCTATCGACCCCACCGCCCACCTGACCGCTGAGCAGATCGAGGAGCTCGGCCGCGAGCTGGACGCGATCCGCGACGAGGTGATCGCCGGCCGCGGCGAGAAGGACGCCGCGTACATCCGGAAGGTCATCGGTGCGCAGCGCAAGCTCGAACTGGCCAGCAGGGCAGTGCTGCTGTTCTCGATGTTCCCGCCCGCATGGGTGATCGGCACCGCCGGGCTGTCCGTGGCGAAGATCATGGACAACATGGAGATCGGCCACAACATCCTGCACGGCCAGTGGGACTGGATGCGGGACCCGAAGATCCACTCCACCACCTGGGAATGGGACCACGTCTCGCCGGCCGACCAGTGGAAGCACTCGCACAACGAGCTGCACCACACGTACACCAACGTCGTCGGCAAGGACAACGACCTCGGCTACGGCATCATGCGCGTCGACGAGGACCAGAAATGGCACCCGTTCCACCTCGGCCAGCCGCTGTGGAACTTCATCAACGCCTGCTTCTTCGAGTACGGCATCGCGGCCTACGACCTCGAACTCGGCAAGAACCTCCACAAGCGCCGCCGCAAGAACCCGGAGTTCCGCGCGCGGGCCAAGGCCGTGGGCCGCAAGATCCGCAAGCAGGTGCTCAAGGACTACGTGATCCACCCGCTGCTGTCGGGCCCGTCGTTCCTCCCCACGCTCGCCGCGACGTTCACCGCGAACCTGGTCCGCAACGTCTGGTCCCACTCGGTGATCATGTGCGGGCACTTCCCCGAGGGCGTGCAGGTCTTCGAGCGCCGGTCGATCCGGGGCGAGACGCGCGGCCAGTGGTACCTGCGCCAGATGATGGGCTCGGCGAACATCAGCGGCAGCAAGGCCATGCACTTCATGACCGGCAACCTCTCGCACCAGATCGAGCACCACCTGTTCCCGGACCTGCCGAGCAACCGGTACGCAGAGGTCGCGGTGAAGGTGCGGGCTCTGTTCGAGAAGTACGAGCTGGAGTACGTGACCGGACCGCTGCCCAAGCAGGTCTTCTCCGCGTGGCGCAAGGTCTTCCGGCTCTCGCTGCCGAACAAGAAGGAGCCCGTGGTCAAGACGCCGGAACGCGAGAAGGAGCTTGTCGCCGCCTGAGTCCCGGGAGGGTCGGGATCTCTCGGCCGTCCGACGGGACGGCCGAGTGTCGTCGTACGGCGAGTGTCGGCTGCCGGGGCAACCCGGTGGCCGACACTCCGTGCGGTTGGCCGGTCCGACAACCCGCCATGTCAACCAGGTTGGCCCCGGCCGATGCTGCGGGCTCCGCCCCTGTCCCGCCCGATTGATCGCTAGAACTCGCCGGTCGCTCCCGTCCTCACGAAGCGGACGACGCAGTTGCGCATGTGGGCAAGAAACTCCGGCACGCTGTCCGCGATCCGGTCGAACTCCGCGTCCTCCATGGAGGCGGTCCGAGAACGGTGGATCGCGCCGCCCCAGTCGGCGACGTACAGGTTGCCGCCGCCGCTCGAAGCGATCACCATGCCGTGGGGGTCATCGGCTTCTGGAAGGAAGACGGCGCCGTGCTCTGCCAGTCTGTCCAGGACGTCACGCGCCGAGTGGATGAAGCAGCCGTTGCCGACGTCTGGCAACACCACTTCTCCGAACGACTCGTAGAACGTCAGCAGATCCTCGCATCCCAGGGGCTCCTGGCTGTATGCGCGGGCAGCCCGAAGGTCCTCTTCATCGGCGTCCCGGACTTCGTTGGTGCCCGGCTCGTAGCCGTAGGTCTGCTTGAACGTCAAGATCATGCAGCTCAGCGCATCCGTGATCTCTTCACGCCATTGCGAGAGCCACGAAGCCGAGTAGGGGACCTGATCCATGGCGCGGATCATGCCACCGACGCCTTCGGCACGAGCCCCCGCCCCTCGCCGGTCCCGCAGCAGCCGGCCACTTGGCCGGTCACCCGCTGCTGTGGCCCATGTCCTGCCCTACAGCCCAGGCCCTCAGCCGGGTGACGGCCTCGTCCCGCGACAACGGGCCGCGTTCCAGATGCAGTTCCTGCAGATGGCGTGTGGCCGCGCCGATCAGCGGGCCGGGAGGCAGGTCGAGCAGGTTCATGATCGCCTTGCCGTCCAGGGCCACCGGAACATCCGGGAGCCTCCTGTACTTCTCCGACTCCGCGGCGGCACGCGCCGCTCTCTCCCGCTCCGCCAGCTGTTCCTGATGCCAGTCGTCGTAGGTTGCCGCCCAACGGGCCCTCCGGCCGGCCGACTGCCAGCCCTCCAGGTCCTGTTCCCATCCGAGCCCCAGCACCCGGAACAGATCATGGCCCTCGGCTTCCTCGGAGGCGCTCACGACGACATCGAGTTGGGCGAGCGCGCCATTGATCGGCCAGCTCTCCCGTGGGCGGGTGAAATCCTTGGCATGGACCGGGCCCCACACCACCGCGCCCATGTGCCATACGGCAGCGGTCTGGTACCCGTCCCCGCCATGGAAGTCCGCCTCCACGCAGGCGACCGGCCCGCCCTGCGACCACGCCCTCACAGCCTGTTCGAAGGACGGGGACATCATCGTGACCGGCACCAGTCCCATGCCCTGCCGGAGCGGGGCGACCACCTCTGCCCCCATCGCGGCGGTCCGGCTCCTGAGCAGGTCGAAACGTCCAATGACGGCGTTCAACTCGTACGACATTCCCGCAGGCTAGCCGTACGGCCGCGACCCCGATGTCCGGTCCATGGCGTCATAGCGGCAGTGATCGTCGGCCTGCCGGCCGGGCGGCGCCACGCCGGTCTCCTGCTGCGGCTGAGAAGTCATGGGCGCGCGACTTCCGCGTGGGCCGCCTCGATTTCGGGCGCGCATGCCTCAGGGCGGTCCCGCGCCCGGCGTCGGGCCGGCCGGCGGGACCGCCGTACAGCAAAGGAGCGGACGGTCGAGGGGACCGTGCACGCCAAGGCTCAGACGCTGTCCACGTCGGTCGTCGCCAGCTTGCCGTAGACCTCGGGCCGGGTGCGGCGGATGCGTACCGCGTAGACGACGCCCGCCAGGAACACCGCCGGCGTGAGTGCGACCAGGCTCCAGTTGACCGCCGGGCCGGCGCCGGTGAACAGGTCCAGGCGGCGGCAGACCAGGACGGTGGCGGCGGTGAGGAGGATGCCGGCCGCGGCGGGCGCGGCCAGGGTGCGGACGGGCCCCTCGCCGTGCTCGGCCCTGTTGCGGCGGAAGAAGGCGACCACCGCGAAGGCCGCCAGGGCCTGGAGGACGAGGATGCCGACCACACCGGGTGTGTTCACCCAGAGGAAGAACTTGGTGTAGGGGTCGACGCCGATCGCGGCGAAGACGGCGACGACCACGGCGGCCAGGACGCTCTGCGCGACGCCGGCCACCCACGGCGAGCCGTGTCTGGGGTGCACACGGCCCAGCGAGGCGGGGGCGACCCGCTCGGCGGAAAGGGCGTAGACGTACCGGGTGATGGCGTTGTGGAAGGCGAGCAGGGCGGCGAGCACGCTGGTGACGATCAGGACGCGCTGGACGTCGCTGGCCCAGCCGCCGACGTACTGGGTCATGGCGGTGAAGAACATCTCCGCCGGGTTCTTCGCCGCGGCGGCCACGGCCTGGTCACTGCCGAAGGCCTGCACGATGATCCAGGAGATGAAGGCGTAGAAGAGGCCGAGGAAGCCGATCGCGAGGTAGGTGGCGCGGGGCACCGTGCGGTCGGGGTCGCGGGCCTCCTCGCGGTAGATCGCGGTGGCCTCGAAGCCGATGAACGCGGCGACGGCCAGACCGATCGGCCCGCTCATCCCCGAGACGAAGACCTTCGAGGGGGCGAAGGAGTCGAAGGTCAGCCCGCTCGCGCCCCCCTTGACCAGGACCGCGCCGGCGAGCAGCGCCAGGATGGCGGTCTCGGCGATCAGCAGCGCCGCCAGGACCTTGGCGCCCAGGTTGATGGAGCGGAACCCGAGGAGCCAGACGACCGCGATCCCCGCGAAGGCGTACACCGGCCAGGGCAGGTCGACGCCGAGGAGGTCGTTGGCCGTGGTGGAGGCGAAGAAGCCGAAGGCCCCGAACATGCCGATCTGCAGGGAGTTGTAGGAGAAGACCGCGAGCAGCGCCGCACCGAGCCCGGCCGGACGCCCGAGACCGCGGGCGATGTACGAGTAGAAGGCACCCGCGTTGCGGATGTACGGCGTCATCGCGGTGAAGCCGACCGCGAAGAGGACCAGCACCACGCCGACGGCGAGATAGGCGGCCGGGGCGCCGATGCCGCCGAAGAGGATGGCCAGGGGCGCGACGCCGGCCATCACGGTGAGCGGGGCGGCCGCGGCGACGACGAAGAAGACGATGTCGGCGACGCCGAGCGAGCCGCGTTGCAGGTGAGGGCTCGGGTCGGCGCCGGTGGCCGAGGGTGGCTGCTGGGGAGCGGTGGGGACGAGGGGCTCGGTCATGAGGGTCTCCGCGTGGTGCGTGTGGTCGAGCGAGTGGGTGGGATGTCGGAGACACACGGGCCGGTGGTGACGACAGGGGGCTATCGTCTCCCGGCGCCCGTGTGCTGGGAAGCGGCGGCATGGGTGCGACGGCCCGCGAGCCAGGTGCCCAGGACGGGCAGCTGTGCGAGGTCACCGGGGGCGGTCCCGACCGGGTCGGCGGCGAGATGCACCAGGTCGGCGCGCATGCCGGGGCGCAGGACGCCCCATTCCTTCTCCTCGAACGCCTGGTGGGCGCATCCCGCGGAGTACAGGGCGAGAGCTGTGCGGATGTCGATCCGCTCCTCGGGGAGCCAGCCGCCCGCGGGTTGGCCGTCGGGCGTCTGGCGGGTCACCGCGGTGGCGATGCCCCGCAGCGGTTCGTGCGCGGTGACCGGCCAGTCGCTGCCGAACGAGAGCCGGGCGCCGGAGGCGAGCAGGGCGGCGATCTGGTACTGCCGCGCGCCGCGTTCCGGGCCGATCCTCGGCAGGGTCAGCTCGGTCATCAGGGGGTCGGGCTGGGCCCACAGCGGCTGGAGGTTGGCGATCACCCCGAGCGCGGCGAAGCGGGCCAGGTCGGCGGGGTCGATCAGCTGGGCGTGCGCGACGACCGGACGGCGGTCCCGGGCGCCGTTGGCGCGGGCGGCGGACTCGATCGCGTCCAGGGCGCCCCGTACGCCGGCGTCGCCGATGGCGTGCAGGTGCGCGCGGAAGCCGAGCGCGTCGGCGGCGGTGACGGCTTCGGCGAGTTCCGCGGGGGTCCAGTTGGCGATGCCGTGCGAGTGCGGGCAGTCGGCGTAGGGCTCCAGCAGGGCGGCGGTGCCGGACTCGATGACACCGTCGGCGAAGAACTTCACCGTCCGGGCGGTCACCAGTCCGGGAGCGGAGCTCTCCACCCGGTCGCGGTCGGCGGCGAACCGGGTGATCCGCTCGCGCCAGTCGCCGGGTTCGAGGACGAAGGCGAGGTCGGCGCGGACGGGGAGTCCGGGCCCGGTGGTCGCGGCGGTGACCCAGACGTCGGCCTGGTGGGGTTCGACCCAGGCGTCCTGCACCCAGGTCACGCCGGCCGCGGCGAACCGGGCGGCGGCTTCGCGCAGCGCGGCCACCTGGGCCTCGTGGGTGGCCGGAGGGATGAGGGCGAGGACCGGGCCGAGGACCCCGAACTCGCGCAAGGTGCCCAGCGGCTCCGCGCTCCCGTCCCGGCGCAGGATCTCCCCGCCCACCGGATCCGGAGTGTCAGCCGTGTAACCGGCCCGGCGCAGTGTCTCGCTGTTCACCCAGGCGGTGTGGTGGTCCATGGTGCGCAGGACGACGGGGCGGTCGGGTACGGCGGCGTCCAGCCACCTGGCGTCGAACCGGCCGTCGGGGGCGAGCCACGGGTCGAAGCCGTCCCCCGTGATCCACTCCGCGTCCGGGTGCTCGGCGGCCCAGCGCCGTACGGCCTCGACGATCTCCTCGACGCTCGCCGTGCCCCGGACCGGGACCCCGCCCAGCGCGAGGCCGCCCATGACGGGGTGCACATGACCGTCGCCGAACGCCGGCAGCAGCGCTCCCCCGCCGAGATCGACGACTTCCGTACGAGGCCCCCTGGCCGCCAGTGCGTCCGCGCCCAGGGCGGTGATCCGGCCGTCGGTGACGGCGAGGGCGTCGTGGACGGGCGTGTCCGCGTCCCCGGTCCGGACGGTCCCTGCGATGAAGACGATGTCGGCGTGCATGGCGTGTGGCAGTGCCTTTCCCTCGACCGACCACATAACTGAAAGGTGTTCGGTTTCCGGTAATGTAGGCGCCGCCCCGACGACTGGGAAGACTTTTACTGAATGCCATTCGGTAAAGTCTGGATTACGGCACACGACGACGAGGAGCCACCGTGGGACGGCCGCGCACCCCCCTGCTGGACCGCCGGCGCATCGGTGCCGCGGCACTGCGCCTGGCCGACGAGAAGGGCACCTTCTCCATCCCCGCCCTGGCCAAGGCCCTGGGCGTCGCCCCGTCGGCGCTCTACCACCACGTCGCCGGCCGTGACGAGATCATCTCGCTCATGCGCGAGGAGCTGGCCCTGACGACCGGTGACACCCAGGACTGGTCACAGCCGTGGGCCGTAGCTCTCGAAGGCTGGGCCCGCTCCTACCTCGCCGCTTTCGCCGCCCACCCCGGAGCGGTCCCGCTGCTGGCCACCGCCCCGCTCGCCGAGCCCTTCATGCACGAGATGTACGAGAAGGTCGCGGGCCTGCTCCTGGAGGCGGGCTTCGCCGCGCAGGACGTCATGCCGCTGATCACCGCGCTGGAGAGCTTCGTGCTCGGCTCCGCTCTCGACCTGGTGGCGCCGCCCGTGATGGTCTCCGACGTCGCCCGCGACACGGCCCCGCACCTCAGCGCCGTACTGGACCAGACCCCCGCCGACCACAGCCGCGCCACCCGGGCGTTCGAGCTCGGACTGCGCGCCCTTCTCACCGGATTCGGCGACCTGCTCGACCGCTGACCGCCGCCGCAGCCCACACCCCAGGGAGTCGATCATGACCGCCTCGTTCCATGTCCTCACCACGGGATACGCCCATGATCGCGTCGCCGGTACGGTCACTCTCCTCACCGAGGGCGACACCCTGGCCGTCGTCGACCCGGGCATGGTCGCCGACCGGGGGCTCATCCTCGATCCCCTCGCCGAACGCGGCATCGACGTCCGGCAGATCACCGACGTGATCTTCAGCCACCACCACCCGGACCACACACTCAACGCGGCCCTCTTCCCCCGCGCTCGCTTCCACGACCACATGGCCGTCTACCGCGACGACATCTGGGAGGACCGGCCGGCCGACGGCTTCGCGCTCTCCCCCTCCATCACCTTGATGACCACCCCCGGCCACACTGCGGAGGACGTCAGCACGCTCGTCAGCACCGACCAGGGCCTGGTGGTCCTCACCCACCTGTGGTGGGGCGAACACGGCCCGGCCGACGACCCCTTCGCACCCGACCGCGCCCAGCTGCGCTCCTCCAGGGAGAAGGTCCTGGCGCTTGGTCCGACCCTGATCGTGCCCGGTCATGGCGCGCCCTTCGCGCCTTCAGGGGCTACGCCCGTTTAGAACCCGCGCGGATGGGCGGGGTGGGGTACCCAGGCAGCGAGGCGGGCACAGGTCTCCGTGATCATGGAGTTGCGACGCTCTGTGATCACCGGGGGAACCTGTGCCCGTGCCGCCGTCATGGCTGACCGGCCCGCTCTGGGACCAATTCGCTGCCTTGCTACCCGAGCGCCCGAAGGTCATCCGTCCCACCCGCTGGGGTGCCACCGGCCCCGCATCAGCGACCGGATCGTGTTCGACAAACTGCTGCAGCTCCTGCGGTTCGGCTGCTCGTATCAGGCGATCTCCGATACGACCTGCTCGGCGACCACCATCCGCAACCGCCGTGACGAGTGGATCCGGCTCGGCGTCTTCACCCGGCTCAAGCAGATCGCGCTGGAGTCCTACGACCGGATCGTCGGGCTCGTACTGGACCAGATCGCCGTTGACGGCTCCATCACCAAGGCCCCCGGCGGCGGCGAGGTTGCCGGGCGCTCACCGGTCGACCGCGGCAAACAGGGCCTGAAACGCTCAGGCATGACGGATGGATACGGGATCCCGCTCGGCCGGGTCCTGGCCGGGGCCAACCGCCACGACTCGCCGCTGCTCGCGCCGACGCCGGACCTGCTGGTCGACCTGGGGCCGCTGCCCGACGGCATCACGGTGCACCTGGACGCCGGCTACGACTCGGACAGGACCCGCACCGAGCTCGCCGCCCGCAACCTGCACGGCCGCATCGCGCACAAGGGCGAGAAGGCGCCGATCCAGGGCCAGTCAGCGGTGGCATGTCGAACGCACCCACGCCTGGCAGAACGCCTTCCACCGCGTTGCCTGCTGCTACGAGCGCCGCTCGACCGTCGTCAACGCCTTCTTCGACCTCGCGGGCACGATCATCATCGTCCGCAGCCTCATCCGCCGAGCCTGGACCACCCACCGCTGGGACACCCGCCCCCGGCGCTGCCGGTGACTGATCACCAATTCACCAGGGCACGGGCGTTCCGTCCCAGGAGAAGAAGCCACCGGTGGGGCCGTCGTCCGGCAGCAGGGCCAGGCGGAGGGCACCCCGCGCTGCCTCGGCCGGGTCACCGCCGGCAGCGGCGGCCCCGGGGGTGAGATCGGTGGCCCGCAGGCCGGGGGCGAGCGCGTTGACCTTGAAGCCATCCTCGGCCAGCGTCTGGGCGTAGAAGACGGTAAGGGCGTTGAGGGCGGCCTTGGACGAGCGGTAGGCGGCGGCGCCACCGCTTCCCGGCGTGAACTGGGGATTGGGGTTCGCACTCCAGGTCAGCGACGCGGTGCCACTGGAGATGTTGACGATGCGCGGGTGCGGGGACCGGCGCAGGGCAGGCAGGAAGGCATTGGTCACCGCCGCCACCCCGAACACGTTGGTCTCGTATGCGCGCAGGAACTCCTCGACGCCGGTGTCAGCCGGCGAGGCCAACGATGGTGCGAGGCCGGCGTTGTTGACCAGCACGTCCAGGCGGTCCACCTGAGCCGCGGCCCGTGCGATGCCGTCGGGATCCGTCACATCGAGGACCAGCAGCCGGGCGTCGGCGCCGATCTCCTCGACGGCCCGCTGTCCGCGCCCCGGGTCGCGGGAGCTCACGTACACGGTGAGGCCCTGAGCAGCGAGCAGCTGGGCGATGTGCTTGCCGATGCCCTTGTTGGCACCGGTGACCAGAGCTGTGCGATCGTTCATGGCAACTACGGTCCTCTGGCGGTGGGCGCCCTGCCAGGGACAACCTGTACCAGGCAAGCGGCGGGAGGCGGCATGGCGCGGCAGGAGCTGGCCCGCTTCCTGCGGGACCGCCGGGCGGGCCTGCGCCCGCACGAGATCGGCCTGACGGCGACGGGCACCGCCCGCCGCACGCCGGGCCTGCGCCGCGAAGAGGTGGCGGGCCTCGCCCACATGTCGGTCGACTACTACACGCGGCTGGAGCAGGCGCGCGGACCGCGGCCGTCGGCCCGGATCCTGGACGCGCTGGCTCAGGCGCTGCGGCTCACGCCGGCCGAGCGCAGTCATCTGTTCCGTCTGGCCGGATCGAACCCGCCGCCCGGCAGCAATGTCGTGCGGCGGGTACGCCCGCACGTGGCACGGATGCTGGAGCGGCTACCGGAGACCGCTGCCATCGTCACCGACGCGGCGTACGGGGTCGTCGCCTGGAACCCCCTGGCCCAGGCACTGCTCGGCGGCGACCTCGCAGGCGGGACGACGAACCTGGCCCGGCGCCGCTTCCTGGACCAGGCGCGGATGCACGAGAGCTCCACCACCGAGGAGTTCGGGCACATCGTGGTGGCGCGACTGCGCCGGGCCGCCGACCGCTACCCGCACGACCCGCAGCTGACCGCCCTGTTGACCGAACTGGACGCCGGCAGCGAGGAGTTCCGGCAGATCTGGCAGGCGCGTCCGGTCCACGCTCCCGGGCACCGCACCAAGACGCTCGACCACCCGGAAGCCGGCAGTCTGCGGTTGAACTGTGACGTCCTGCTCGTACCCGAGGAAGACCAAGAAGTCGTCCTGATCACGGCCGACCCCGGATCACCCGCCTCGCGCGCCCTGCACAGGCTGGCCAGGCAGACGACCTGAAACGGAAGACGCGCACAGGTTTCCCCAGCAGTCACAGAGCGTCGCAACTACATGCTCTCTCGGGCCTATGCCCACCTTGATCCTGAGGCTCTCCACGCCGCCTATCTCACGGCCTCTTAGTCGGGGTCGTGGCCGCATGCCCAGCCTGGTGTCAGGTGGGGACCTGCGCGGTGGGTGATGCCAGGTGTCCGGCACCCGCCGTGCTCAAGCGAGCAGATGCCGCGGAACTGCCAGGTCCTCGTGGGCGGACAGACGGGTCAGGGTCGGCGGATCGTCCTTGGCGCAGGCGTCCGCGACCTCATCGATCAGCTGGTCGTAGTCCGGGCCGCTCTTGCCCTCGTAGGCCGCGGTCATACGGCCCCACTCGTCCCAGTTGAGTGTCTCCTGCTTGCGGAGCGCGGCGAGGTCGCGGACGGCGTTGCCGCTGATCTCGTGCGGTCCCCACGCGTGGTCGGTGCCCGCCACCCCGAACATGTACGGATCGATCACGCCGCTGCGATACCGGATCCAGGCCTCACCCCCGGTGAGGAACTCGCCCGGGGCGAGATCGTCCGGGTGGTCGACGTAGTTCTTGCCGAGGTGCTCGGCGTCGACCCGCACCCAGCGGTTCTGATCGTCGTCCCAGTACTCGGTGATCCAGTGATCGACGCCACGGTTCTCGAGGAAGTAGGTGCCGAAGCCACAACGGGCTCGTGAGGCGATGCCCCGAGCGCGCAGGACGGCACAGGCGATGGTGGCGAAGTGACGGCAGGTGCCGATCACTCGTGTCTCGGGAGTGCGGGGCTGGTGCAGCGGCGCGGGGTTCAGAGCGGTCAGTCCGGTGATCAGCTTGTTGACGGGCCGTATGTTCTTCTCGGCGACCCGGCTCTCCGGAACCCCCGACGCCACGGCGTCCGCGGGCTGGATGACCAGGTCCTGCACGGCGGCACAGACGGCCACGGGATCCTCCGGCAGCCCTTCAAGGAGCGGGAGTTGGCTTTCGTCGAAGCGCGTGAAGGGCCCGGGTCGGGAGTAGTCGAGCACGTCATCGGTCATGACCGAGCATGGTAGGAGCCGGGGCTGACATCGAGGCCGGGCACAACCCCGCTGCCACCGTCATGCCGCGCCCTCCCGAACAAACCCGACCAGCAAGTAACAAGTTCTTGATCGGGAAAGCTCGTCGCGCGAAGCGAAGCACCGTAAATGTGCTGCCCTTTCATGCCAAAAGCCCGCATTCGAGGCCGAGTTAATCAGTCAAGAATCAACAAAGCCGATCGCGCTCCTTGACGCTGTGAACCCGTCGCACTTCTCATGGGTCCCCGCAGGGGCAAGAGATCGTCTTGGCGACGAGCCGCGTACGGGGCGGACGACTCCTCCGCAAGGTGCCTCGGCTACCTGAGCCTCGAAGGAGAGGGACGAGCATGTCCAAGGGAGCACCCCATCCGCGTGCCGGCCGGTGGCGGCGCAGAACCGCCGCTTTCCTGACGCTACTTGGCGGCCTCGCCGCACTCCTGCTTCCGGCGACGGAGGCGCACGCGGCCACCGTGTCGTTCACGACGGGTGCCGCGCGGACCGACACCGCCGGCAACACTCTCCAGTTGCACGGACTCGGCATCGTCAAGGTCGGCAGCACCTGGTACGGCTTCGGCGAGGACAAGACGGGTGAGACGTCGGCGGACACGTCGTTCCAGGACATCCCCTGCTACACCTCGACCGACCTCGCCAACTGGACCTACCAGGGCCAGGCATTGAGCAGGCAGAGCAGCGGTGACCTCGGCCCGAGCCGCGTCGTGGAGCGACCCAAGGTCCTCTACAACGCGTCGACCAGCACGTACGTGATGTACATGCACATCGACAGCACGAACTACTCCGAGGCCAAGGTCGGGGTGGCGACGAGCAGCACGCCGTGCGGACCGTACACCTACCGGGGCAGCTTCCGGCCGATGAACAACCTCAGCCGGGACCTCGGGCTGTTCCAGGACACCGACGGCACCGGTTACCTGCTGAGCGAGGACCGCAACAACGGCCTGCGCATCTACAAGCTGTCGGCCGACTACCTGTCGGTGGACAGCTCGGTGGCGGTGTTGGGCAGCAGCGGCAGCAACAGCGTCGAGGCTCCCGCCATGATCAAGAAAGACGGTCTCTACTACGTCTTCGGCTCCCACCTCACCGGCTGGAGCCTCAACGACAACATCTACGCCACCGCGACCTCACTGAGCGGCCCGTGGTCGGCGTTCCGGGACCTGGCCGCGCCGGGCACCCACACCTACGGCAGCCAGACCGCGAACGTCATCACCGTGCAGGGCACCGCCGGCACCACCTACATCTACGCCGGCGACCGCTGGGACACCTCCGACCTCGGCTCCTCGAAGCTGATCTGGCTGCCGCTGACCATCCGGGGTACGACGGTCAACCTCGGCCAGTACCCCACCTGGTCCCTCGACGCGGCCGCCGGCACGTGGACCGCCGGTAGCGGGGTCCCCGCGGCGGGGACGTACACCCTGAAGAACGTGAACAGCTCCCAGTTCATGGACGTCTCCAGCGGGTCCACGGCGACCGGCGCCAAGGTCATCCAGTGGCCGTCCACCGGCGGGGCCAACCAACAGTGGACCCTCACGAGGCTGGCGGACAACGTCTACACGCTCAAGAGCGTCAAGAGCGGTCTGTGCCTGGACGTGCCGAGCCAATCGAGCACGGCCGGAGTCCAGTTGCAGCAGTGGACCTGCAACGGCGGTACCAACCAGCAGTGGGCCCTCGACCTGACGGGAAGCTACACCGGCAGCAACTACATGCTCGTCGGTATCGGCAGCGGCCTGAACATCGGCGTCGCGGGCTCGACCACCCAAGGAGCGGCGGTGGACCAGGAACTCGGCGGGAGCGCGAGCGCCAACAGCGAGACCTGGACCTTCTCCTGACGGTACGCCCCGGTGGCCCAGCGTGTGCGCGGGCCACCGGGGTCACCACGGCCATGGCGGCTCGGCTCGCAGGCCGGCTACTCGACGGCGAGCCCGGACCACTTCATCAGGAGGAACCAGTGTCACCCCCGCAGCCGCACACGCCCGAGGAGAAGCTCGCCGACGCGAAAGAGCTGATGGGCCTCCCGCGCATCGTCGTGATCTGCGGCTCCGTCCGTTTCATGGCCGAGATGAACGAGGCAGATGTGCGGGAGACCTGCGCCGGGAAGATTGTCGTCAAACCGGCGGTCGACATGAAGTCGCCGCACCAACTCCGCGCCGATCCTGCCGAGGCGGAGGCGCTGAAGGTTCGACTCGGCGATCTGCACCGGGCGAAGATCCGGCTCGCTGATGAAGTGCTGGTGGTCGGCGACTACATCGGGGACAGCACCCGAGCGGAAATCGCCTATGCACGGCGGCTGGGGAAGCCCGTGTGGTTCACGCACCCCGAAGTCGACCCTGACGGCTGACCGCCCACAGCCTCATCGACATCACCCCTGCGCGGGCTTCTGTGCCAGGAACGTGGCGATCGACCGGTTCGCTCCCTCGGCCGGTGCCTCCAACAGGCGTGCGGTGAGGGCGAGTCCGGCCTGGCCCAGCAGGTCCACGATCCTTTCCGCCGGGAGGAGGTGGGACTCGTAGGAGACGGGATGGCCTCCGTACGCTTGCTCCGGTCGGAGCCGGAGGCTGTCTCCCACATGGCCGGCCATCATCAGGCGGCCGCCGGGTGCGAGCGTGCGATGGAACTCCGCGAACACCTGGGGCAGCGCCTCGGGCGGGGTGTGGTGAGTGGAGTAGTAGGCCAGGATGCCGCCGAGGTGGTTGTCCGGGATGTCCAGTGCCGTCATCGAGCCCACCTCGAAGCGCAGCTCCGGAAAGGCCGCTCGGGCCAGTTCGATCATCTTCGGGGACAGATCGATGCCGAAGATCTGGAGACCGAGGTCTGCGAGGTGTGCCGTGACCTTGCCGGGACCACATCCAAGGTCGGCCACCGGTCCGAGCCCGGCCACCTGTACGACTTCGGCGAAGGAGGCCAGCATTGCGCGAGACAACGGGTCCAGGTCCGCAGGGGACTTGACGCGTTCCGCGTAGTCGAAGGCGACGGTGTCGTACGACTCCTGGACGGCGGAGAGGTAGGTGGGCTCAGTCACCTGGGTGACTGTAGAGGAGGACGGTCTCGGTCCGTTGAGGTGCCGGGCGGGGTGTGCGGTGCCATGCCGAGCAAAGGCCACAAAGGCTGGGCTTCCTCGAAGACCGCCTTATCCGCGCTGGCTGCGGTAGTAGAGCATCCCTTCGTGGTCTGGTTCAGGGTCGGGGAGGGTGAAGCC